>JAYPCI010000006.1:49165-52249 GCA_038124645.1 Candidatus Pelagibacteraceae bacterium
CGTTTTAAGGATAAAAGTAATTGGACATCTTTAGGTGGATGTTAATATTATTTTTTTAAACTCTTATTAGTTGTTCCATCAATAATTTTCAGAACTGACCAGTAACCACGACCATACTTTTTAGAAATATCTTCTATAGCCTGTTTTTTTGATAAACCTCTTGCTTTAATTTTTTTAAACTCTGCATTAATTTTCTTCTTTTCATCAGCAGTTAAAGATTTTCCGCTATTAACAAGAAGATTTTTGGGCGGTTTACGTATTTGACTTTGTAAATATCCTGTTTTTAATTTTTCGAATTCTTTAATTTGATAATTAAATGAATTTTTACTGATTTCAAAACCTGTAGCATAACGGTTTAAACCTTTTGCTACTTTAGCCGTTGAAAAACTCCCTAAAAAAAAGTCACAAACAAGGTCACCTTCATTACTCGAATATTGGATCATTTTTTCTAATAATTTTTGCGGTAATTCATTTTTATTTTTAATTTTACCTGGTTTAAACTCTCTATTAATTATCCAAACATCCTCTCTATCTAAATAATTTCTAGATCCACCATTATCTGCTTTTTCACTATCAGAATAACGACTAAACGTATTAAACGTATGTTTCTCACCTTTTTTTTTATAATAGAGAATATGGTAGTGGGAGGAAATATATTTTGTTTTGGTATAAACACCAAAATTGTATTTCCAAATGATATGATTAATTTCTTCCAGAGATGTTTTTTTTAAAGCATTTAAAATATCATTTAAATTAGTGTAACCTGAAACAATATAAATCGAACCACCGGGTTTAAGTATTCTTTCTGCTTGTAGAATCCATTTCTCAGAAAATGAAGCGTATTCTTTTTTTGGAATTTCCACATAGCCATCAATGACAAAATTTTCATTACGATTATAGTGTTTGTCTAATTTATCACCTTCAATTCCATATGGAGGGTCGGTGATAATAAGATCAACACTATCGTCAGCAAGGTATTTTTGTGCTCCATCAATACAGTCGGTATTATAAAATTTATTTTGCATCTAAAACTTGATGATATATTTCATTAATTTTTCTTAAATCAAATTGATACTTTACTTTTCGACTAGCTCCATCTGCATTTCTGCCTTGCTTGTGGATAATTAATTTTGATAAATCAGATTGGTTTAAAACCATAAATATAATTTGTTTTAATTCTGCCGAGACCTTTCTTTTTCTAGAATTTGCTTTTCTTTTTTTTGCCTCTAATTGATAACTAGAAACTCTACCTTTTAACTGATCATGCCATTTTTTGAATGATCCATCTTCATCATATTTAACATCACATTCAGATACAATAAATCCGTGGTATTGGTTATTATTTAGCGAGGTATCAATAGCTTCTTTATCATTTAAAATTATATTAGTGCCAGATTGAATAGCATGATTTTTAAAATCCCAGTTAATGTTTCCTCTACAATCAAATTCAACATTTCCAAACTTATCTCCAGGCAATGAAAAATGATTTTTCAAAATTTGTTTACATTTTAATTCAAAATACCATCCACACCATTCCATTTGACGCCACTGTCCATTTTTTGATTTCATTTCATTTATGCAAGATTTACCATCCCAATACTTTGGAAAATTTTGAAATAACAGATTGAATTTATTTAAATCTTCTATGTATTTATTTTCTGACATTTAAACTAGAAGGGGCGTTCTGTTGCCAGGTGCCCCAGACCCCGTTACTTAATTAACAAGTTAATTAAGCAGCAAGTGCAAATTTATTATTTGCATTTATAAGTAGCCCGTTACGTCGGAACCATCTCGAACGAAAGAATAGCCTTTAGACATCCGTCGAATCTGATTCACCCCCTCAAGTTGTAAATGGTGGAGGTGGTGGGTACTGCCCCCACGTCCGTAATGTTTATTACGAAATTCGTTTATCGTCATAGTTGGAAGACCAACAATCTTAATATATTGTCTAGCAGAGTTTTTGCAACAATTTAAATATTTTAGAATAATGTTGGAGAAAAGAAAAAAAAATTTAAAGTATATTTTAGTTTTTTTATCAATATTTTCCTATTTTCTACTTTTTTATTTCAAAGATTATTCTATTGCTGGTGCACAGGTAGATTTTAAATCTTTTTATTTTAATAATATACAATTTTTTAAAGAAGACTTTTATAATTCAATTGTCAACTATGGCTTACTTGGTGATGCAAATTATCCTTTAGATTATATTTTTCATGCTTTTCTAAATCCTTTTAGTTTTGATAAAGACTTATATTTATTAAGTACTTTATTTATCGGTTTTTTTGTATTTATAATTTTTGCCATCTCTTTAGAAAAAATAAATTTTTCTAAAATCGACTCATACTCAATAGGATCTTTAATACTTTTACTACCATGGTTTAGTGGCAGAGCATATTGGGGAACCTCTGCCGTTTTAGGTATTTTTTTTTTAACAATATCCTTTTATTTTTTTATTAAAATAAAGAATAGCCACAATGACGCAAAAACAATAGATTTAATTTTATTATGCATATTTAGTTCAGCTGCTTTATATACAAGAAATTCATTTGTTTTTTTCCCTATTTTTATAATTTTTTTTTTATTTTTAAACCAATTTAATTTTAAAAAAATTTTTTTAGTTCTTATCAATTATTTCATACTTGCTATACCAGGTTTATTATTAATTTTTATTTGGGGGGGATTTTATGACTCAAAAAATATGGATATTTACGAGATGCACAATTTTAGAAATATTTTAAAAAATTTTCCAATAATACTAAATTATATATTTTTTTATTTATGGCCAATATTTCTTTTAGAAGAAAAAAGGTTTAATTTAAAAAAATTTTTAATAAAACACCAATTTTCATTCCTTATATCTATTATAACACTTTTAATATTAAGTTTGTTAGGACATATGAATTATTTATCTGATATGGTATATGGTGGAGGTGTAATTTTAGAGTTTGGAAGTTACATCGGGGACAAGTTGAACTTGATTTTTTTAATAACAAGTTCTATAGGGTTTTCATTCCTCTACTATTTTTTAAAGCAAAATTTTAAAAATAATATAATTCTCTTTCTTCCAATTTTTTTGATTTTTGG
>JAYPCI010000007.1:0-5589 GCA_038124645.1 Candidatus Pelagibacteraceae bacterium
TTAATTTTATTTAAAATTTGCTCTATAGTTTCGTTTCTGGGTCCATTAATTAAAACAAAATCAGCCTCTCTAACTTTTTTATAAGATTCTCGTAACGGTCCAGAGGGTATTTGCATCATATTACCAAAACCATTTTTACTATCAAAACAAACTATACTGATTGTTTTTTTAAAACTGCAATCTTGGAGGCCATCATCTAATACAGCAATTTTATAGTTATTATTAATAGCGCTATTTAAAGCGGTGCTTCTATTGTTTGAGGATATAAAATTTTGAAAATTATTCCTCAATAAATTTATTTCATCTGTGTGTTTTGATCGAATTTTTTTAATTATAGCAACTTTATTATCTTCATTGTTTAACTCATTAGCAATTTTGATCGATAGAGGTGTCTTTCCAGTGCCCCCAAGGTAAATATTGCCTACACAAATAACTTTGATGGGGTATGATTTCACCGGAGTCAATATTTTTTTGAGATTAAAAAAAAAAATATAGATTAATGTAAAAGGAATTAAAATAATTGATAATGTTGTTAAATAATTTTTATCCCAAAATTTTGGTTTATAAATTTTAAATGGCATTTACGTATTTTTCTAACAAGGTCATTACTTTAATTTCAATATTTTTAGCCTCATCTTTTAATAGATTGATTTTACTTTCATCATTAGCATTATTTTGATTTAAATTTACAATAACAACCTTTGCTAATTCATCTGTGGATGTAACTTTTTGTGATAATTTATGCTTTCCAAGCAAATTATACGTTTCCTCAAAATTTTTAACATACGGTCCATGTATAATGTTACAGCCGAATTTAAGAGGTTCGATTGGATTTTGACCAGAATTATGTGCAATATTTTTTTCCAATGATTTTCCAATAAATACTGTTTTGCAAGAGTTATATAATTCATTAAGTTTTCCAACAGCATTTACTAGTATAATTTTAGATTTTAAATCGATATTTTTTGTATCACTTATTGTCTGATATTTAATTTCCCTGTTTTGTAGATATTTCGCAATTGAATTCACTCTACTTATGTGTCTTGGAACTATTACTGTGATGAGATTGGGTATTTGTTTTAAAATTTCATTATGCGCATTGATAATAAATTCTTCTTCATTAGGATGAGTGCTAACTGCTAACCAAACTTTTTTATCTTTGAAATCAATTTTATTATTTTGATCCAGTTCATTATTATTATTTAAATCTAGAAGTTTGAGATTACCAAAATATTCAATATTTTTAATTGATATGTTTTTTAAATTTTCCATAGTGCTTTGATTTGACGAAATAATTAGATCAAAATAAGAAAAAATTTTATAAGCAGTATTTTTTATTTTTCTCCACTTTTGAAAAGATCTGTGAGAAATTCTAGCATTTAAAAGTAACACAGGTATCTTATGTTTTTTTAAAGCAATAATAAAATTTGGCCAAATCTCCGAGTCAATAAAAATTGCAATTTCAGGCTTATATTTTTGGATAAATAAATTAGTTAAAAAGTTAATATCATAAGGTAAAAATACATGATTTACTCTCTTTTCATTTTTAAATTCTTCTTCAACAACCTGAGAAGAAGTTAATGTTGTTGAAGTTATAAGAATATTCGTATTTAATTTTACTTTTAACAATCGTCTAATCATTGGAAAAACGCTTCTAACTTCTCCAATACTTGCCCCATGAAACCATATTGGATAATGTAAGTTGTTTTTTCCTGCGACAAATAGTTTTTCTAGTGAACTTCTAATATTTTCTTTATTTTTTAATATTCTAATGAAAGTAAAAATAAATAAAAAAGGAAATAATAAAATTGAGAAAAATCTATAAAATGTAATCATTTTATTTAAGTTGATTAGAATATAAATTTTTATATTCCGCACAACTATTTAAAAGATCTTGGTGTTTACCACTGCTTATGATTTTACCTTTTTTCATTACAAAAATTTGATCTGCACTTTGAGTGGTCGATAAGCGGTGAGCTATAACTAATGTAGTTTTATTTTTAGTCAATTGTTTGAGCGCATGTTGAACTTTTCGTTCTGACTCAGTATCTAATGCTGAAGTTGCTTCATCTAACAGAATTATAGGAGCATTTTTAATAAAGGCCCTTGCAATAGACAATCTTTGTTTTTGTCCTCCAGACAATTTTACACCATTTTCCCCTATAATCGTTTGGTAACCCTGAGGTAATTTGAGAATAAATTCTTCAGCAGCTGCAAATTGACATGCATTTTTAATTTGTTCATCAGCAGCATCGGGATTTGCGTATAAAATGTTTGCTTCAACGGTGTCATCAAATAAAATAACATCTTGGCTTACCAAGGAGATATTTTTTCTTAAACTAGATATTTTGCATTCATAAATGTTTTGATCGTCAATCAAAATTTTTCCAGATTGGGCATCATAAAATCTTGGTAGCAAATTAAGAATTGTGCTTTTACCGGCTCCACTATGTCCAACGAGAGCTACCAATTTTCCTCCTTGTATTTTTAAAGAAATGTTATTTACAGCTTGCTCCAAAGTAGAAGAATATTTGAAATTGATATTTTTAAATTCAATATTAGCATTTGTTAATTTTAAATTTTGACTCCCTGAACTATCTAGAATATCAATTTTTTCATCAATTACCTCAAATACCCGTTTTGCTCCAGCCGCACCATGATAAATAACCATATTAATTGTGGCGAGTGATCTGATCGGTTGATATGCGAGCATCATCGCGGTTAGAAAAGAAAAAAAACTATTAATTTCTAGCTCACCAGTTGCAATCAAAACCCCAGAGTAAGAAATAAATCCCGCAATCATAATTCCGGTCAAGATTTCCATTATCGGAGTAGCTCTTATTTGAATTACTCCAATCTTGATCATTTTATCATTTAGGTCATTAATTGCTTTAGATGCTCTAGCATGTTCAAAAGACTCTTTTTGATATATTTTGATTACTTTTATTCCTCTTAACATTTCTGAGATTAAAGTGGAAAGAAGTCCCGATAAGTTCGTACTTTCCATACCTGCTTTATTTATTCTTTTTCCCAAAGACTTAGCGACGAATGCTGCGAGCGGCATCATAATTAAAGAAAAAATTGCTAATTTCCAATTTTGATAAAACATTAAACTGACCAAAGTAATCAGAGTTAAGGTATCCTTCATGATATTTAAAACAGCAGTACTTACCATTCCCTGAACAAGTGTTGCGTCATATAAAAAGTGAGATATGTATTTTGCTGAATGTTTGCTCTCAATACTTTGTAAATCAGATTTAAGTATTTTCTCAGACATTTGTCTTTGTAATTTTGCGCAAATCCAGTTACCTACTTTAATTACATTTGTCCTTGCCAAAAAAAGAGAAATACCTTTTGCACTAAATGCAAAAATTATAGCAATTGGTATGAGATAGGAATAGGTTTGATCTTTCTCAATAAAAATTTTTTTTATGGCTGGATCTAGCAACCATGCGATTGATGAGGTTGAACCGGCAACGATAATCGAAAGAAATAAAGCAAATAAAATTCTACCAAAATATTGCTTTACATATCCAGAATATAATCTTTTGATTATTGATTTTAGTTCTTTAAATTTCATTAAATTAGCAACATAAAACTTATAAACATTAATAATCCTGAAAAATTATTCGATTTGAAAGTAGCAAAACATGTTTTAGGTGATTTTGCACTAAATTTGAATAATTGTATTGATAAACTTATTATAAATAATGAAAAAACTAAAACAGCTAATATATTACTGGAATATTTATTTATTAAATAACCGATTAAAATAGCTGTGACCCCATAACAGATACCAACAAACTGTTTAATATTTTTTTTAAACTTAATAGAGGTTGATTTCATACCGATAATTTCATCGTCAATTATATCTTGTAGACCGTAGATCGTGTCATAGCCTAATGTCCAAAATATGGCTCCAATATAAAGTATAATTATATCGTACGAAAAGTTGTTTAATAAAGAAGTCCAAGCCATGACCGCCCCCCAACTGAAAGTAAGTCCTAAAAAAAATTGAGGCCAATATGTCAGCCGCTTCATAAATGGATAAGAAAAAGCCAGGAGCATTGAAATTAAACCTAAAAATATGGTTAGATTATTAAACTGCAGCAAAATCATAAAAGCTGTTAAGCATAAAATTACAACATATATAAAAGCATGTGAAACAGAGATTTTTTTAGAAGCTATAGGTCTAAATTTTGTTCTGTTAACTTTGGCATCAACATCTTTATCAACAATATCATTAAATATACATCCTGCACTTCTCATTAAAACGGATCCAATAAAGAAAAGACAAAGATGATAACTAAATAAATTAAAATCTTTTATAAATAAATTAGCGAAAGCCAAACCCCAAGCACATGGCCAAAATAGAAGCATATAACCAACCGGGCGATCTAATCTGGTTAACTGTATAAAAATTCTGAAATGTTTCACAATTTTAATTATCAAATCAAAAAATGATTATCAATTAAGTTGTTTAAAATTGTTAAGAAGAGTTATGTTTTTTAAAGAGTGATATTCCATTTTTAATTTTGTGCTCATAAGACTCACAAAATGTTTCTAATTGCCAACCACTCAATCTCAGTTTAATTTCCTCGAGATTTTTCTTTTTCCACTCATTCGATGGGTTGTCTGTTTTCCAAACCTTTTTTTCCTCATTGGTTCGCCCGCAACCGTAACAGTAACCTGTTTTAGGATCGGTTTTGCAAATACTAATGCATGGCGAAATAATATTATTAATGTCTTCCATTAAGGAACTAATATTGATGGACCTAAAATTTTACGAGATTCTAAATCTGTATGAGCTGTGGCTGCATCTTTTAGTTTATATTCTTTGAAAATTTTGATTTTAACTTTGCCAAATTTAATTTTTTCAAATAAGCTATTTGCACCTTCAAGTAATTCATTTCGAGTTTGAAAGTATTGCACCATCGAAGGTCTTGTGAGATAGAGACCTTTGGGTTGAATGTCTTTTGGAACATCGACTGGGTCTAGTGGTCCTGAGGCATTACCAAATGAAATCATCATACCACGAGATTTCAAACAACCAATTGATCCTTTAAATGTGTTTTTGCCAACACCATCAAAAACAGCACTCACTCCTTGGTTATTTGTGATTGCCATTACTTTTTCAGTAAAATTATCTTTTGAATAATTTATTACTTCATCAAAACCATGTTCTTTCGCAATATTAATTTTTTCATCAGAACCCACAGTTCCAATTACCTTTGCGCCAATACTTTTTGCCCATTGTCCAAAAATTTGACCTACACCACCAGCAGCCGCATGAAACAAAACAGTTTCACCAGCTTTTAAATGATAAGTTTTAGTTAGTAGGTAAAAAGTTGTTAAACCTTTAGTCATAATTGATGCTGCAACTTTATGGGAGATACCATCTGGTATCTTGACAGCAATTTTAGCTGGAATAATTCTTTCCTCAGCATAGGAACCTAGTGGAGGTGCAGCGTATGCAACATTATCACCCACTGATAAATCTTTTACATTACTTCCAATTTCAGTAATTTTACCTGCGCCCTCAAGACCAAGTCCGCTTGGTAACGGCACAGGATATAATCCAGAGCGATG
>JAYPCI010000007.1:5689-7772 GCA_038124645.1 Candidatus Pelagibacteraceae bacterium
TTCTCCTTTTGTCAACAAGATCAATGAAGACTTATTAGTTTTGGAATGAGCTTTAGATCCAACAGTTATTTCACCATTCACCAAATAAATAAAAGAATTATGTGTTTTAGGAACATCTAAATTAAATTCTTTGCCTTTTTCAAGATCGACATCCATATAGATTGGTTGAACATTATGACCTTTAACTGGACCCTCTATATTTTCAAATTTGCCCGAAATTATTTTAATTTTTTTATCGCTATCTTTATGGACTGCAATTTGTTCAGCGTCTAAAAAAATATATTCTGGTTTAGACATTTTAAGTTTTGCTGGCATATTAATCCATAATTGAAAACCTTGTAGTTTACCCTCATTCATTGCCGGCATTTCGGAGTGAATGACACCACTACCAGTTTTCATCCATTGCACAGCACCATCAGACATAACACCTTTGCCACCCGTACTATCTTTGTGTTCAAATTTTCCGTGCAACATATAAGTTACTGTTTCAATACCGCGATGTGGATGGGGAGGAAAGCCTCCAATATAATCATCTTTGTTATCTGAACCAAATTCATCTAACATTAAAAAAGGATCAATATAGTTTGCATCCGGTGTACCAATACTTCTTTTTAATTTAACACCAGCACCATCTGAAGCTTCAACAGCTTTTACAATTTTGGAAATCTCTATAGTTTGCATAATTGAAGTATATAGTCTTTAATTTATCTTTATCAAGTTAAAATATTTTTGTTAATTCAGAAAGATTTTTGATTTCTAATTCTGGAGAATAATCAAGTATATCAAAAATATTTTGATTTCTATTTACCCAAATAGCTTGATAGCCATAGTTGCCCCCGCCTGACACATCCCAAGTATTAGCACTTAGAAAAGCAACTTCTGATGGTTTAATCTTATATTTTTTTATGGGCAAGTCGTAAACTTTTGAATTCGGTTTATATATGTTTACCTCTTCAATTGAGAAAATATCATCAAATAAATTATTAAGATCATTAGAAGATACTAGCTGCTGTAATAGAGCAGGTGTACCATTTGACAAAATAGCTAGTTTATAATTTTTTTTTTTAAGATTATTTAAAACTTCTTTTACTTCAGGAAAAGGTGTAAGAATTTTATAAAGATCTAATAACTCATTTTTCATAGTCGGATTAATATCAAAAACCTTCATGGATTTAATCAAACTATCCTCTGTGATTTGCCAAAAGTCTTTGTGCCTTTCCATCAGACTTCTTAACCAAGTATATTCGAGTTGAGTAGTGCGCCAATAATTTGCAAACGCTTCCCATTTGGTACCAATTTTTTTCTTACATTTTTCTGCTGCAGAATTTACATCAAACAAAGTTCCATAAGCATCAAAGATAATGCTTTTAGTATTTTTCATTATTTGTTGTTATGAGACCCATCACACAAAGGTTGATCATTTGTTTGCTTACACGTACAAAAAAATACTTTTTTTGACTGTTCGGCTTTATAAGCCATGGGTGCAAACTCTGATCCTTTATGACTGCCATCACAAAGAGGTTGTTTTGAACTTTTGCCGCAAGTACACCAGTAATAAGATTTTCCCTCTACAACATCCACACCAATTGGAGCATCTCCTGCTCTTTGACCTTTTGCCATTTTAATTCCTTTCAATTAAGATTATTATTAAAAAAGATTATATGAAAAATCTAAGATTATACCAACCTAATTTAATTGAAGAAAATTCAACTATAAAACTTTCAAAAGAACACTCCCATTACCTTTTTTCTGTCATGCGAAAGAAAGTGGGTGATAAAATAAATCTTTTTAATAAACAAGGTGAGTGGAGCGCAAAAATTATTAATACAAACAAACATGAAACTGAAATTACACTTATAGAAAAAATAAAAATTGCTCAAGCAACAAAGAATTTGGAATTAGCTATTTGTTTAGTAAAAAAAAATCCTATGGATCTCATTTTACAAAAAGCAACCGAGTTAGGTGTGAGCAAAATTATTCCTATAGTATCAGAAAGGACTGAAGTTAAAGAATTAAACCATGAGAGAGCTATGAAAATAGTTATTGAAGCCACCGAACAATCCAATCAGTTAAGTCCTCCTGA
>JAYPCI010000007.1:7872-50275 GCA_038124645.1 Candidatus Pelagibacteraceae bacterium
CGGATACCGCAGTAATAGCCGCTATTTCCTTAGTAAATTTTATCAATAATTCATATTAATTGTCGCATTAATTTTTATTGTTAAATGGATTATAACGCCTATATATAAAGTAATTTGATGAAAAAGTTTTTATACGCATTTACAGCTATTTTCGCCTCTAGCGTTGCTTATGCTAATCAACCGCGGGAATGGCAACTAGGTTTTCAAAAAGCAGCATCGGAGTCGATGCATGACATAGTTTGGTTTCATGATTATATGTTGGTACCAATTATAGTGGCTATTTCTGTTTTTGTCTTATTTTTAATTCTTTATACATGTGTACGTTTCAGACAATCTAAAAATCCAAATCCATCAACTACAAGTCATAACACTTTTATTGAAGTTGTTTGGACCTTAGTACCATGTTTAATTTTAATAGTAATTGCTGTTCCTTCATTTAAAGTTTTATACTCACAGGACAAAATTCCGCCAGCAGATGTAACCGTTAAAGCGATTGGTTACCAATGGTATTGGGGTTACGAATATCCAGATGAAAATGTAGCTTTTGACTCTTACATGATCAATGATGAAGATTTGCAACCTGGTCAACCGAGACTTTTGACAGTAGATAATGAAATTGTTGTGCCAGTAAATAAAAATGTAAAAGTAATGATTACTGCAGGCGATGTACTTCATGCTTTCGCATTACCAGCGTTCGGAGTTAAGCGAGATGCAATTCCTGGAAGAATTAATGAGACTTGGTTTAAAGCTGAGAGAACAGGAACATTTTATGGTCAATGTTCAGAACTTTGTGGGATTAAACATGCTTTTATGCCCATCACGGTTAGAGTTGTCACTGATGATGAATACGCTGAATGGCTTGCCGATGCCAAAGTTAAATTTGCAAAAGATCCTATTGAACAAAAAATTGAATTAGCAAAAACTATTAAAATAAGAGAGTAAATTAAATAATGTCCGCAGAAGCAATGACCCACGATACGCATCATCACAATCCAACAGGTTGGAGAAGATGGGCTTATTCAACCAATCATAAAGACATTGGTACCATGTATTTGATCTTTGCGATTGTAGCAGGATTAATTGGAACGTTATTTTCGATATTGATGAGAATAGAACTGATGCATCCTGGTGATGGTATTCTTGGCGGTAATTATCATTTGTATAATGTTTTAGTTACTGGTCACGGCCTAATTATGATTTTCTTTATGGTAATGCCAGCAATGATCGGTGGTTTTGGTAATTGGTTTGTGCCAATTATGATTGGCGCTCCGGATATGGCATTTCCAAGAATGAATAATATTTCCTTTTGGTTATTACCCGTTTCTCTAGGGTTATTAATTTTATCAATTTTTGCTGATGGTCCTCCAGGTCAAACAGGGGTTGGTGGCGGTTGGACAATTTATCCACCTTTATCTTCTAAGACGGGACAACCAGGTCCAGCTATGGATCTTGCAATTTTAAGTTTACACATTGCTGGTGCTTCTTCAATCTTGGGAGCAATTAATTTTATTACAACCATTTTAAATATGCGAACACCAGGTATGACCTTACATAAAATGCCATTGTTTGCTTGGTCAATCTTGGTTACAGCGTTTTTACTATTATTATCTCTGCCAGTTTTAGCAGGCGCAATTACAATGTTGTTAACAGATAGAAATTTCGGTACAGCATTTTTTGAAGCACAGACAGGAGGAGATCCAGTTTTATTTCAACACTTATTTTGGTTTTTTGGTCATCCAGAAGTTTATATCTTAATTCTACCTGGCTTCGGTATGATTAGTCATATTGTTTCAACATTTTCGAGAAAACCTATTTTTGGTTACTTAGGCATGGCTTATGCAATGGTGGCGATCGGTGTTGTTGGTTTTGTCGTTTGGGCCCATCACATGTACACGGTGGGTATGGACACTGATACCAAAGCTTATTTCTTGGCTGCGACAATGATCATCGCAGTTCCAACCGGAATAAAAATATTTTCTTGGATTGCAACCATGTGGGGTGGATCAATCAGTTTTAAAACTCCAATGCTGTGGTCAATAGGTTTTATCTTTCTATTTACTGTAGGAGGTGTAACTGGGATAGTGCTAGCAAATGCTGGAGTGGATACAGCGTTACATGATACTTACTATGTAGTGGCTCACTTCCATTATGTACTTTCATTAGGAGCAGTATTTGCAATCTTCGCTGGTTTTTACTACTGGTTTAGTAAGATGAGTGGTTACGAATACTCTGAATTCTTAGGTAAACTTCATTTCTGGCTAACATTTATTGGAGTTAATTTGATTTTCTTTCCTCAACATTTCTTAGGTTTAGCAGGAATGCCAAGAAGATATGCAGATTACCCTGATGCATTTGCAGGCTGGAATTATATCTCATCAATAGGATCATACATTGCCGTAGCTGGATTAGCTATCTTTTTCGTAAATTTACTGTACGCCTTTATTAAAAAAGCAAAAGCTGAAAAAAATCCGTGGGGCGAAGGCGCTACAACTTTAGAATGGACAGTAGACTCACCACCACCATTCCATACTTTTGAGGAACTGCCAAAGTTCAATAAATAGTTTTGAGTAGGCTTGCATCAAATAGACAATCAATTAAAACATTAGATCTTTCTAAAAGTATTAAATCTTTTTTTAATTTAATGAAGCCAAGAGTAATGTCTCTTGTTCTTTTTACAAGTTTTGTTGGTTTAGTTATTGCCCCAACTTCAGTAGAGTTTGATCAATCATTTTTTGCTCTTTTAGCTGTAGCAATAGGTGCAGGGGCGGCGGGGACACTTAATATGTGGTATGAGTCAGATATTGATGCTGTAATGTCGCGTACATGTCTAAGACCAATACCGACGGGCATGATTTCAAAAAAACAAGCACTTTTTTTTGGCACTGCGTTAAGTTTGATATCAATCGTAATGTTATACCAATTTTCAAATTTTCTATCAGCAGCATTACTCGCACTTACAATTGGATTTTATTTTTTTGTTTATACAATCTGGTTAAAAAAAAGAACTGCACAAAATATAGTTATTGGTGGAGCTGCTGGTGCTTTACCACCTGTCATCGGTTGGACAATAGCAACAAACTATATTTCTATTGAGCCGATTATATTATTTTTATTAATTTTTTTATGGACACCATCTCATTTTTGGGCACTTAGTCTTTACAAATCAAAAGATTACCAAAAAGCCAAAATACCCATGTTGCCTCTAGTCTCAGGGGTTGAATATACAAAGAAAAATATATTTTTTTATGCATTAATTATGTTTCCTGTTGCACTTGCACCTTATTATCTCAATTTTGCTAGTAAGTATTTCTTAATGGCTTCATCTCTATTGTCAGGATATTACATGATTTTATGTTATGAATTATTAATTAAACAAAAACAAAGTGAAATAAAAAAAACTGCAAAAAAAATATTTGTTTATTCAATTTTTTACCTATTTATAATTTTTTTAACTTTACTAATTGATAATATCCTATGAATAAAAGAAGAAAAAATATTATTACAGCTTTGATATTAGTAGCATTTATGATTTTTTTATTTTTAATGACATTTTATAATATTGGAATTTATAATAGGGAGATATGATAGAATCTAAGAGAAACTTAACACCGGTTGTGCTCGTTGGAATTTTTTGTCTGATGCTCGGACTGTCTTATGCTGCTGTACCATTATATGAGCTATTTTGTAGAGTTACAGGATTTGGCGGTACAGTGCGAATTGCAGATAAACAAGAGTTACCTAACATCGTGATTAACCAAGACTATCAAGTCAGATTTGATACCAATACGCACTCTGGATTGGATTGGGATTTTAAAGTTGAAAAAAATATTTTAGTGTTAAAACCTGGAGAAATTCATAATGTTAAATTTTATGTTAAAAACAATAGTGCTACAGAAACATCAGGTGCCGCTTCATTTAATGCATCGCCAAATACATTTGGCACCTATTTAACTAAAATTGGCTGTTTTTGTTTTGAAAAACAAACACTGCAACCTAATGAAACCAAAGAGTTTGTAATGTCTTTTTTCTTGGATCCAAAAGTGGTAGATGATAATAAAACTAAGGATATTTATGATGTTACTTTGTCCTATACCTTTTTTTCATCAGATTATTATAAAGGAGAAAAAATTTAATTATGTCTACAGCTGAAAAAAAACATGATTACCATTTAGTTGATCCTAGTCCATGGCCAATTTATACGTCATTTGCTACTTTAGTATTGGCTTTGGGAGCTGTTTATTATTTTCACTATAAAGCACTTTGGCTGTTATTAGTTGGTAGTGCCTTAGTTATTTATGGAACTTTCATGTGGTTTAGAGATGTTGTTAAAGAGGCTGAACATGAAGGACATCATACATTAGTAGTGCAAATAACTCATCGTTATGGCATGACTTTATTCATTGCATCTGAGGTAATGTTTTTTGTTGCATGGTTTTGGGCTTTCTTTAATGCGAGCTTGTTTCCAACTGAACAAATTGGAAATATTTGGCCTCCCGCTGAAATACAAACATTTGACCCTTGGGATATTCCACTAATCAACACATTAATATTACTTTTATCAGGCACAACAGTGACTTGGGCTCACCATGCTTTACTTGAAAGTGATAGAAAAGGGTTGCTTCACGGTTTGATGCTAACAGTATTTTTAGGATTTATTTTTACTTGCTTTCAAGCGTATGAATATCATCACGCAGCATTTGAGTTCTCAGGCAACATTTATGGTGCAACTTTTTACATGGCGACTGGCTTTCACGGTTTTCATGTGATTGTTGGAACTATTTTTTTAGCAGTATGTTTATTTAGAGCCAATAAAGGACATTTCAAGTCGGATCATCATTTTGGTTTTGAGGCTGCAGCGTGGTATTGGCACTTTGTTGACGTCGTTTGGTTATTTTTGTTTGCAGCAATTTATATCTGGGGCAGTTAATAATTGCCAAAATATTCTAATCTTTTTAATTTTTTAGTATTAGTTTTCATTGTCATATTTTGCTCATTAGGCACCTGGCAACTCTACCGTTTGGACTGGAAAAAAAATTTAATTTTAGAAATAGAGCAAGGGTTAAACGAAAATCCTGTTTTATTTAATTCAACAGCAATTCAAGATTATAAAAAAGTTTTTTTGGAGGGAAAATATTTTTTTGATAAACAAATATATTTGTATGCTTTAAATGATAGTGGTCAGCCGGGTTATGAGGTATTAACCCCCTTTAAAACAAATATTGGATTTCATGTATTAATTAACCGAGGGTGGATACCAAACAATCTAAAAAACAATACCGAGATCAATTTAGATCTTAACTCTAATTATAAACTGACAGGGATTTTAAAAAAACATTCCATCAAAAATCCTTTTAAACCCAAAAATGATATCAATAATAACATTTGGTTTTATCTAGATAAGGGTGAAACAAGTTCATTTACTAAATTTGAACTTCCAGATTTCAGTATAATATTATCAAGCAAGCAACAGCCTTCACCACCTTATTTAAAAAAAATTACAAGTGACTTGCCTAATAATCACCTAAGTTACGCTATAACATGGTATCTGATTTCAATAGCAATCATGATATTTTTTTTATATTTTAGAAAAAGGTGAAATATTTTAGCACTAGAGACAAAAATCTAAACTTGGATTTTAAAGAAATCTTTTTAAGAGGTTTGGCACCTGACGGGGGACTTTTTTTACCAAAAGTAGTCAAACGATATTCAACCAGTGAATTAGTCAATCTAAAGAAATTAAACTATCAAGATTTGGCTTATGAAATTATCTCGAATTTTTGTGGTGATGATCTAAAACCAAAGCTTACAAATATTATAAAAAAATCTTATTCTAATTTTTTTGATAAAAACGTTGTTACATTAAAGCAATTAGATCATCTCAATTTTCTAGAATTATATCATGGCCCTACTTTGGCTTTTAAAGATTACGCTATGCAAGTAATTGGAAATATATATGAAGAATATTTAAGTAATAGTGATCAAAAAATAACTATCGTCGTAGCAACATCAGGAGATACCGGTGCAGCTGCTATTTATGCTTTAGCGAATAAAAAAAATATTAATCTTTTTGTATTACATCCAGAAAACAAAGTATCACCTGTACAGCGTAAGTTTATGACAACGGTTAATGCAAAAAATATTTTTAATTTAGCAATCAAGGGAAATTTTGATGATTGTCAATCAATGGTAAAAAAAATGTTTATGGATGAAAAGTTTAGAAAAGCTGTAAATTTATCTGCAGTTAATTCCATCAACTGGGGAAGAATTATCTGTCAAATAGTTTATTATTTTTATGCTTTTTTAAGAATGGATGAGGATAAAATAAGTTTTGCCGTCCCAACTGGAAACTTTGGTGATATTTATGCTGGCTATATGGCTAAAAAAATGGGTTTACCGATCGACAAATTAATCATCGCCACTAATGAAAATGATATTCTTCATCGGGTTGCCACAACCGGCAAATATGAACCTAAAGGAGTGAAACCCTCCATATCGCCGAGTATGGATATTCAGGTCTCTAGTAATTTTGAGCGATTGATATTTGATTTAGTTGGTGAGGATGCGGAAGTAGTAGCAAAATTAATGCAGGATCTATCTAATAATGGTTCTTTCACTATCAACAAAGATCAACTGGACAAACTTAAAAAAGATTTTTTATCATGTCGGGTTGAGGAAAAGGAAACACTAAGTATTATTGATAAAGTAAAAAAAGATTATAATTTTATTATAGATCCACATACAGCCACAGCTACTAAATATTCTTTAGATAATATTAAAAGCAAAGTAATAGTTTTATGTACTGCTCATCCATTTAAATTCAAGGATACAATTGAAAATAAATTAGGTATTAAAATTAATACTCCGCCCCAAGCTAAAAATTTAATGGATAAAGCTGAAAATTTTGATACTCTTGATTTAAGCTTACAGCAAATTATAAAATACATTTTAGACAAAACCCAATGAAAATAAAAATAGGAGACAATATACCAAATTCTGAACTCTATTTTTTAGAAGATGATGGTTCAGTGCAAAAGCGATCATCAATTGAATTAGTGGGTAAAGGCAAATCTATTTTATTTGGCTTACCTGGAGCTTACACAGCGACCTGCTCAGCTAAACATCTTCCGGGATATCTAAACAATTATGAATTAGCCCAAAAGAAAGGAATAACTAAAATTATTTGCCTATCGGTTAATGATCCATTTGTCATGAAAGCATGGGGTGAGAAAAATAATGTCGGCAATAAAATTATCATGGCTGCAGATCCATTTTGCAATTTTACAAAAGCAATAGGAGCAGAAATTGATAGGTCTGCTCGAGGTTTAGGAATTAGGTCAGCTAGATATTCGATGCTGATCGAAGAAGGAGTTTTAAAAAATATTAAAGTTGAAGAAGATGCTGGTCTCTGTGAAATATCAGGTGCAGCTAATTTTTTAAATAGTATCTAATTTTTAGCTGTTTCATTAGCTAATTTATCTACTTCCTCATTAAATTCGTTGCCAGCATGCGCTTTGACCCAATGCCAACTAATCTCAAAATTTTTAGTTAATTCGTCTAATTCTTTCCAAAGATCAATATTTTTGACAGTTTTTTTATTTGATGTTTTCCAATCATTTTTTTTCCAATTAATGATCCATTCTGTAATACCATCTTTGAGATATTTGGAGTCCGTATAAATCTCAACACTGCTTCCATTAGGTATTTTTTTTAGAGCTTCAATAGGTGCTGTCAATTCCATTTGATTATTAGTCGTATTTTTTTTGGAACCTTTAAGATAATCCTTTTTATTACCTGAAATAATTAATGCCGCCCAACCACCATTTCCAGGGTTTCCGATACATGCACCATCTGTATAAATTTTATAAATCATTCAAAAAAAATATTCTTCTGGACCTTTAGAATTTTTGTGAAATTCTAGTCGTGTAAGATACTCAATAGGATCTTTAATTTTCACAATGGCATCAAGGTCTGGATTTAATGCATCAAATACTCTCGTCATTAAAAATCTCAGTGCGGCGCCTTGAGATAAAACTTTGATTGAATCAACTTCCTCATTGGAAACCTTTCTAATTGATTGATAACCGTCCATAAAATTTTTTGCTTTTGTAACATTAAAACTTAAATTTTTCTCTGAACCGTCAAAACATAAAGCGTTAAAACATATTGCAATTTCGAAAGCATAGAAGTCATTGCATGAAAAGTAGAAGTCAATAATTCCATTAAATTGATTATCTTTAAAAAAAATATTATCGGGAAATAGATCGGCGTGAATTATTCCAGACGGTAAATTCTTTGGCCAATTTTTTTCAACATCAGTAAGATTTTGTGAAATTAATTTAGGTAAATCTTTATGTATTTTAGAACACTGATCTTTTACTTGATCAAAAATTTTTTTCCAAGAAGAAATTGATAAATCGTTTGCTCTACTAATATTTTTAAATTTAGAAGTGAGTAAATGTAATTTTGCTGCTTCCGCCCCAACCTGTTTGCATTCTGCCGGATTTAAATTTTTTTTAGGTTTACCTTCTAAGAAACTCGAAATCATTAAACTTTTATTATTATACTTTGAAATTGAAACTCCAGAATTATTTACTATCGGTTTTGGACATTTAAAATTATTTTTATTTAGGTCTTGCATGAGTTGAGTAAAAAAAGGTAGATCGGACTCATTTACTCTTTTTTCGTAAATTGTTAATATATAATTTATACCATCAACGAGAATTAAGTAATTTGTATTCTCAATACCCTCGGTAATCGGAGAATATTTTTCTATTTTTCCAATTTTATAATTTTGAAGAATTTTTTCAAAATCTTTTAACTCAAGTTTAGTATAAACAGCCATATTAGTTTAGTTCTCTTGGAATTTTAAATTCAATATTTTCTTTGGCTATAGAAATTTCTTCGAGAGAGATTGCAAGTTCTTTTTTTATTTTTTCAATTATCTTAGTTACTATAGCCTCAGGGGCTGATGCGCCTGAAGAAATTCCTATATTTTTGCACTGACTAATTTCATTCATAGGTAATTCTGTGTGTTCATCTATTAAATACGATTTTTGGCACCCAGCTTGTTTGGCAACTTCCACCAGTCTCTGGGAATTCGAAGAATTACTGCTTCCAATTACAAATAACATTTCACATTTCTTAGCAATATTTTTTATAGCCATTTGCCGGTTTGTGGTTGCATAGCAAATATCCTCTTTGATTGGAGCTTTTATATCAGGAAATTTTTCTTTAAGAGCCTCAATTATTTCTATTGTATCATCCACAGATAAAGTGGTTTGAGTTATATATGAAATTGGTTTTGAAAAATTTGATGTGTTAAGCTTTTTTACATCATCTACAGTTTCAATTAATGTGATAGCACCAGTCGGTAGCTGCCCCATAGTCCCAATAACTTCTGGGTGGTTTTTGTGTCCTATTAAAATAATATCCATGCCTCTTTTGTAATTTTGCTCTGACTCTCTATGCACTTTGGATACCAGGGGACAGGTTGCGTCGATAAATTTTAAATTATAATTCTTGGCTTGTTCAGGGACACTTTTCGGAACACCGTGTGCAGAAAATATTACTGGGCGCGATCTATCTTTAATTTCATCAAGTTCTTCGACAAAAATTGCTCCCCTTTTTTTTAAGTCATTTACTACACTTTTATTATGTACAATTTCATGTCGAACATAAACTGGGCTACCGTATTTTTCTAATGATTTATTGACTATTTCAATGGCTCGCTCAACACCTGCACAAAACCCTCTTGGTGATGCCAAATATATTTTAAGCTCTTTTTTCATTTTTTTCTAAAAGGTATTCAAGCAATATATGCGGAAAAGTAAGTGACGCCAAACCAATAAAAACAACCTTTAAAACTGCTGAATCTAATGAAAAATAATTATTTAAAACATAAACTCCAATTATAAATGTAGTGCACGTTATAAACGTTAGAGGCAAAGATTTTTTTAAAAAACTTGTTAATCCTTTGTTAAAACTAATTTTATTAATTTCATATATTAAAGATAGCGAATGTCTAACAGAATGCAAAAAACAAAAATATATTGTAAATGCTACAAGCGGTGAAAAAGTTGCATTCAGAGCAATAATTGTAAACCAATCTGCTATAATAAAGCCATTACTTTTTCCCCAGTAAGCAAGAAAAAAATTACTAAAAAAACTTAGAAAAATTAGAGATAAAATTAATTGTTCATTAGATACAAGAAGTAATTGATAATTAATAGTTTCAAAAATTTCAATAGTCTGATCTTTTTTCAGGAATAATGGTGCCAAAATTACAATCGATCCTTTAAGTAAATAGAACAAATCTACAAACTTATTTTCAATTTTAATACCACAATTACAATCTTCTTTTCCAAAATGATAAGCGGCAATTAATAAAAAAATACTTAGTATTAAATTTGGCAAAATGAACCATAACCCAATTACTAAAATAGAAATAAATACATAAGACAAATAAAATAGATATTTGTTTTTAATACCGTAAAATTTTAAGATTTTTATTCCTTTAATGTTGTCTAAAGAACCATGCATAATTCCTATCGTAGATATTAAAAAAAAACAAAATAAGTTTGTATATTGAATTTCTACATTTATCATTTTTACAAGCGGTACAATAATTAAGATTATTAAAAAAAATAAATAAAGGGAGTAGTGTTTATTAATTTTATAAATATCCATTTAAAATAATTCCTTCAAAAAAATCCATTTCGGCATTTTTGCTATAATCACACAATCTTCAAAAAAATTACTTTTATTTGATAAAAATTTAATAACAGTATTTGATGAATTTAGAAACATTTTATAAAAGATCGAAGGCATCTTTTCTGGATTATTCTTAAGAACTCTTAAAAAAATTTTATCTAAGAATTTGTATTTTTTTCCAAAGTGATATTTTTTTTGGTCTTGAATTTTATCTATATTTTTTCTGATGTATCTACTATGTTCCTGAATATTAAGAAAAGTGTATCCTGTGCTTAATCTAGTCATTCCTCCAGCAGAGCCAATATTAATGGTTTTTTTATCATTATTAGCCAGAGGGTAAAATAAAGGTATTTTTCCCTTTTCTGTATAATTAATTTTATAATTATTTATACCTAAATTATTTTTAATATAATTCTCTAATTGATAATCATAATCCATTAAAGTTTGATCTTCTAAATCTGACAACCAAGTAGTTTCAATTAATGCTCTATTTTTTTTGAACGGCAATGTATAAAAAAAGTGTACCCTATTTCTTTGTTCACAATTAAAATCCATTAGATTTAAAATTCTATCATCAAAGATTTCTTTAGTTGTTTCTATCTCAATACCTTGAAAGTGTTGCCATAATTCAGATTTATTAAATCCACCTTCAAAAACACTATTAAAAATTAATGAATTTTCTGAATTAATTTCTTTAATATTTTTGAAAAAACTCACGTTAGGATTAGCAGAAAGTTTCGAATTAATCTTTTTATAAAATCTCCCACTATCAATACTTTGATAGGGAAAATTTTCATTTTTTAATTCACAAGAACTTTCTGTAGTGTTGATTGTAAAATTACTCCAACTTTTTATAACACAATCTTCAAAATTATGATCAAACACTTTCCAAAATGACCAAGTCTTATCTCGTTTATACTCATTCCGTGGTTCTATTATTGCTAAGGTTTTGTCTTTTAATTTTTCATTGATCTCAAGCTCATAAGCCAAAGAAAGACCAGCACACCCGCCACCAACAATTACATAATCAAATTCTCTCATTTAAATCTATTTCCTTGATCAAAATTGAATGATTTTTAAAATTATCGTAGCTAATATCTTTCACAAACAATAATTTTATAAAGTCTATAACTGAGTTTAATGTCTCTATTATTTTAGCAAAAAATGGAACATATATTTTTCCAGCGTTATCATAGTTTTTAATATTTTTTTGTTTAAGAATATAATAGTTTATTTTTTTATATATTCTCCTTGCCACGATTACAGCAAATCGAAATTTTAAAGGAATACTGCTTATTGATTTAAAAGATTTATCATAAAAATATTCAGAGTCTTTAATTGTTTCCTCTATAGATGAAAAGTCGTGCTTAATGTATTCACGATTGCGGTTTTTATCTTCTATAACATCGCGTGCAATATTTGTTAGTTGCATGGCGATACCTAAGTCAATCGCACCCTTATAAGCCTCCTTATTTTTAACTTTTAATATTTTTGACATCATTAATCCCACAGTGCCAGCGACTCTATAAGAATATATTAATAAATTCTTTTTAGTTTGCATTTGAAGGTTTTCAGTTAAGTCTGTTTCTACTCCATCAAACAAATCATAAACAACTTTAAGAGGAATGTTTTCATTATTTATTAAGGACCACATTTCTTTTATAATTAAGTTGCCTGAATTCTTATCAGTAAAGTCCTTCTTAAACTTAAAAAAGTATTCTTTTTTGATTTCTAATTTATTTTCATCATCAACAATATCATCTAACGTTCTACAAAAATTATATAAAGTTGAGCTTTTTTGAAACACTGCTTTATCTAAAAAGAAACTTGCCCAATAAAAAGATTTTGCATGTTTTTTCAGTAAATTAATTTTCATTTTATTAATTCATCTATGACTTTAGCCGAAGACAGTACTCCTGGCATACCAGCGCCTGGATGTGTACCAGCGCCCACAAAAAATAAATTTTCAAATATTTCAGATTGATTATGAAATCTAAAATAAGCTGACTGTGAAAACTTAGGCTGAATTGAAAAACCTGAACCATGCAGAGTAGATAAATCTTTTTCAAAATAATCAGGTGTTAAGTAAAAATCATCAACCACATTTTCTTTTATACCTGGTAAAACTGATTTATCCATTACGTTTAATACTAATTTTTTAAACTCCTCTCCTTTTTGATCCCAATTAATTTGTGATAAATTGTTAGGCACAGGAACCAAAACATAAAAAGCGTCATGTCCAGGAGGAGCCATTTTCTGGTCAGTTGCCGTCGGTCTATGCAAATAATAACTAATATCATCTGAGAGAGTTTTTTGTTCAAAAATTTGCTCTAAATGTTCTTTATAACTTTTTCCAAAATAAATTGTATGATGAGCAACATCATTGTATTGCTTTTTAGATCCAAAATAATAAACAAATAATCCCATAGAGTAGTCCATTCTTTTAATTTTTTGATTAAACCAAAAACTATAATTGTTTTTATGTTTAATTAAATTTTTATAAACATTAGGTGGATCAGAATTACAGATCACATAGTCACTCTCTATGATCTCAGTATTATTAATTTTTAAACTCATAATATTTTTGTTATTAGTTAAAATTTCTGTAACTTCTGAGTCTTTTCTAATCTTGATACCTTCCTCGACCATTAATTTTTCCAGTGCACTTACCACACTCCCGGTGCCACCTAAGGCGTAATGAATTCCCCATTTTTTTTCTAAAAATAAAATTAGTGTATAAATTGAAGTAGTGGTAAAGGGATTGCCTCCAACTAATAGAGGATGCATACTAAATACCCTTCTTAATTTTTCATCCTTAATATAACTTGAAACAAGTTTATAGACTGATTGATAACTTTTTAATTGAAGTAAATCAGGAATTTGTTTGAGCATAAAAAAAATATTTTTAAAAGATTTAGAGGATAGTTCTTCGTAACCTTTCTTAAAAATTTTTTCTGTAAACTTAACTAATTGCTTATACCCATCAAAATCTAAAGTCGAAAATTTTTCTATTTCAGACTTCATCGAATTTTCATCTCCGGAATAATCAAACCGTGTGCCATCATGAAAGACAAAACGATACCATAAGTTCAGCGGAACAATTTTTACATAATTTGAAATCTTTTTATTAAATAATGAAAATAGTTCCTCAAATAAATAAGGTGCTGTTATAACTGTAGGGCCACCATCAAATATAAAATTGTTTTTTTTAAAAACCCTAGCTCTACCACCTAAATCTTTGTGTTTTTCTAACAGGGTTACATCATGACCTTTAGCGCGCATTCGCAATGCTGCGGCTATGCCACCAAAACCAGAACCAATAACTAAAACTTTCTTCATTTAAAATGAGTATATCAATTATTTGGTTTAGTAAAAATTTTTATGACTAGTTTTTACTTTGATTTTTTTTAATGATTTGTTTTGTCTCGTCTAGGCTTTTTTGAAAAACCATTTCTAATTTAGATTTATCTAAGGAGTCTGCTAGTAATTTTTTCACAGAGTCGATAGCTAGAAGGACTGATGCATTTTTAACTTCTTTAATTGCCTGTTCTTTCATTGATTTGATTTTATTTTCAGCATTATTTTTCTTAATTTCCATTGATGAATGAAACATATCGTTTGCTTTAACAAGATTTTTTTCGATCACTTCATTTGCATGATTAATCATTTTTTGAGTTTCCTCTTTTGAGTTACTTAAGATTTTATCATTTTCACTTAGAAGATTTTTAGCTTCATTCTTTAATTTTTCAGCGTTATCAACTTGTTGTTTTATTTTGTCAATGTTGTCTTGTATTGCAGCATTAACTTTAATATGGATTTTAAAGTAGATTAATAATCCAATAAAAATAACAAAGGAAATTGCTACCCAAAATGTTGCATCAAAACTCATAAATACTTTTCTTTATTTTTTTTTAAATTTTCACCAATCAACGTATCAACGCTCGTTTTGTTTAATTCAGAGCCTGTGATTTCATATATTATTTTTGAGGATAATTCAGAGGCGATAGTAGGTATTTTTTTTAAAGATTCATTTTTAAAATCATTAATTTCTTTTTCTGCCTTTTTTATTTCTTCATCTATCTGTTTTTGAATAGTTTCTTTTTTCTCTTTAATCTCTTTATCAATTTTTTCATTACCATCTTTTAAAATTTTTTGGACTTGTCTTTTAGCGTTTTCAATATTCTTTTTATATTCAGATATTTTATTTTCAGCTTCATGATTTGATTTTTCAGCCTCATCAAGATCATCTCTAATTTTATTTTCTCTTGTATCTATAGAGTTTCGGATTTTTGGAACATAAATTTTAGATACTAACAAATAAAGCACTGTAAAAAAAAGTGCTAACCAAAATGCTTGCGATCCCCAATAGGTCGGATCGAGCTGAGGCATCCCAGCCTCAGCTGCCATGATTTTTACATTTAAAAAAAGTAAAAAAATTATATTAAAAAATAAAATTTTTTTCACTTTAGAATGCAAATAATATTATTAAAGCTACTACTAAACCAAATAGTCCAGTAGCTTCAGCTAAGGCAAACCCTAACAACAAGTTAGGAAATTGCTTTTGTGCTGCTGATGGATTTCTCATCGCTCCTGACAAGTAATTGCCAAAAATTAATCCAATGCCAACACCAGCTCCTGCTAATGCGATTGCAGCTAAACCTGCTCCAATCATTTTTGCTGCTTCTAGCTCCATTGTTCCTCCTTTAGTGATGTAAATTTAAAGCATCGTTCAAATAGATGCATGTTAATATTGCGAAAACATAGGCTTGTAAAAATGCTACTAATATTTCCAATCCAGTTAACGCGACTGAAAAACTAAGTGGCAACCAACCACCTAGAATTCCAAGACTTACTACAAATCCCCCAAAAACTTTCATCATGGTATGTCCAGCCATCATGTTAGCAAATAATCTTACTGATAATGATACTGGTCTGCTTAAATAGGAGATAATTTCAATAACAACAATCAGTGGTAATAACACCACTGGTACACCGCTTGGTACAAATAATTTTAAATAACCAAAGCCGTGCTTTATAAAACCAATAATTGTTACACCAATAAATATTACTAATGCTAATAACATTGTAATTATAATATGGCTAGTAACAGTAAATGAGTAAGGGATCATTCCAACCATGTTACAAAACAGAACAAAAATAAATAAACTAAAAATAAAAGCAAAATAAGGTTTAGCTTTTGATCCCGCTGTATCACTTATCATTTTAGCGATAAAATTATAAAATAATTCTGACATTAATTGTAATTTTCCAGGAACGATACTTTTTTTATTTGTGCTCAATGTTAGAAAAATAGAAATCAGAACTAATGAAACCAACATAAATAAACTCGAATTTGTAAAAGAGAGGTCAATTCCGCCTATTTTAATCTCAGGTCCAATTTTATAGACATTAAACTGGCTCATTGGATTAGCAGCCATTAGTTAATCCTCATTATTTGAATTTTGTAATTTTTTTGCAACTCTAATAACATTTATGATTCCTGTAACCGCACCTAAAATAAAGAATATAATAATAAACCAAGGTTTAGTATCAAACCATTGATCTAAAATAAACCCCAATATTGTCCCAACCAAAACTGCTGACACCAACTCTGTACTTAGTTTAAAAGCATTACCGAAAAAGTTAGATTTATTGCTTTTACCATCACTGGTTTCTTTATAAATTTTGGTTTTTTCAATTTTTAGGCGAGTCCTAAAATCCTCATCCATTATGCAACAAGACCTTCAGCTCTCTCAAGATCAACCGCCACTAATTGACTTACACCCTTTTCAGGCATGGTAACCCCGTAGAGCCTTTGCATTTTTGACATCGTATAAGCGTGGTGAGTGATAATAATAAATCTTGTTTTAGTAATGTCTTTTATTTGAGCTAAAAGATTACAAAAACGAGTAACATTAGCATCATCCAATGGAGCATCGACTTCGTCCAATACACAAATTGGTGATGGGTTTACCAAGAAGACAGCAAAAATCAAAGATAAGGCTGTCAGTGCTTGTTCACCACCTGAAAGTAAAGTTATAGATTGTAATTTTTTGCCAGGCGGAGAAACTAATAATTCAAGACCTGCCTCGAGTGGATCATCGGAGTCAACAAAATCTAATTTTGCAGTTCCGCCATTAAAGAGTTTAGCATAAACCTCAGAAAATTTCTTATTTACTTTTTCGAACGCATCGACAATACGTTCTCTGCCTTTCTCATTCAATTCTGAAATACTGCTTTTTAATTTAATAATTGCAGTAACTAAATCTGCTCTATCTGACTCCATTTTTTCAATTTCGCCTTGAATATTTTTAGTTTCTTCATCAGCTCGTAAATTTACTGACCCCAATGCCTCTCTTTGCTTATTTATGTTTTCTAATTTTTCTTCTTGCTCACTGATACTTGGAAGTTGCTCCATCGCTAAATCAGTATGATTAATTAAATTTTTTGTATCTTCAATTCGAAGATCATTTTTGAGGTTGAAGACTAAATCGCTTTTTCTTTTCTCAATTCCCTCAATAGTAGCTTCTAGTCTTGCTCTATTTTCTCTAAGTAAACTATATTTTTCTTGAACTTCATTAAGATTTTTTTTAATTTCGTTTAACTTAGTCTCTCCCGCTGAGATTTGCTCTTCAAGTTCTTGGTTTTCTTTGTTCAAGTTTTCTAGATTTTGAAGATTTTGCCCCTTGCTTTGAGCCAGCTTTTCAGGAATTTGTTGATTATCATCAATATCATTTTTAATTTTTTCCTGTCTATTTTGTAACTCTGAAGTCATTTTCTCAGAGTTAATTTTTAAATTTTTCCAGTTTTCTAATTCATTATCTATATTTTTAAATCGCTCTTTTCTTTTAATCGAGTCTTTTTGTATTGTTTGGCTATCACTAAAGTCTGTAGCATACCTTTCTTGCAGGGATGTTAATTTGTCAATAAATTGATCGAATTGTGATTTATAATTTTGTTCTAAAATAACTTTAAGCGACTCAATTTCTGACTGCGCTACTTCTTTTAAAGTATTGATTTCCTCTTTTGCATTTTGTGGTTTGTTTTGATCTATATATTGGATACTATTATCAAGCCGTCTGATAACTTCCTCAAACACTTTAATCTTAGGTTCAGTATTACTAATTGATTCTAGTCTAGCAAATAAGTTTTTAAAATCTTCTTTATGTGTATATAAATTATCTTTTGAGAGATTTAACTTTTCATTTGATTTTTTTTCAATATCAAATAAATCTTTCTCACTTTTGAGAATTGTATCTTTTTCCTCTAATAACCTTTTTTCATTGAGGCTGGCATCTAAACCAATACTTTTTTCTCTTTCTAAGTCAGAATAAATTAAATCTAAATCTTTTTGTAATTTAACTCTTAAATCTTTAA
The DNA here is from genome assembly GCA_038124645.1 of Candidatus Pelagibacteraceae bacterium. Taxonomy (GTDB): domain Bacteria; phylum Pseudomonadota; class Alphaproteobacteria; order Pelagibacterales; family Pelagibacteraceae; genus JAYPCI01. The sequence goes on from JAYPCI010000007.1 coordinate 25,960, forward strand.
CTCTTTTTTCTTCATCTTGAAGATTGTTTAAATCAAGGTTGATTTTTTGTATTTTTGCTAAATTTTCTAATTTCCTATCTCTTAAAGGAGCAATTTTTTTATCTTCATCGCTTAACAAATTGTTGTTATGTGTAAGATCTATTTTTACAGCACTTAAATCATCTTCTTGCTCATTAATTTTATCTTTTAGGGATGTCTTTTCTAAGTCGATTTCTTGTATTTTTAAAAAATATAAACCTGCTTCAATCTTTTTAATTTCTTTAGAAATTTCTTTATAACGTGTAGCCTCTTCAGCTTGTTTTTTCAGATTATCTAACTGCTTTTGTTTTTGTTTTCTTAAGTCATCTGCTCTTTTGAGATTATTTTCTGCAGCTTGCAGTCTAGACTCCGCTTCATCTCTTCGAGCATGTATGCCTGAAATTCCAGCAGCTTCTTCTAGAATAACTCGACGCTCAGCAGGCTTTTGTGTAACTAATTGACCAATTCGACCCTGACTAATTAGTGATGGTGAATGCGCTCCAGTTGAGAGGTCAGCAAACAGAGTTTGCGCATCTTTTGCTCTAACTTCCTTTTTATTAATATAATATTTAGAACCTTTATCTTTTTCTATTCTTCTAGTAACAACTATCTCATCAAAATCTTTATATTGATTAAGTTGATTTTTTTTATCATTGGCTAAGTAAACAGAAACCTCAGTAATGTTTTTGGCTGGTCTATTGGACGTACCAGCAAAAATTACGTCTTCCATGCCAGAACCTCGCATACTTTTTGCCGAGGTTTCTCCCATGCACCATCTAAGTGCCTCCACAATATTCGATTTACCGCAGCCATTCGGACCGACTACGCCAGTTAAGCCATCCTCAATAAAAAAAGTAGTTTTATCAAAAAAAGACTTAAATCCATTAATATCAATTTTTTTAAATTGCATTATTTTTTATAAGTTTTTTTCTAATTCTTTTTTGAATTGTTTATAATCATGGGTGCCCTCATATTTTTTTTCATTGATAAAAATAGTTGGGGTGCTCGAAATATTATATTTTTTTTGACTTTCAATTCTTTCTGTTAAAATTAATTTTTCCATTTCTTTATCAACAAAGCATTTTTCTACGATATTTTTTTCAATACCAAAGTCTGTACCAAGTTTAAGCAAATTAGCATTAATTTTGTTGATATCATTCCCTACAGCCCAATTATTTTGTTTATCATAAATAATTTTTAAAAGATCGAATCTTCTTGCTGGCTCACTGGTGCATCTTAATAACTTTTCAGCATTCAGAGCAGCTAAATCCAGGGGAAAAGCATGGTGTTCAAATTTGACTAATTTTTTTTCAATAAATTCAGCATTAAGTTCTTCAAAAATTTTTTTATGAAAGTTTGCGCAGTGCGGACATGTCAATGAGGAAAATACTTTGACAGTAATTTTGGCATTGCTATCGCCCACAACCATGTTTGCTTGAGAAGACGGTGCAAACAATACTCCAATAACAAGAACTATTGAAAAGAGGAAATTCGCAAAAAAATTTCTTTTCATATTATTCGACAATTTTTAGTTTAATTTCACTAATCATATTTTTACCAAAAAAATGATTAATTTTATTTATAATATCAGTTCTTTGATATTCAATCTCTAATTCGTTGCCATGGTAAACATTAAGGTAAAGTCTATGAATGTTCTGATGTTTTATTAACATAATTTTTAAAGGATAACAAAGTTGAGCGATATTTTTACCAACTATTTTCTCCCAGTTTTTTATCAATGAAGAAAATTGTTGCCCTTGTTTACCCAACGTTTTCTTAAAAGTTTTTGGTAATGTAAATGATAATTTTCTTAATCCTTGAGTGAACAATTCAGATTTATTATTATTTCGCTTATGCATATAAATTTTAATTTATCAAAAAAAATTATTCCTTGGTATGAAATTAATAAGCGAGATCTGCCATGGCGTGTTAGTAAATATTCAAAAGAGCATGATTATTACAGGCTGCTGAGTGAATTTATGTTGCAACAAACACAAGTCAAAACAGTCATCCCATATTTTAAGCAATTTATTAAATCTGTTCCTACTTTAAAATCGCTCAGCAAAACAAACATAAAAAAAGTAATGAAATTATGGGAAGGTCTTGGGTACTATCGTAGAGCTAAAAATCTTTTACAAACTTCTAAAATTTTACAGAACCAAAACAATGGCAGACTGCCAGATAATCATAAGGACCTTATGAAATTACCAGGAATAGGGGAGTATACCGCGAATGCTTTATTAGCTTTAGTATATAATAAAGCGGTTTTAGCAATCGACGGTAATGTTAAAAGAGTAATTGCAAGGATTATTAAAAGAAAAGAAGATCAAATAAACTTTAATAAATTTCTTGAAATTAATCATGCGAAAATATTTAACACTAAAAAAAAATCAACTTTAGTTGAAGCAATGATGGAATTTGGTGCTACAGTTTGTACGCCCCAACAACCTAGATGCTTTAATTGTTGTTTAAAAAAAAATTGTAAATCTTATAATTTAGAAAAAAAATCTACCAGTTCTAAAAAGAAGTACCATAAAAAACAATATGATATTTTATGTTACATTAATTTAAAAAAACAAATTGCACTTAAAAAAAATGATAATTTAGGATTTTTACATAATAATTTATTGCCAATTATAAAATCTAGAAACTTAAATTTTAAAAAAAAATCTTGGTCTTTTTTTAAAAATTACAAGAAGATGATCTCAAATAAAAAATTAGATATTAATTTGTATTATAAATTTTCTTCAAAAATTCCTAAAGATATGCGATGGTTTAATTTGAATGAGTCAAAGACTTTTGTTCCAACATTTACAAAAAATATAATTAATGAAGTAAAGACTTTATATTAATGAAAAAAAAAATAGCAATTATTGGCTCAGGTATCGCAGGACTTACACTAGCAAACTTATTAAATAAAAATTCTACATTTGAATTTAGAGTTTATGAAAAAACACAGGATCATATTATTGAGGAAGGTTATGGTATTCAACTCGCAACCAACGCTATAAAAATTCTTAATCAAATAGATTTTAATCAAGTCAATCAAAAAAAAATATATCACCCTAAGATGCTAGATTTTTACGATCTGCACAATAAAAAAATATGTGAACTTAATTTTGAAAGATTTAATACTCAAGATGCTAAATATACTACTCTTCAAAGGTCAACGTTAATAGAATTTTTGAGAGCAAAAGTTTATAAAGAATATTTAAAATTTGATAAACAAATTAAAGAAGTTTCTCAATTAAAAGATAAAATTTTAATTAAATTTAATGATAATACAAATGACTTAGTTGATTATGTAGTTGTTGCAGATGGAATATTCTCCAGCACGAGATCGTTTTTTGAGGAAAAAAAAAATTCACCTATTTTTAAAAAAGCAATAGCTATTCGAACCGTCATTAGTTCTAAATCAGAACTGCAGTTTAATGAACAAAATATCAGTTTATTTATGGGGGCAAATGTTCATTTGGTCGTCTATCCCATCAACCAAAATCAAGAACTCAATTTAGTTTGTATAGTTAGAACAAAGAAATATGATCCAGAAAATCTTCAGACTTTAATTAATGAGAAGGTAATAGCCCAAAACTCAAATCTGAAAAATTTATTCCAGAATAAAATTAAATCATTTCCCCTCTATGCAACTCCAAAAATATTGCCATCTTCAAATCAAAAAGTATTTTACATCGGTGATGCTTTTAATGGACTGCTACCAACCTTTGCACAAGGCGCTGGTCAGTCGATAGAAAGCGCGTATGAATTATTTAATTTATTAAAAAAAGATAATTTAAATATTGCAAATAAATATTTTAAAACAAGATCACAAAGAATTAAAGTTGTCAGAAGAAGATCTAACTTAAACTTTCTAGTCTTTCATATTTCAAATGCAATCCTACAAAAAATAAGAAATTTGATTTTAAAATTTTTGATTAAAAGAAAAGGGTTTATTAAGAATTATCTAGGTGCAGTTTATAAAATCTAAATTCGTTTTTCCGATATAAATTTTTGCCTTAAACTATCTATTGGGACTATTGCACCATTAATATTACAGTACCAATATGTCCAACCATTATAACTTTCAGCTCCAACAATTTTAGCTGCTACTTTATGTATTGATCCCTCTGCTTCTTTATACTTAATACTTCCATCAACCATTATTTTTGCGTTAATTTTTTTATCTAAGTCAAAAAGAGTGGTCCCGGGTTTTAATATACCAAGCTCTACCAATGAGCCAAAAGGCACTCTAGGTTTAGATTTGTTATTCTCAATTGTATCAAGGTAATTATCTTCTATGATCCTAGTTTTAGACACTCTTTCTTCTGCTGCATTAAAGTATTTTTTATCTCTTTCAATTCCGTAATATTTTCTTCCTAACTTTTTGGCAACAACTGCGGTTGTTCCGGTACCTAAAAATGGATCGAAAACACTATCACCTTTGTTAGTTGTAGCTAGAATAATTCTATGAAGTAGTGCTTCTGGTTTTTGTGTTGAATGTACTTTTTTACCATTTTTCTTTAATCGTTCTTGTCCATTACAAATGGGCAGGAGCCAATCAGAGCGCATTTGTAAATCGTCATTCAAGCATTTAAGTGATTGGTAATTAAAAGTATATTTTGATTTTTTGCTCTTTGATGCCCAAATTAAAGTTTCATGGGCGTTCGTAAATCTAGTTCCTCTAAAATTAGGCATGGGATTATTTTTTCTCCAAATCACATCGTTAAGTAGCCAGTAATTTAAATTCTGCAAATGATAGCCTAATCGAAAAATGTTATGATAAGAACCTATAACCCAAATACTACCATTGTCTTTTAAAATTCTCTTGCATTCACTAAGCCAAGATTTGGAAAATTCATCATAGTGTTTGAAGCTTTGAAACTGATCCCATTTATCATCGACACCCTTAACTTTACTCGCATCAGGTCTTGTTAGTGTTTCACCAATTTGCATATTGTATGGAGGGTCTGCAAAAACCAAGTCAAAAGTTTTGTCTGGAATTTTTTTTAATTCCTTCAAACAATCGCCATTAATAAGTTTGTTAAAAAATTTTGACATTTAATAATTCAACCCGAAATTGAATCTAGGGTCAAATTATTTTGATGAAAAAAAGAGTCTTATTGTGTCTTGGAATCTTGCTTGAACAATATATTGTGTACGGGTCCAAATCCTTTTCGATGGTGTAAGGTAACTCCGTATTTTTTTAATCCCATTAAATGCGATTTAGTTCCATAACCAAAATTTGTTTCCCAGGCATAATTTTTAAATTTTTTCGATAATTTAATCATGAGCGTGTCTCGATAACTTTTTGCAATAATTGAAGCAGCGCTAATACACTTTATTTTTTGATCACCTTTGATTATAGCTTGAGAATTTTTGAATTCTTTAATTGAAAAAGCTCCATCGATTAAAATTTTTTCAGGTTTCTTTTTTAATTTAATAATAGCCCGCTTCATTGCTAGTAGACTAGCATGATGTATATTAAGTCTGTCTATTTCTGATTGAGATGCTTGACCAATAGCAAAAAATGAAAACTTTTTAATGTGCTGGGCTATTTTCTCTCTTTGGTTAAAATTTAGCTTTTTTGAGTCTTTTATAATTTTTAGATTAATGCCTGCTTTTAAAATTACCGCCGCAGCAATTACTGGTCCAGCTAAACAACCTCGACCTACTTCATCGACACCTGCTATTAATTGATTTATTTTACTCACTTTAATTTTACTAATTTTTCTCTTATCATTTTTAAATCAATCCAAGCCATTTTTTTCTGATCTGGTTGACGCATTAAAAAAGCTGGATGGTAAGAGACTAATAAATCTACAGATTGATTATATTTGAACCATTTACCTCTTACTTTAGATATTACCTCAGTAGGATTTAAAAGGGCTGTCATCGCTGTACTTCCTAAAAGTAAAATTATTTTTGGCGAAATGATTTCAATGTGTTTTTTTAAAAATGGTAAGTATCGACTAATTTCCTCAGGGGTAGGTTTTCGATTAGCGGGTGGTCTAAAATTAACAACATTTGTAATGTATACCTCTTTGCGATCTAAGTTAATGGCTTTGAGCATTTTGTCTAATAACTGACCAGCTCGGCCAACAAATGGACAGCCCTCTAAATCTTCATTTGCCCCTGGACCTTCACCAATAATCATCAAATTGGCATCGGGGTTACCATCAGCAAACACTATTTGTGTTGCATTTTTTTTTAATTCACAGTTTTTGATGTTTTCTATATTTTTTTTTAGGATCTCTAATGCGGGGTTTTTTGAGTTATTGCTCAATATTTTTTGTGATTGTTTGTAACGATTAATAGCTTTATTGTTAAAAATATAGTTATAGTTTATTAGAGAGTAATATTTAGCTAATCGAGTAACTTTATTATTTATTGTCATGCTAAAATTTAAAAAAATTATAATACTTTTATCAGTTATTTTCTTTACTAATTTTCCACTATCCACAGTGTATTCTTTAGAGTTTGATGAAGATAAAATATCTAAATATTTTACGGGCATCGTTTCTATCGATCTATACGACTATGAGGAGTCTTTAAGTAATTTAGAAGATTTAAATAATTTTGAGAGCGAACATTATCGTTATGGCTACCTCTATTTAGAGTCCCTTATTAATTCTGGAAATTATAATGATGCGATTAAATATACAAAAAAACTTCAACAAAAAGGTCTGCAAAATTTTGAAAGTAATTTATTTTTAGCTTTAAGTTATATTAAGAATTCTGAGTTCAATAAATTGAACACATTAGTTACAAATAATTTTTTTAATAATTCCCCAACAACACCAACAAGAAAAATGATTTTTGATAGCATAGTTGCTTGGGGCAAAATAATACAAGATAAAGCGAATAATGATATAGACAAAACCTTTGATTTAGAATCTGCTTCCACAGGAATTAAGAAAATCCAAACTGCTTTAGCTCATTGTTATGCTAACAGCACAAAGACTACAGAGAAATTCGAAGAATTAATAAATGATACAGATAATCAATACGCAAGGTATAACTTTTTTTTAGCTGACTATTATATAAACAACAAAAACCCAAAAAAAGCGATTGCAATAACTGAAAATGCGCTAGATAAAAATCCCGGTAATTTATTATTGCTGCAATTAATTTTAGATTTAAAAACTAAAAATATTAATTCAAATAATACATATGATTGTACTAATGTTTCGCACAATATTGCAGAGTTACTTTATATTTTTGCGAATGCATTTTCATCTCAAGAAATTTATTCTATGTCGAATTTCTATCTTGGTTTAGTAAAATTTTTAAATCCAAATTTTGTTTCTTATAATATTTTATTATATGAGAATCTTTTAAAAAATAAAAAATATGAGGTAGCACTAAATTTATTAAATGAGGTAGCGCAAGCCGGTGAAATCTATCACTGGTATTCAGTTAAGCAAAAAGCAAAAATTTATGATGAGAGATCAATGCAACAAACAGGCCTTAAGTTAATTAAACAGGAGTATGACAAGATTGCTTCACCATCTGTTTATCAAACTTTTGATTATGCTGAATATTTAAAAAACTCTAAAAATTTTGAAGAAGCTATAAAGTATTACTCAATAATACTTAATCAGATTGATACGAACCATTTGCTTTATGCACTTGTGACTGATGGCAGGGGATCAAGTTACGAAAGAGTTGCTGAATATGAAAAATCAGAAGTAGATTTATTAAATTCTTTAAAAAAAAAACCTGATCAACCTTATGTCATGAATTATTTAGCTTATACTTGGCTCGAACTTGGAAAGAATATTCCTCAAGCATTAGAGCTGTTGGAGAAGGCAAATCGTTTAAGGCCTAATGATCCTTATATTATCGACTCACTCGGTTGGGGTTACTACAAACAAAATAGGGTTGAGGACTCGCTGCCATTAATTAAACAAGCCTTCACATTACTTCCGACTGATCCGACTATTGCAGATCATTTAGGAGACATTATGTGGAGACTTGGTCGTAAGTTGGAAGCAAGATACTACTGGGAGTTTGTTGTTAAAGCAGAAGATGTGGAACAAAAAGTATTAGAGACAGCCAAAGAAAAAATAATTTTTGGGTTATAAATCTTTCATGATTAATTCTTATAGTAAGGTTAATTTGAATTTAAAAGTGATTGGCAAGAAAAACAATCTTCATAATATAGAGTCCCTTGTTTTTTGGCTTGATCTTTGTGATAAAATTATAATTAAAAAAAATTCTCTTAAAATTGATCGAGTAAGTTTTACAGGCAAATATAAAAAATTTATCAATAATAAAAATACTGTTGTTAAGACTTTATCTTTATTAAGGCAGCTAAAATATGTTTCCAATCATCAGGGCTATAATATTAATATCAAGAAAAATATTCCAGTTTTTTCAGGGCTTGGAGGAGGTTCTAGTAATGCTGCGTTTCTCATTAGATATTTTTCTAAGAATAAATTAAAGAAAAGAGATTTAAAAACTTTTCAACATAAAGTTAGTTCAGATATCATTCTATTTTTATTTGGACCAAAAATACTACAGCGGGATATATATTCTGTTCAAAATATTAAAACTAAACTCAATCTCCATTTTGTCCTAATTTTTCCAGGTTTTAAGTGTGAAACAAAAAAAATATATGCCAAGGTAAGAAAATATAGTTTTAAAAGTAAGTTTTTTGGAACAAATCGTAAAACAGTTTTGGATTTTGCAAAATCTTCAAATAATGACTTAGAAAATATTGCCATTAAATTTTACCCAAAATTAAAAAAAATAATAAGCTTTTTACAAAATTATACTAATTGTGAGTTTTCAAGGTTAAGTGGATCAGGCTCAACTTGTTTTGCTGTTTTTAAAACAAGAAAAAATGCTTTAATTGCTTTAAAAAAGATTAAAAGAAATTTTCCTCAATATTCTTCTGTTCTTGCAAAAAGTATTTGATAAATTATATAGATATTATAACAAAAACTTATTGGGGCTTAGCCAAGCGGTAAGGCAGCGGTTTTTGGTACCGCCATCCTAGGTTCGAATCCTAGAGCCCCAGCCAAGTTATGAAAACTATCTTAAATAAGATTAAAAATAAATTTTTTCCATTCTATAAGTCCAGACCAATTCTTGAAATTTTAGGTCCATTAATACAAACAAAAAAAACTACTTCAAATGAAGAGAGTCTAAGATTTGTCGGCGGCTGTGTAAGGAAATTTTTAGAGGGAAAAGAAATTGATGATATTGATGTAGCTACCATTTATAAACCTGAAGAGATCATCGAAATATTTAAAGATACTGATGTTAAAGTAATACCAACAGGTCTTTCACACGGTTCACTGACATTAATTAAAGATAAGACTAAAATTGAGATAACTACTCTTCGGCTAGATAAAAGTACTGATGGTCGACATGCAGAAATAGAGCATACTGATAATTGGTATGAGGACTCACGAAGAAGAGATTTTACAATTAATTCGATTTATTTATCTCTCAATGGAAGTATTTTCGATCCACACCAAGGTTTACAAGATCTCAAAAATTCCAAGATAAAATTTATCGGTAAACCTGAAGAGAGAATCGAAGAGGATTACCTAAGAATAATAAGGTATCTGAGATTTGCTACCGAATATAATTTTAATCTAAGCGATTGTGATTTTTTAAATGTTCTCAAAGTGAAGTTAAATGGTTTAAACCAAATATCACGAGAACGTATTTTTGTAGAACTTAATAAAATGATCCAATTAGATCAATTTATTAATAAATTAAAAACCGATAAAAAATTTCAAGAAATATTTTGTGTCATTTTTCCTGAGTTCAAAAATATTGAAAAACTAGATCTGCTCAAAGAGTTTGATAATGAATTAGATTTAAGTCTCTCAAAAGAAAATTTGCTCTATATTTTATTGTATGATGGCAAAGATAATGTGCAATATTTTTGTCATAAATATAAAGTTTCTAATAAACTACAAGATTATTTTAATAACTTAAATTTGAATATTAATAACGTTGATAAAAAGTTTTTTGATTTTAGTATTAAAAAAAATATTTATCATTTAGGTAAAGAGTTACTCATTAATCTTTTAATTTGTTCATTTTTTATTAAAAATAATTTTAACAAAAAAAATGCCAAGAAATATCTTAATAATATTACGAGCATGAAAACACCAATTTTTCCTTACGACGGCAAGTATTTGAAATCTTTAGGTTATGAGCAGGGCAAGCAAATAGGAAGTAAACTCAAAGAACTAGAAGAGATATGGCTTGAGAATAACTTTGTCATTCCTAAAGATAAGTTAAACAAGATCTTAAACTTAAAATAAATTTAAATATATTCAACTTTAAGAATTTCGTAATTTTTTTCACCCGATGGGGTTTGAGCGGAAGTCATATCTCCAATTGATTTACCGATAACTGCTTTAGCTATTGGCGATCTGAAATATATAAAATTTTTACTAGGATCCGCTTCATCCTTACCTACAATTTTAAATTTTTTTGTTTCATTATTCTCAAGGTCTTTTGCCGTGATAGTTGATCCAAAAATTACTTTTCCATTATTCTCAATTTTTGTAACATCAATCACATTGGCTCTAGCGATAGTATCATTGATTTCAATCACTCTAGACTCCATCAAAGCCTGCTGTTCTTTGGCAGCGTGATACTCTGCGTTCTCTTTTAAATCACCATGTGATCTCGCTTCTGCAATGGCAGCAACTATTTTTGGACGTTCAACCGTTTTTAAGTTTTCAAGTTCTTTTTTTAATACCTCTAATCCATTAATGGTGATTGGTTCTTTATCCATTATCTAATTCCATTTTGCTTGGGGCGGTAAAGACATAAATATCGAGTCGATATTCCCGCCGCTATTTAATCCGAATTTGGTACCTCTATCATACAATAAATTAAATTCAACATATCTTCCCCGTTTATAAAGTTGCTGCAATTTATCATTTTTATTCCATTTAGATTTTGCTTTTCTATTAATTACAGTTTCTAAAATATTAATCAAAACTAATCCAACCTCTCGTACGAATTTGAAATCTTTTTCCCAATTTTTGTCCTCATAATCAAAAAAAATACCCCCGATGCCTCTTCGTTCATTTCTATGCGGCAGAAAGAAATATTCATCACAATATTTTTTTAATTTTTTATAATTTTTTTTATTATTAGTGCATACTTGCTTTAATAAACTATGAATTAATTTTTCCTCCTTTTTATCGTTTATCGCTGGAGTAGCATCTATTCCACCTCCAAACCAATGATCTGCGGTAACTATGAAACGAGTATTAAAATGTATGGCAGGAACTTTAGGGTTGAGCATATGTGCTACAAACGAAACACCAGATGCCCAATATGCTCCTTTACTTTTGACCGCACCTTTAATTTGGGGTCTAAATTTTTTTTTAAAAGAACCAGATACAGTGGATTTGTTGACGCCTACTTTCTCAAAAATTTTACCATTTTTAAGAATCATAGAAGTTCCACCGCCTTCACTGACTTTAAGTTTAGACCATATTTTTTTTTTGAATACAGCTTTGGACCCGGACTTTCGTTCAATACTTTGACAGGCATTTACTATCTCAGACTGTAAAAAATTGAACCATTGGTCAGCTAGTTTTTTTTTTATATTAATATTTAGTTTCATCACTCGAAGGTTTTTGTTTGTCTGACTGCCTCAGCTAGACCTATACCTACCGCTGTAGAAATATTTAGAGATCTTGCTTCTTTTTGCATTGGGATTTTAATTCTATTATTTACCTTTAAATGAACTTCTTCTGGTACTCCAGCACTTTCTCGTCCGAAGAGTATAATATCTGTTTTTGAAAATTTAAAATTATACAAAGATTGGTCGGATTTAGTTGTAAATAATACTATTTTTTTAGTATGATTTTTTTTAATAAAATCTGAAAAATCTGAATATCTAAAAATTTTTACTAAGTTAGTATAGTCCATAACGACTCTTTTAAACCTTTGATCATCAAGATTGAACCCGCAAGGCTCAATAATGTGCAGTTTACTTTCAAAGCATGCTAAAGTTCTTACTATTGCAGCGGTATTTTGAGGTATATCGGGTTTAAATAATGCAACTTCTACCATTAGTTCACTGTTTTATCATGTGTCAATCTGACATCATATAGCCTTATGAAATTGAAATTATTAAATTTTAATCTATATATTAACTCAAGATATGGAAAAAAATAAAGTCCAAAAAATTGAACGAAGAAGCTTCATTTTTACTGCAAGCTACACATTAGGTGCAGTCGGGTTAGGGGCTACTATTTGGCCTTTTATTGATCAAATGAATCCAGATCGATCAGTACAGGCATTAGCTTCGACAGAAGTAGATGTGAGCTCTGTACAAGAAGGAAGTTCAATTACTGTTTTATGGCGAGGTAAACCTGTTTTTATAAAAAAAAGAACTCCCGAGGAAATACAAGAAGCACGAACAGTTAATTTACAAGATTTAAAAGATCCACAAGAAGATAAGGATAGAGTAAAAAAAGATGAATGGTTAGTAACCGTAGGTGTTTGCACACATTTAGGCTGTGTACCTTTAGCTAATAAAGGAGATTACAAAGGAGGGTGGTTTTGCCCTTGTCACGGATCTCACTATGATACTTCGGGAAGAGTTAGGAAAGGTCCAGCACCAACAAATTTAGAAATTCCCGAATACGAATTTATTAATGATAATTTGATTAAGATAGGTTAAAAAATTATGTCAGATCATGAATATCAACCAACTTCTAAAGCAGGAAAATGGTTTAATGATAGACTGCCCTTACTAAGTTTAGTTGCTCACTTGAGAGATTATCCGACACCCAAAAATTTAAATTATTGGTGGACATTCGGCGGGATTTTAACTTTTTGCTTAATTACTCAAATCATTACTGGTTTAGTGCTTGCAATGCATTATGTTTCCCATGCTGATCTTGCTTTTGGAAGCGTTGAACATATTATGCGTGATGTAAATTATGGATGGCTGATTAGATATATCCATAGTAATGGCGCTTCAATGTTTTTCCTTGCCGTATACATTCACATATTCAGATCACTTTTTTATGGATCTTATAAGGCTCCTAGAGAATTAATTTGGATTATCGGAATGTTAATTTATCTTTTGATGATGGCAGCGGCTTTCATGGGATATGTTCTTCCATGGGGGCAGATGAGTTTCTGGGGAGCAACAGTAATAACAAACTTATTCAGCGCTATTCCTTTAGTTGGTGAGAGTATAACTACTTGGTTGTGGGGCGGATACTCAGTAGATAATCCAACTTTAAATAGATTTTTTAGTCTACACTATCTAATCCCTTTTCTTATCTTAGGATTAGTTGTTTTACATATCTGGGCTTTACATGTTCCTGGAAACAATAATCCAGTTGGGATTGATATTAAAAAACCTTCTAAAGATACCGTACCGTTTCATCCATATATAACTGTTAAAGATATTTTTGCTTTACTCATGTTTATGATTGTTTTTTCAGGATTTGTATTTTTCGCACCTAATGTTTTGGGGCACTCCGATAATTATATAGAGGCTAACCCCTTAATTACTCCAGCACATATTGTTCCAGAGTGGTACCTTCTACCATTTTATGCAATTTTAAGATCTGTGCCTGATAAATTAGGTGGTGTAATTTTAATGTTTTCTGCAATCTTTGTTTTATTTTTATTGCCATGGTTAGATACTTCTAAAGTTAGATCTGCAGTTTTTAGACCGATATATAAACAATTTTTTTGGATTTTAGTTTTTGATGTACTGTTATTAGGATACATGGGAGCAATGCCGGCAGAGGGCATTTATTTGTTACTGGCTAGAATTGGAACAGTATATTATTTCTTACACTTTATAGTTATTATACCTTTTGTAGGTTTCTTTGAAAAAACTGACCCAATACCTATGAACATTTCCGAGCCAGTACTTACCGGAACGGCAAATCCAGCCATGGTGAAGAAAAATGAAAAAATTTAAATTCATTACACTGGTATTAATTTTATTATCATGTATCAACATAGGAACATTATTGGCTGCTGAAAGTAACGAAAAACTTTTAAGTAGAGAGTGGAGTTTTGCAGGTTTGTTTGGAAAATTTGATAGAGCTTCTTTACAAAGAGGTTACCAAGTTTATCGTGAAGTCTGCGCTTCTTGTCATTCAATGAAATATTTGAGTTATAGAAACCTAACAGAGTCGGGTGGTCCAGAGTTTACCGAAGATGAAGCAAAAGCAATAGCTGCTAGTTATGAAATTACTGATGGACCTAACGATGATGGGGAAATGTATACTCGTCCAGGACGCCTAGCAGATAAATTTGCTTCACCTTATCCAAATGAGAAAGCAGCAATAGCAGCGAATGGCGGCGCATATCCTCCAGACATGTCAGTCCTAGTTAAAGCCAGAAAAGGTGGCGCTGATTATATTTACTCAGTTTTAATGGGTTATGATAACCAACCTGCTGGTTTCGAGCTTGAAACTGGGGTTTATTACAATAAGTTTATGGATGGTAATAAAATTAAAATGCCAAAACCTCTCCAAGATGACCTGATCGAATACTCTGATGGCACCCAAGCGACCGAAGCACAAATGGCTAGCGATGTTGTAAATTTCTTAACGTGGTCTGCTGAACCTCACTTAGAAGCAAGACATCGAATAGGATTTAAAGTTATTATTTATTTAATAATTTTAAGCACACTAGTCTTTTTTAGCATGAGAAAACTTTGGTCAAGCGTTGACTCGGAAAAATAAAACATCACCGTCTTTAACAACGTAATCTTTTCCCTCTATTCTTAATTTACCTGACTCTTTAGCTTTATCAAATCCATTTAATTTAACAAAATCATTATAATCTACTACCTCAGCTCTAATAAATTTTTTTTCAAAATCTGAATGAATAACCGCTGCTGCTTGAGGAGCTTTCGTTCCTTTTTCGATGGTCCATGCTCTTGACTCTTTTGGACCAGAGGTAAAGAAAGTTTGTAGGTTTAAAATTTCGTATCCTTGAGTAATTAATCGGTCTAAACCAGTTTTTTTTAAACCAATTTCTCTCATAAAATTAGCTTTATCTTCATCTTCTAATTCTGCAATTTGATCTTCGATATCTGCACAAATATTAATTATCTGTTCTGCTTTGAATTTATCTTTAACTGACTTTGTATATTGATTATCTGCTTCAACAGATTTTTCATCAACATTACAAACTATTAGTTTTGGTCTTATACTTAAAATACCTAGTCGTATTAAAAAAGCATACTCTTCTTCTGATATATTATCTCTAATAGATTTAACATCGTTTTTATTGAAACTATTTAATGTTAATTCTAAGAGTTGAATTTCTTTTTCAGATAGAACCTTCTTTTTATTTTTTTCCATTTGCCTATTTAAAATTTCAAGATCAGATAAAAGAATTTCTGTTTCAATAACATCTAAATCATTCAAGGGATCAATTTTTGAGTTAACATGTTGGATATTATCAGAGTCAAAACATCTAATTAAATGCACGATGGCATCGACTTCCCTAATATGAGATAAAAACTTATTACCTAAACCTTCTCCTTTTGAGGCCCCTTTTACTAAACCGGCAATATCAACAAAAGTTATATTGGTGTTTATCTTTTTAGCTGATTTACCAATGTTATGTATTATATCTAACCTTGGATCAGGTACATCAACAATACCGATGTTAGGGTCAATAGTACAAAAGGGAAAATTTGCAGCCTCGGCATTTTTACTTGAAGTTAAGGCATTAAATAAAGTTGATTTACCCACATTAGGCAAACCAACTATACCACACTTAAATCCCATTTAAATTTTGATTTACTTTACTTGAAAAAAGATCAATTTTTTTATTTATCAGCTCAGGTATTTCTTTAACTACTCTTGCCGCTATCTCTTTAATTTTTTCTTCTTCTTCTTCTTTAAAATCTTCCAAAACGTATTTACTGACTTTACTTTTATCTTTAGGATGGCCAATACCGATTCTTACTCTCGAATAGTCTTTTCCTATTAACTTGTCTATTGACTCTATGCCATTGTGACCAGCACTTCCTCCACCAATTTTAGCTTTTATCTTACCTAAATCAATGTCAAGGTCGTCATGAAAAACTATTACATTTTTTGGATCAATTTTAAAATAATCAATTAGTTCACGAATTGCTACACCAGAATTGTTCATAAAGGTTAATGGCTTTAAGGCATAAACTTTTTGATCACTTATCAAACCTGTTGTTAATAAGCCTTTAAATTTTGGTTTTTGCTTCGATAATTTGAAATGTTCATTGAGTGAGTCAATTATTTTGAAGCCAATATTATGTCTAGTGTTTGTATGATCTTGTCCAGGATTACCTAATCCAACTAATAAAAACATTAATCTTATTTTTTCTCTGGCTGACTTTTCTTATCAGGTGAAGCAGGAGCTTCTTTAGTAGGTTTTCCTTTATCATCTTTGCCCGCAGTTGCTTCGGTTGCTGGTGCCGCTTCCCCTTCAGCTGGTGCTTCTCCAGCTGCAGCCGCATCTGCTTCTTCTGCAGGTTTTTCTGGCTCTTGAACAATAGTTGGAGCCGCTACAGTAGAAATTACAAAGTCTCTACCTTGAATTGTTGGTTTTACATTTTCAGGTAATTTAATTGATGAAATTTTTACACTCGCGCCAATATCTAAACCAGCTAGATCCACTACAAGTTTTGAAGGGATCGTGTCTGCTGGGCAACTTAGTTCGACTTTTCTCCTTACAATGTTTAATACCCCACCTCTTTTTAAACCAGGACTATCATTATGATTTATAAATTCTACTGGAATTTCTAATATAACTTTCGAACCTGAAACCAAACGCATGAAATCAATATGTATAGGTTCATCAGAAACTACATGATAAGCTACATCTCTTGGTATTACTTTTTGCTTTTTTCCATCTATGTCTAATTCAACAACGGTTGACAAAAAAGAGTCATCACGAACAAAATTTTTAATCAAATTTTTTTCGATACTAATTTTAGTATTGGTTTCTTTCCCGCCATATATAATTCCAGGAATCAAACCGCTTCCTCGTAGAGCATTTAACTTACCAGTACTCTGTTCATTTCTTATATTAGCTTTTAAAGTTTGCATATTATTAAGAGCGCATTTTTACAATATAACCAATATCAAAACAAGAGTTATTAATTGAATAAATCAGACACTGAAGTCGAATTTGATATCCTTTTCATAGCTTCAGCCATTAAAGGAGCAATAGTTAAAATTTTAATTTTTTCAGACTTTTTTACACTTTCATTTACTTGAATTGAGTCAGTAATATATAATTTTTTAATCGAGGACTTATTTATTTTTTCTACCGCATTACCACTTAAAACTGGGTGGGTTATAAAAACAAATACTTCTTTGGCGCCCGCTTTAATCAATGCCTCTGCAGCGTTAACAATTGTTCCACCACTGTCTATTATATCATCTACAATTATACATGATTGATCTTTTACTGATCCAATAATATTCATCACTTCAGATTTACCAGCCTCTGGTCTTCTTTTATCAATAATTGCTAAATCAGCTTTTATTTTAGTTGCTAAACCTCTAGCTCTTTGCACTCCACCGACATCTGGAGAAACACAAACAATATTTTTTTTATTAAACTCTTTTGCAATAAATTTTGAAAAAAGTGGTGTGGTAAAAAGGTTATCAACTGGCAAATCAAAAAAACCCTGAATCTGTCCAGCATGCAGATCCACAGTAACTATTCTATTTGCTCCAGCATTTGTTATTAAATTAGATACAACTTTGGCTGAGATACTTGTTCTTGGTGCAACCTTTCTATCTTGTCTTGCATAACCAAAATATGGAATAACCGCTGTAATATTTTTTGCTGATGACCTTCTTAACGCATCAATGCATAATAATAATTCCATTAAGTTATCATTAGCGGGTGTCGAGGTTGACTGTATTACAAAAACACTATTTCCTCTTATATTTTCTTCTATCTCAATATAAATTTCTCCATCGGCAAATCTTCTTATATTAGTTTTTACCAATTCAAGATTTAATTCTTTACAAATTTTTTTACTTAGTTCTGAATTACTTGTTCCAGATAAGATTTTCATGAGATAACAATAGTATATAATTTTTAGGTGACAATATCAATTATTTAAATTTTATAACTGAGATGCAGCGACCATAATCATTTTCGCCGTCTTTTTTTGATCTTCTGCAGCTAAAAAATATATTTTTATTTGAAAACGTGTCGAGGTTAATATTCTCAATTTTAATATTTTTATATTTACTCAATTTTATATTAACATATTTCCTTAAATTAAAGAACCATCTATGATTTTTCATTTTAAAAAATAATTTATTTTTTGGATTTTTTTTAGTCAAATTTTTATAAAATTCATCACCAACCTCATAATTGTTTTGCGAGATACATGGTCCAACTGCAGCAAATAATTGAAAATTATTTTTTGTGATTATTTTAATTTTTTTAATAAAATTTTCGATTATACCATTTACAGCACCTCTCCAGCCTGCATGAACACAGCCTATAAGTTTGTTTTGTTTTTCAAAAAAAAGAATTGGTATACAATCTGCGGTTAAAACTCCCAATGCCAGTGTTTTATTTTTTGTTATAATGCCGTCAGCTATAGTTTTAGACTTTGGTTTATCTAAAATTAATTTGATTTTATTGCTATGAGTCTGTTTCATTAAAACTAAATTATTTTTTTTTATGTTCAGAGTTTTTTCAACATAACTTATATTGCGTATTACAGTTCTATAATTATCATTTGAACCTATCCCACAATTCAAGCTTTTATAAATACCCTTTGAGTACCCATTGGTTTTTCCAAAAAATCTGTGATCTATATAATTTTGTTTAGATAGAAGTTTTGATTTTATCTTCATTGAAATCCAATATTTATTTCTTTGTCATAATTATATGCAAAAAAGACTTTAAACAGCTCACCCATATATTTTTTATCTAAAATTCTTTTTAATCTATAATATAAGTTTCCTTGCTCAGAAAACTTTTGTTTTTTTGCGATTATATTAGCTCTTTCAATAATACCCATTCTTTGCAAAAAAAAACTTTGACTCACTGTATTGTTTATCTTTAATTTTTTTAATTGAAGAAATTTTTTTAATAAACCAAAGTTGACTAAACTCGTAATATCTGCTTTTCCCAGATTATTAAAAATTTTATTATTTTTGTGCTTATAAATAGATTGAATAGTATTTTTATAATAATTTTTTGTATATCCATAGTCTATCAATAATAGCCCGCCTTGATTTTTTTTAATAGTTTTTGCTATCTGGCTTAGTAAATCAAGTCCTATTTGAGGATATTCAATTATCCCGCTATTTTTCAATAAATCTAATTTTTTAAATAATTTTGAATATTTTTGATTAGATTTTTTAAAAATAGTTTTAGGTTTTTTATTATTTATCAATACAAATTTTTCTAATAATTTTTTATTTTTATAACTAAATTGTTTTATTGGTATAGAGTCGAAAAATTCATTTCCAAAAAAAAGACAAGGAGATTGATCTAAATTTCTTAAATCATTTAACCATGTAACTTTAAATTGTCTCAACTTCTTCTCTTGAATTTTTTTTAGTTGATGATTTTTTTCGTAAATAAAAATATTGACTGATTTATTAAATTTATCAAACTTTTTGAATACATCTAAAGCTACTTGTAAAAAACTGGCATCACCTGCACCCAATTCAATCAAATTAAATTTTTTTGGTCTTCCTATCTGATTCCAAAAAGCAATAACCCAAATAGCAACTATTTCATTAAACAAATTTGAAATCTGTGGAGCTGTAATATAATCTCCTTTTTTCCCAAAAGGATTTTTTGAATTGTAGTAACCTAATTGATCATCGTAGAGGATCTTGGAAAAAAAACTATCAAGCGGTACATATTTTGTTCTCGAAAATATTTTACTTAAAAGTTTCATTGGGTTTTTTTAAATATAATTAAACTAAAAATTATCATTAAAATACTTAGCAATGACCCCATACTTAAACTGTTAAATAATAAACCTATTTGTTCGTCAGGTTGTCTAAATATTTCAGAGATCATTCTAAAGAAGCCATAAAAAAATAAAAAAAGATAAGAACATTTACCTTCTTTGTATCTATAAAACTTAAATACAATATTGAGAATTAAAAATAATAATAAACCTTCAAGTAGGGCTTCATAAAGTTGAGAAGGATGTCTTGGTTGATCATCAACAGTTGGAAAAACCACTCCCCAAGATTGTTTTGTTGGGTATCCGTAAAGTTCTGAATTTATAAAATTTGCAATTCTTCCAAAAAATAAGCCTATGGGTGCAACACAAGCCACTACATCTGCTAGATGAAAAAAATTTAACCCATGTTTTTTTGAAAAAATGTAACAGGTAATTATAATTCCTATTAATGCCCCGTGAAATGACATTCCCCCCTCCCAAATTTTTAACATAGAGATAGGTGAATTTAAATAATAGGTTAAATCATAAAAAATTATATAGCCAAGTCGACCGCCAAGTATGATTGCAATTATTATATAAGTTATTAAATCGTCAAAAATATCATAAGGATTTTGATTGATTATATTATTAGTATTGAAAATTTTTTTTAGATATTTTTTTCCAAGATACCATCCAAAAATAATCCCAAAAATATATGATAAAGAATACCAACGAATCTCTAAAAAACCGATTGTAAATATAGTGGGATCAAAATCATGGATAAACATTTTTAAATCATATTTGAAATTATTATTCATATCAACTAAGATTAATTAATGAAAAATTCTGAAAACTATTTCCAAATTTTTTCTAAAATTCTAGAAGGGACTGCTCTTTCTTCACAAGATTTTAAAAAAGAATTTGAAGCAAGGTTAATGGCAGCCAAGGATATTTTTGTTAATAAAATGAATCTGGTTTCCAAAGATGACTATCAAATATTAAAAAAAATTGTTGAAAAGCAAAATTTAGAGATTAAAAAGTTAAAGCAGAGATTAAAGAGGAAAAAATAACTTCACACATAATCCGCCCATATCACTTTTAGATAACTGGATATCACCACCGTGGGATTTAACAATATCCTCAACGATTGATAATCCCAGCCCAACACTTTTACTTGATAGATTTCTACTTTTATCAAGTCTATAGAATGGTTTTAAAATATTTTTATATTCAATGGGATCTACTCCAGGTCCATTATCATGGAATGTTACTACAGCTCTTGATGATGTTTGACTTAAAATAATTTTTAATTTTGTACCATGATCAAATGCATTATTAATTAAATTATTAAAACATCTTTTAATACCATTTATCCGACCCGATATATTAATTGATTGATGATTTTGAGGACATTCTAATTCTATATTTTGTGCATTTTGATGATCGTGTAAAACACTATATATTAATTTGAATAATTGAATTTTTGTTGCAGCCTCTGACGATTGGTCTTTTGCAAATTCCAAATAGTTATTTAACATAAATTGCATTTCCTCAATCTCTTTATTAAGTTTATTAACTACTTCTTTATCTTTGATCATTGCCAAATGTAATTTAATTCTTGTCAAAGGAGTTCTTAAATCATGACTAATGCCAGATAACATAATAGACCTTTGACTTAAGTGTCTGTTAATTCTTTTAACCATTTTGTCAAATTCAACAGCTGCTTTTCTTATTTCAGATGCACCAGCTGGACGTATTTCATTTATATAATCACCTTTACCAAACCTCTCTGCTGCTTTTGCTAAATTTACAATTGGCTTTGTTTGGTTTTTTAAAAACATAATAGCAATCAAAACTAATAAAATTGTTGGCATAGTTATCCATAATAAAAACAGTCTAACAGAGGAAGGCGCTACTCTATTCCTTGGTAAAAAAAATTGGAGATTGTTATTTTCTGCAGAAATATTTATTTCAACAATATCAATATAATTTGTTGTATTGAAAGAAAAGTTTCCATTGCCGAACCTTGACTTTAATTCCCTTCGCAATGATCTATCTAGCGGACTATATTTTCTCTCAGATGTATTTTTTAAGACTTCTTTTTCTTTAACGTTAATAACAATGTCATAATTTTTTTTATATAAATCTGTAAAAAATATTTTTTGCTGTTCATTTTTTGAGTTGTAAACATCTACCAAAGTTGTTAATTCGCTCACAAGAGATCTTGTAAGACCTACATTGGCTTTAATCCATATACTGTCAAAAAAAACAACCGAAATTATTATTTGTAAAATAATGATTGGTAAGGCTACAATTAGTAAAGATCTATAAAATAATGATTTTGGTAAGACCTGTTTGATAGTTTTACTCAATCCAAAGAACATAGCCTTGCCCCCTTATAGTTTGAAGATATTTTGGTTTTTTGACATCTACTTCAATTTTTTTTCTTAACCTAGTAATTATTACATCAATAGATCTTTCTTGAGTAATTTTTGCCACTTTTCCAATTTCATCGCGTGAAAAAACTTTCCCAGGATCTTTGCTCATCAATGATAAAATATTTTTTTCAGCTAAACTAATTTTTATTTCTTTAGAATCTTTTTTTATAAACATTTTAGATAAATTAACAAATGCTTGACCAATCTTTAAATTTTCTTTTTTTTCATTCTCTGATATCTTATTTAGAATATTGTTAATTCTTAATACCAATTCTCTTGGTTCGAAGGGCTTTGCTAGGTAGTCATCTACTCCAGTTTCAAGTCCAGTAATTCTATCTTCAACCTCACCTTTGGCAGTAAGTAAAATGATAGGAGTTTTAAAACTTTTACTTTTTAATTCTTTAGTAAATTCTAATCCAGTTTTAATTGGCATCATGATATCAAGAACAATTAAATTAAACTTAATTATTTCAAGCATTTTTTCTGCCACAATGGCATCTGGCGCAGTTGAGACAATAAACTCATTTTGTTCTAAAAATTCTTTAAGAAGCATTCTGATCCCATCATCATCATCCACTATAAGAATATGTTTTTTATTATTTACCATTGACGATTATGTTTAAAACTTTTTTAAAATTAATGACCGAAATAGGATCTGAGTAAATTAAAGCGTTCATGATTATTTTTTTTTGTGTATCAAATATTTTTTTGTAAAAATTTTGTCCTTTATGTTCTAAAAAATGTTTCTTAACTCTTGTATCTGTTTTACTTTTTATCTGTTTGATATATTTATTCTTAATTAAGGATCTTAAAACTCTATTTAAACTTTGTTTTGTTACTTTAAGCTCAAACATTAGCTCACTAAAACTAATACCAGGTCTTTTTTCAATTTTTTTTAATGCTCTTATTTGAGCTTCTCCTATAACTTTATCAGACGTAAAATTTTGTGGTAAAGAGTTTGTTTTTCTATAAGCATTATGCAATAATTCTAAAAACTCCCTGATCTGATCATCTTTCAAATATAAAAAATCTTTCATATGGGTAAGTTATATTGACTTATTGTATTAAGAAATATATTTTTTAACTACAAAAAAATGGCTTTAATTCCTTTTGATAAAAGAGATGGAAAAATCTGGTTCAATAATGAAATTATTAACTGGAAAGATGCTAAATTACATGTTTTGAGTCATGGTTTACATTATGGTAGCTGTGTTTTTGAGGGACTAAGAGTTTATGACGGTGACATATTTAAACTCGATGAGCATACTGAAAGATTGTTTCACTCTGCAAATAGAATGGGAATTAAAATTCCTTATACAAAAAATCAAATTAATGAAGCTTCAATAGAAATAGTTAAAACACAAAAGGTTTTAAATGGTTATGTTCGACCTGTGGTATGGCGCGGAAGTGAGATGATGGCAATTTCAGCACAAAAAAATACCACATACACTGCAATAGCAACATGGGATTGGGGAAAATATTTTGATCCCAAATTATTAGCTGAGGGTATCCGACTTATGACAGCAAATTGGCGAAGACCCCATCCCAATTCTATTCCTTGGGATACCAAAGCTGCAGGTTTATATATGATATGTACGCTTTCAAAGCATGAGGCGGAAAGTAAAGGTTTTAACGATGCGTTAATGTTAGACCAACAAGGGCATATTGCTGAAGCAACAGGTGCTAATATATTCTTTCAGGATAAAAATGGAGAACTACATACTCCAATACCCGATTCATTTTTAGACGGTATCACTAGAAGATGTATAATTGAAATAGCCACTTCAAAGAAAGTAAAAGTTCATGAGAGAAAAATATTACCTGAGGAAATGAGTAATTTTGAGGGATGTTTTTTAACTGGAACTGCAGCAGAGGTAACTCCAGTTTCACAAATAGATAATTATAAATTTAGAATTACAGATTTAATAAAGAATTTATCTGAGACTTATTTAAATTTAGTTAGGAA
>JAYPCI010000008.1:0-33693 GCA_038124645.1 Candidatus Pelagibacteraceae bacterium
CAAATTAAAGAAAAAAATTTGAATTTTCGAATAATAAGACATAAAAGAAAGAAAAATGCTTTCATTGAAAGAATCTTTAAAAATTTTAAAAAAATCTAATGCCTTATTAGAAGGACATTTCATATTATCATCAGGTCTTCGTAGTGAAAAATATGTGCAGTGTGCACAGTTATTTCGACATCCAAAATACGCAGTACCTTTATGTAAAAGTTTATCTAGTAAAATAAGAAAAGGTTTTAAAAAAATTGACCTTATATTATCTCCAGCAATGGGAGGGGTCATATTAGGATACGAAATTGGAAGAAATTTAAACCTTCCAAATATATTTGCTGAGCGAGTACAAGGTAAGTTTGAATTGAGAAGGGGTTTTAAAATTTTAAAAAATTCAAAAGTCTTAATCGTTGAAGATGTGATCACGACTGGCAAATCAAGCAGCGAATGCAACAAACTGATTAAAAAATCGAGAGCAAAATTATTAGGTTTTGCTTGTTTAATAAATCGATCACATAAAAAAAAATTAATAGGTAAAAAGATAGTTTCTCAAGTTGATCTAACAATTCCAACTTATCATCCTAAAAAATTACCGTCCTTTTTAAAAAAGATTAAACCAATAAAACCTGGGAGCAGAGGACTTAAATGAAAACTAATATTCGTTTAGGGGTTAATATTGACCACGTGGCGACAGTAAGAAATGCCAGAGGGGAAAATTATCCAAGTCCATTACGGGCAGCGTTAATTGCCCAGAAATGTAAAGCTAACTCTGTAACCATACATTTACGTGAGGATCGTCGTCATATTAAAGACTCTGATTTAAAGATTATTAAAAAGAAACTAAGGATTCCTCTAAACTTAGAAATAGCCGCTACCAATGAAATGCTAAAGATAGCATTAAAGCACAAACCCAACTTTATTTGCTTAGTTCCGGAGAAGAGAAAAGAAATAACAACTGAGGGTGGACTCAATCTTGAATTTAAAACTAATTATTTAAAAAAATTTGTAACCAAAATAAAAAAATATTCCCGGGTTAGTTTATTTATTGAGCCTGAATTAAAATCTGTGACTTTAGCAAAAATGCTACAAGCTGATTGTGTAGAATTTCATACGGGTGTCTTGTGTAAATTAGTAAATGAAAAAAAATTAAAAAGTCGCTCTTTTAAAAATGAAATATTGAAACTTCAACAAGCTGTTCAATTAGCAAATAACTTGAATCTAGAGGTGCACGCTGGTCACGGATTAACTTTCGAGTCTGCCAAAATCTTAAAAAAAATTAATGGCATTGAGGAATATAATATAGGACATTTTTTAATTGGAGAGTCAATTTTTGAAGGTCTAAGCAAAACTATTAAAAAATTCAAGAGTATTTTAAATTAATGAGACTATTTAATATTGGTGTAGACATTGTTGATACCAGAAGATTTAAAAATAATATTTCAAACAAGAATTTTTTGGAAAGAGTTTTCTCAAACAGCGAAATAAAACATTGTCAAAAAAAGAAATTAAAATTGAATTGTTATGCCAAAAGATTTGCCGCCAAAGAAGCTTTTGCTAAAGCCTTAGGAACCGGTATTAGATCAGGTATAAACTTTAATGATATTTACGTCTCCAATAATTTAAAAGGAGCACCCTCATTAAACATAAAAGGGCAAACTTTAATAAAATTAAAAAAAAAATTAAAAAATAAAAAATTTAAATTATTATTAAGTTTGGCGGACGAAAAGTATTGCGCCATTGCTATGGTAGCAATTTTAATATGAATAAGTTTTTCTCAGTAGTTATAGATAATCTTAAAACTTTATTTTATGCGTTAATAATTGCTATATTAATAAGATCTTTACTATTTCAACCTTTTTATATTCCTTCTTCATCGATGGAACCCACTTTATTGATTGGCGATAGAATTTTTGTAAACAAATATAGTTACGGTTATAGCAAACATTCCTTTCCTTTTAGTCCACCAATAATGAGTGATAGAATTTTTTTTACTGAACCAAAAAAAGGAGATCTTGTTGTCTTTAAGACCCCTGCCGATAATAGGACTGATTATATAAAAAGATTAGTAGGGTTTCCTGGTGACAAGATACAGTTTAAAGATGGCGATTTATTTATCAATGAGCAAAAAATCTCAAAAAATAAAAGCGAACTGCAAACTGAAATTAGATGTGGCGAGAGAGGAATAGAGACCACAGTCTATGAAGAACAACTTGACACTCAAATTACACATTTAACTGCTTATCTAAATTCTGGATCTATCAAAAATACTGATGTTTATGTTGTACCAAGTGGTCATTATTTTATGTTAGGTGACAATCGAGACTGCTCAAAAGATAGTCGTTTTTTAAGTTCAGTAGGTTTTATACCCAAAGAAAATTTAGTGGGTAAAGCTAGTATTATCTTCTTTTCTAATGACACTCTTAAAGGGAGCATGTTTAATATATTCAATTTACACAGATCATTTAGATTAGAAAGATTATTCAAAACATTATGACAAATAAAAAACTAGACGAACTACAAAAAGAGATTGGAATTAAATTTACAAATTTTGATCTTTTAAAAACTGCTTTAACGCATAAAAGTTTTAACAAAGAAGATAATAATGAAAAACTAGAATTTCTAGGTGACCGTGTGATTGGTTTAATAATTTCTAAATATCTCTTAACTAATTTTTCAAAAGATAATGAAGGCATTTTAGATAAAAAATTTGCTAATTTAGTTAATCGATTTACCTGCGCTAAAATTGCCAAAAATTTAAAACTTAAGGATTATATGTTTCTAGGTTCTTCTTATATTGGACTAAACAGAACCAATGATAAAATTATTAGTGATTGTTTGGAAGCAGTAGTAGGTGCAATTTATTTAGATCAAAATTATAAAGAGGTAGAAAAATTTGTCCTAGGCAATTGGAAGAAATATTTAGATAAGTCTACCGTCGCTGTTGTAGACTCTAAAACAAAACTTCAGGAATATAGTTTAAAAAAATATAAAATATTGCCAAAATATAAATTTTTTAATCAAAGTGGCCCTCAGCATAAACCAATTTTTAAAGTACAAGTTCAGATAGAGAATTCAAAAAAATTTACAGGCGTAGGGGCATCCAAAAAAATTGCACAACAAAATGCAGCTAAAAAACTTTTATTAGATCTTAAAATTTAATATGAATTGGCAGTGTGATGGTTATTTAATCTCAAAAAATAAGTTTAGAGAAAATTCAATAATTGCCAATTTTTTTACTAATGAATACGGCAAAGTTGGTGGAATAATTTATGGTGGCAATTCAAGAAAGATCAAAAATTATTTACAAAATTCAAATTTGTTACATCTAATTTTTAATTCTAAAGGACAAAACAAACCTGGTTATTTTAAAGTAGAAATTATAACTCCCAATGCTGTTAAATATTTTGATGATAAAGAAAGAACGATTGCACTCAATTCATTAACATCCCTTTTAAATATCTTTTTGCCAGAATATCAGCCTTATAAAAAAATATTTACTGCAGTAGATAATTTAATTAAGAATTTAGATCATCCTAATTGGGTTTATTATTATCTTAAAATTGAATTATTAATACTTAGTGAAATTGGTTACGGAATAAACATTGAAAATGTTGAAAATTTAACCAATGACAGCAAAAATAAAAATTTAATAGTTGATCAAGTAAAATATCAAATACCTGATTACCTTATTCAAACCAATAATAATATCCAACTTTCTAATCAAGAAATTAAGGATGGTCTTGTTTTTTTAAAACAATTTATGTTGCATAAATTTTTTATTCCTAATCGTGCAACTTTACCTGCTGCCAGGAACGTTCTTGAGAAATACTTTTAATTTTTCTTTAATTGTTTTGCTATTTCTAAAGCAAAATATGTTATTATAGCTGAACAACCCGCTCTTTTAAAAGAATAAAGGCTTTCTATGATCGCTTCAGTTCCAATTGTTTTATTTAAAATGCCTTGCTTTAATAAAGTGTATTCACCCGATACTTGATAAGCTAAAATTGGTAATTTAAAATTATCTTTAATTTTTGTAATGATATCTAAATAAGGCAACCCGGGTTTTACCATAATCATATCTGCACCTTCTTTAACATCCATAGCTACTTCACGTATAGACTCACTCATATTTCTAAAATCCATTTGATAAGTTTTTTTATCACCCTTAAGGCTTTTCTTTGAACCAACAGCATCTCTAAAAGGACCATAAAAATTAGAAGCATATTTAACAGCGTAAGAAAGTAATTTAGTTTCTTTGAGTTTATTTTTATCCAAAGCTTTTCTAATTAAACCAATTCTGCCATCCATCATGTCTGACGGAGCTATAACATCTGAACCCATTTCAGCTTGCAGAATAGCTTGTTTTATTAATATGCTATTTGTTTCATCGTTTAAAATTTTTCCATTTTTTAAGATCCCATCGTGCCCGTGGGAAGTATAAGGATCTAGAGCTACATCAGTCATTATTCCAATGTTGTTATTTCTCCTAGTTTTTCTCAACATTTTACAAATTAAATTATTTTCATTTAAAGCTTCAGTGCCCAAATTATTTTTTAATTTTTTTGGAGTAGCAGGAAATAGAGCTACCATAGGTATTCCATTTTTTTCCGCACTATCGATCAATTTTAGAGCTCTATCTATCGAGTAACGATAAACGCCAGGCATGCTTTTAATCGCTTCAATCTTATTTTTACCTTCTCTTATAAAAATTGGTAAAACTAAATCACTAACGGAGAGGTTGTTTTCAGAAACTAACTCTCTAATCCAATTACTGTCTCTTAATCTTCTTAACCTGCTCTTTGGAAAATTTCCTATTTTTGTCATTTTTAAATTCACAAATAATTATTTAATATAAACTAGTTTAAATTGATTATTTTAAAATAAAATTATACTATGACTAAAGTCAATGTTTCAAGCAGATAGGATTAATTAATATATGTTCAAGTCTTTATTTAGCACTATTTCAATTGCCTCTGATCATGCAGGTTATGAATTGAAAGAGTTCTTAAAAAATTATTTAATAAACAATAATGTTTCAACGATAGATCTAGGTCCTTTTGAAAAAAAATCTGTCGATTACCCTGATTATGCGAAGAAAGTTGCTAATAGAGTTTCATCTAAAAAAAGTGAAGTAGGTATTCTTGTTTGTGGTTCTGGTATAGGTATGTCTATCGCAGCTAATAAATCAAACAAAGTTAGGGCAGCTCTATGCAATGATCTAAAATCCTCAAGTCTTTCTCGACAACATAATAATGCAAATATTATAACTATGGGTGCACGAATGTTGTCAAAAGATAAGGCTGTTAAAATCATTAAGAAATTTTTAACTACTAAATTTGATGGTGGAAGACATTTAAGAAGAATAAAAAAAATAAAATGAGCAAAGAAAATTATAAAAACGACATATTAAAAAGTTTTTTTCATCAAAATCTTGCTGACTATGACACAGAAATTTCATCTTCAATTAATAAAGAATTAAATCGTCAACAAAACCAAATTGAATTGATTGCTTCAGAAAATATTGTTTCAAGAGCAGTTCTCGAAGCACAAGGTTCGGTGATGACAAATAAATATGCCGAGGGTTATTCTGGTAAGCGATATTACGGTGGATGTGAATATGTAGATGTTGCTGAAACCTTAGCCATTGAACGAGCAAAGAAACTTTTTAAATGTAAGTTTGCTAATGTGCAACCGCATTCAGGAGCTCAAGCAAATGGTGCAGTATATTTAGCTTTGTTAAAACCAGGTGATACAACGCTCGGGATGAGTTTAAATTCAGGAGGACATTTAACCCATGGCGCTAAACCTGCTCAGTCTGGAAAATGGTTTAACGCAGTTCATTATGATGTTGATGAAGAAACTGGTTTAATAAATTACGATAAAATTAACAAGTTAGCTGAAGAAACCAAGCCTAAAATTATAATTGCTGGCGGCAGTGCCTATTCAAGAATTATTGACTTTAAGAAATTTAGAGATATTGCAAACAATGTTGGTGCTTTTTTGTTGGTTGATATGGCTCACTTTTCAGGATTAGTTGCTGGTGGCGTTTACCCTAATCCAACTGAATTTGCTGATGTTGTTACCTCAACGACCCATAAAGTTTTAAGAGGTCCCCGTGGTGGAATTATTTTAACCAATAGTGAAGAATTAATTAAAAAATTTAATTCAGCAGTATTTCCTGGTCTTCAAGGAGGACCTTTAATGCATGTAATTGCTGCAAAAGCAGTTTGCTTTAAAGAAGCTTTGGATGAAAGTTTTAAAAAATACGCACAAGATGTAGTTAATAATGCAAAAAGTTTGTCGGAGTCATTAATTAAAAATGGATTTAAAATATTTTCTGGTGGGACCGACACTCATTTATTGCTTTTAGATTTAAGAGATAAAAAAATTACCGGTAAGCTAGCAGAAGAAAGTTTAGGTCGAGCAAACATTACCTGTAATAAAAATGGAATCCCTTTTGATACGCAAAGTCCAATGATTACTTCAGGAATTCGTTTAGGTACACCAGCAGGAACTACTAGAGGATTTGGTAAAAAAGAATTTGATATTATTGGAAAATTAATTTCTACTGTTTTAAACGGTTTAGCTCAAAATCCTGAGAACAATTCTCAGGTCGAAAACGACGTTAAAAAAGAAGTAATTAAACTATGTACATCTTTTCCTATATATAGTAATTAATCTATCTATAATAACTATATGCTTTGCCCATTTTGTAGAGAAAAAGATACTTCAGTCGTGGACTCTAGACCCACAGAAGATGGCACAGCAATCAGAAGAAGAAGACTTTGCGGTTGTGACAGGAAAGAAAGATTTACCACTTTCGAAAGAGTGCAATTTCAAGAACTCACAGTCATTAAAAGCAACGGTAAAAGAGCGCCCTTTGATAGAGATAAAATTTCTAAATCTATTAGGATCTCTCTTAGAAAACGTCCCATTGATAGTGAAACCATAGAAAAATTTATATCTAAAATAGTAAGAAATTTAGAAGGTTTAGGTGAAAGTGAGATTCCAACCGCTACTATTGGTAAGTTTATCATGGA
The DNA here is from genome assembly GCA_038124645.1 of Candidatus Pelagibacteraceae bacterium. Lineage (GTDB taxonomy): Bacteria > Pseudomonadota > Alphaproteobacteria > Pelagibacterales > Pelagibacteraceae > JAYPCI01. The sequence goes on from JAYPCI010000008.1 coordinate 7,032, forward strand.
AGGCTTAGCTCACTTAGATCAAGTTGCATACGTAAGATTTGCTTCAGTTTATAAAAATTTTAAAGAGGCAAAAGACTTTGAACAATTCGTAGGCAACTTAAATGTTTATAAATCGGAATAAAGAAAATATCTATCAGTTTTTATCACTTGAACTAGCAAAACAAAACTTAGGTTCTACCAAAAGCAATCCTTCAGTTGGATGCATTATTGAAAAAAATAACAGTGTGATCTCTTCAGGTGTTACGAATATAGATGGTAGACCCCATGCTGAATATAATGCTCTAAACAAAAAAATAAATTTTAAAAATGCAAACTTATACGCCTCTTTAGAACCCTGTACTCATTTTGGTAAAACACCTCCATGTGTAAGACTGATTAAAAAAAAAAAAATTAAAAAAGTTAATTTTTCTTTATTCGATTATGATGTGCGCACTAGAAAAAAATCTATTAAAATTTTAAAAAAAGCAAAAATTAAAACTAAAACTAATATTTTAAAAAGTTTCGCAAATGAAATTTATCAAAGTTATCGTTTAAATAAGAATAAAAGTTTACCTTTGATAAATTATAAATTAGCTATTTCTAAAGATTATTTTTCAGTCAATAAAAAGTCTAAATATATTACCAACTTACAATCTTTAAAAATCGCTCAATTTTTAAGATCTCAACATGATTGTATTTTAACTACAAGCAAATCTGTCATTAGCGATAATTCAATACTTAATTGCAGAATAGAGGGACTTGAGCATAAATCTCCTGATATTATCATTATCGATAGAAACAACAAAATGACAGAAAATTTAAATATATTTAAAAAAAACAAAAATAAAAAAATTATATTTTCGTCTTATTTTAAAAGCAAAAAATTTAAAGACTGCAAAATATATTTAATAGATCATAATTATGATTTTTCTCAAATGATAAGAAAGATCTTTAACATGGGCTATCGTAGAATTTTAATAGAAGCTGGACTTACTTTTTTTAATTATTGCATCAAAGAGCGCAAGATACATAATTTATATTTGTTTATGTCAAAAAATAAACTCTTAAAATATGGTACAAATTATGCATCATCTGCTTTTCTTAAAAGGGTAAAAATTAATAATCTTAACAAGGTAAGAGTGAATTTATCGGGTGATATATTATATTTTTTAAAACTTCAAAATGTTTAACGGGATAATTTATAAAACAGCAAAAATACTTAAAACTGAAAAAACAAAATCAGGTTTATATTTATTTTTAAGGTCTAGTTTAAAAATAACTAAGAAAGATATAGGTTCATCATTTGCGTGTAATGGTGCCTGTTTAACGCTTTTAGAACACAAAAAGAATGTATCTAAATTTTATTTGTCTGCTGAGACTTTAAAGAGAACAAATTTTAAATACCAAAAGAAAAATTCAGTTATAAATTTAGAAAAATCATTAAAATATGGTCAAGAAATTGCAGGTCATTTTTTAACCGGGCATATTGATGAAATTTCAACAATTAAAAGTGTAAAAAATTATGGTCAGAGTAAAAAGTTTGTTATTGGTGCCAATCAAAAAAATTTATCTTTGTTGATTTATAAAGGATCAATAGGAATAAACGGAGTATCTTTAACTATTAACAACTTTACTAAAAAAAACTTTGAGGTATTGATCATTCCTCACACATTGAACTGGACTAATTTAGGTGCATTAAAAAAAGGTGATCATGTTAACATTGAATATGATTTGGTCAGTAAACATTTTAATAAGTTGAAAAATTAAATATTAATTATGACAAAGTTAGCAAGTATTAAAGAAATTATTCAAGACGCAAAAAAAGGAAAATTATTTATTTTAGTCGATGACCATAACAGAGAAAATGAAGGAGACCTGATAATCCCTGGCTCAAAATGCACATCTAAACATATTAATTTTATGGCAAAGCATGGTAGAGGACTAATTTGTTTAGCGTTAACTAAAAAAAAAATTAAGCAGTTAAACCTTAAGCTTATGACTATGAGTAATAAGTCAAGATTTCAAACTGCTTTCACAGTTTCTATAGAGTCTAGAAAAGGTGTTTCCACCGGAATTTCAGTTTTTGATAGGGCAAAAACAATTAAAGTTGCAATCAAACCCAAATCATCATCAAGGGATATTTCAACACCAGGTCACATCTTTCCGTTAGTATCAAAAAATGGTGGCGTTTTAGAAAGAGCAGGTCACACTGAGGCCTCAGTAGATATTTCAAAATTAGCAAATTTAAATCCAAGTGCAGTCATTTGTGAAGTTTTGAATGATGACGGCAGAATGGCTAGATTAAATGATCTAATTAAATTTGGTAAAAGGCACAAAATTAAAATTGCTAGTATAGAAGATTTAATAGCATTTAGATTAAAGACAGAAAATTTTATTAAATTAATTTCACAAAAAATTTTTAATTTTTCTAATCATGGAAAAATTGATTTAAAAATTTATAAGAACAATTTAGATGGTTTAGAGCATTACGTGTTCGCAAAAGGTAATATTAGCGGTAAAGATCCTGTTCGAGTGAGAGTATTTGCTAAAGCAAATATAGCAGTTAATTTTAATAAAAAACCTAACTTCAAAGGAGTATTTAAAACGCTGAAATATTTAAATAAGTATAAAAAATTTGTTTTCGTTATGATAAATAAAAAAGAAAAAGATATTGTAGAAAATGATAAAACTAATACTCTTAGGCAATACGGTATTGGGGCCCAAATTTTAAAAAAACTGGGCGTTAAAAAAATTATTTTAGTTTCAAGATCTAGAAAAAATATAATAGGTTTAAAAGGTTTTGATATAAAAATTGTTAAACAGGAGATTACAAATAATTTATGAGAGCATTAATAATCAGTTCCACATATTATCCTGAAATTACTAAAGGGTTAAAACAAGGAGCTAAAAATATTTTGAAATTAAGAAAAATTTCATTTAAAGAAAAAAATGTCAGCGGATCCTACGAAATACCTTTTGCTTTAAAAAAATACATAAAAAAATATGATTTATTTATTGTGCTGGGTTGCGTCATAAAAGGTCAAACTTATAATTTTGATTTAATATCTAACGTTATTATTAATCAAATATCTAAGTTGTCTTTAGATTATAATAAACCAGTTGGAATGGGTATTTTATTCTGTAAAAACAGATCACAAGCAATTGCACGTTCTAAAATAAGCTCACGTTTAAATCGTGGTAAAGAGGCGGCTAATGCCGCAATACATTTACTTAATATTTAATTGAATGATTGTTAGATAATGTCAGCAAGAGTAAATATAATTCAAAAACTTTATTCAAAAAAAATTGATAAAGAAGCTAAAATTATTTTTGAAAAAAATAGATATAAGACTTTAATTAAGAATGTAGTCAACGGTGTTCTCGAGAGGCAAGAATTAATTGATGAAAAAATTAATAGTTTCTTAAATAATGATTTTAAAGATAATAAATCTGATAAAATAGTAAAAATTATAATTGAAGCTGCGGTTTATGAATTGATTTTTCAGCATAACACGCCAACAAAAGTAATCATTTCAGAATATGTCAAAACGGCTAATCTTTTTTTAAATAATTCCCAGGTACAATATGTAAATGCAATATTGGACAAAATTTCAAAAAATTTGAGAATAAATGATAACTGAAAGTGAAATTATAAATAAATATTTTAAAAAGTTAACTTTAAATAGTCCAAGTTCTTTAAACCTCACAGATGATGTTTTTTTTGATAATAAAAAAAAAATTGTTGTATCAACAGATACTTATATTGAAGGGGTTCATTTCTTTAATTCAAAAAAACCTTCTAATTTTTTATTCAAAACTCTAAGAGCATCAATATCAGACATTATTTGTAAAGGAGTTCAACCTAATTTTTATTTTTTAAATCTTAACCTCAAAAAAATTAATCATTCTTGGTTGAATGATTTTTATCGTATTTTAAAGTCAGAACAAAAAAAGTATAAAATCAATTTAGGAGGTGGAGACATTGTTAAATCAAATAAATTTTCTATTTCATTTACTATAATTGGTTATCCTTTAAAAAAAAAAGTAATACTAAGATCTGGAGCAAAAGTTGGTGACGATATCTATGTGACTGGAAATATTGGGAGTGCATATTATGGTTATTTACACTTAAAAAATAAGATATCTACAAAAAATAAGAAATTTGCAATAAAAGAATATTTAAAACCTAATTTACCTTATAGATTTTCAAAATTCTTACCATTGTTTGCTTCTTCTGCGGTTGATGTATCAGATGGAATTTACATAGATTTAAAACATATTTGCGAAGCTTCAAATAAAAGCGCTCGTTTAAATTTTTCTAAAATTCCATTTACAAAAAATTTGAGTTTATTTAACGGTCATGAAAAATACAATAAAAGAAAGGATTTTATGTTTGGCGACGATTATCAGATATTATTTACTGCTCATAAATCAAACCGAAATAAAATTAGTAATTATGCAAAAAGAAGTAAAACTAAAGTAACTTTGATCGGGGACGTTGTGTCAAATAGAAGGAAAAACGTTATTTTGATAGATAATGATAATAAAGAGCATGTAATTAATGCCAATAATATGGGTTATCTGCATAATTTTTGATTAATAATACTTGATTTTTGGAGACTTATTTGTCATGTATGCCATGTTCTATTTTACGTAATGACCAATTTTGAAAATTTTTATTTAATTATCTTTACAGGATTACTAGCTATATTTTATAGCTTTATTGCATCTAAAGACATTTTATCAAAAAGTGCTGGAAATGAAAAAATGCAAGATATTGCTAACGCAATTCAAGTTGGCGCAAAAGCTTATTTAAATCGTCAGTATAAAACAATAGCTATTGTTGGTGTGGTTGTTTTAATTTTAGTAAGTTATTTTTTCAGTTTATTAGTCGGGTTAGGTTATTTAATTGGTGCCGCATTATCTGGAATTGCAGGTTATGTAGGTATGCTGATATCCGTTCAAGCTAATGTTAGAACAGCTGAGGCCTCTAGAAAAGATTTACAATCTGGTCTTTCAGTTGCATTTAAATCTGGCGCAGTAACAGGAATGTTAGTTGCTGGGTTAGCCTTATTGGCAATTACAATTTATTATTATATTTTAGTTTTACAGGGAGTCGATCAAAGAGAAATAGTAAATGCTCTTGTAGCATTAGGATTTGGAGCTTCCTTAATTTCAATATTCGCTAGACTTGGTGGAGGTATCTTTACTAAAGGTGCTGATGTTGGAGCAGATTTAGTTGGAAAAGTCGAGGCTGGTATACCTGAAGATGATCCAAGAAATCCAGCTGTAATAGCTGACAATGTGGGTGATAATGTTGGCGATTGTGCAGGTATGGCTGCTGATTTATTTGAAACATATGCTGTAACAATTGTTGCAACAATGGTTTTGGCATCTATCTTTTTTATGAATGATTTTAATATGATGATCTATCCTTTAGCGATCGGTGGTTCATGTATAGTTACTTCAATTATTGGAACTTTCTTTGTGAGGCTTGGCAAAAATAAAAATATAATGGGAGCATTATATAAAGGTTTTATTGCTACAGCTATTCTCTCTTTATTAATTTTATATCCAGTTACAAATGCCGTAATTGGTTTGGATCAATTATATTCAATAAATTCTAAATCGTTTACAGGTTTAGATTTATATATTTGTGGAATTGCTGGTCTAGTTATTACTGGTTTAATAATTTGGGTAACTGAATACTATACTGGAACCAACTATAGACCAGTTAAATCAGTAGCAAGTGCTTCAACTACAGGTCACGCAACTAACGTAATTCAGGGCTTAGCAGTTTCAATGGAGGCAACAGCAATCCCCGCAATAATTATTGTTGCAGGAATTTTATATACTAATCATTTAGCGGGATTATTCGGTATAGCTATTGCAGTCACATCTATGCTAGCACTTACCGGAATGGTAGTTGCTCTAGATGCTTATGGTCCAGTAACTGATAACGCTGGTGGTATAGCTGAAATGTCAAAATTACCAAAAAATGTAAGAAAGACTACTGATGCTTTAGACGCTGTAGGTAACACAACAAAAGCAGTAACGAAAGGTTATGCAATTGGTTCTGCAGGTTTAGGTGCATTGGTATTATTTGCTGCATACACTGAAGATATAAAATTTTTCTCAAATGTAAGTGGATCAGCTTTAGAAAATATCAATGTGAGTTTTGATTTATCAAATCCGTTCGTAGTGATTGGATTATTAGTTGGAGGAATGCTTCCTTATCTATTTGGGTCAATGGGAATGCAAGCCGTTGGTCGAGCAGGTGGTGCTGTTGTTATTGAAGTGAGAAGACAATTTAAAAGCATACCAGGAATAATGAAAGGTAAACGTAAACCTGACTATGGTAGACTAGTGGATCTTTTAACTAAAGCTGCTATTAAAGAAATGGTAATCCCATCTTTATTACCAGTATTATCTCCGATAGTTCTTTATTTTATAATTTTACCAATAGGCGGAATTGAGTCCGCTCTTTCATCTTTGGGTGCAATGTTATTAGGCGTAATAGTAACAGGTTTGTTTGTTGCAATTTCTATGACAGCCGGAGGCGGTGCGTGGGATAATGCAAAAAAATATATCGAGGACGGTAAATTTGGTGGTAAAGGATCTGAAGCTCATAAGTCTGCCGTCACAGGTGATACAGTAGGGGATCCCTACAAAGATACTGCTGGTCCTGCTGTTAATCCAATGATTAAAATAACAAATATTGTAGCTTTATTGTTGTTAGCAGTTATTGCGCATTAATTTTTTTTCTGACCATACATTCGTTCTCTTAAAGATTGAAGTAAGCCACTAACAAAACTTTCTTGTGAAATATCATTAATTGTTTCATTTTTATTGTAAGCAATATCTTTCATGTCCTCTTTATCATAAAAATTTTTTTCTTTTAGAATTCCGTACAAATCATATTTTAATTCTAAGATATTATTTACCAGCAGAACTTCTTTACCAAGTTTATAAATAGGTCCTTTTGATTTGACTCTTTCGATATAAATCCATGTATTTTTGTCATCAACTGAAATTATATGGGGTTGTCCTAAAATTTTAATTGTATCATTTTTATTTGTTTCAGTTAAAATCAATTGTTTTTCTCTATTTTCTAAAAAATTTATTCCGTGCGTTTGAGTAGGATCTCTTAATTGACAAGCGGTATTTAATAAGAGAAAAGATAAGATAATAAAATTAAATATATGTTTTCTAATTACAATAAAAATCATAATAGTTTGTATAATAAACTTGTTGAATTTTCACGAAAAATTTTTTTTTATGAAGATATAAAATTAGAAGATACTGCAGAAACACGGGTTTACTTAATTTTTTTTCATTTTTCAATAATTCTGAAAGTATTCAAAGTTAAATCATATTCAAATTTTCCTCAAAATATATACGACAATATGTTTCAAAATATTGAATATCACTTAAGAGAGCTTGGATTAGGTGATGTTTCAGTAAATAAAAAAATGAAAGTTCTTAATCAATGTTTTTATGATATTCTTTTAAAAATTGATCAAAATTCAAAAAGTGATAATTTTAATTTCAACATAGGCTTATTTGAGTATTATTTATGCAAAAATTCAAAATTAAACAATTCTAAGCGTGAAATCGTCTCTAATTATTTTGAAAACTATTATAAAATATGCTTTGAACTTAAAAGCGAAAGTATGATAGAAGGACACATAAATTATTAAAAACTATGGCTGTACCTAAACGAAAAACTTCTAAATCAAAAAGAAACATGCGTAGATCTCATCACGCAGTAAAAAAAGTCAATATTATTGAGGATAAAAAAACTGGTGAATATAGACTATCTCACCATGTTGATCTTAAAACAGGTTTTTACAACGGTAAAAAAATTTTAGACCTGTAATAAATTACACTATAACGAATGACAAACAAAATTGTGATTTCAATTGATGCTATGGGTGGTGAGAACGCTCCTGCAAAGTGTATAGAAGGAGTAGCTTTATTCATCAAGAAAAATAAATCTAACGATTTCATTATTCAGTTACATGGTGAAGAAGAAAATATTATATCGGAACTCAAAAAAAATAATATTTACAAGCATGATCAAATTGAAATTTTTAAAGCATCTTCTGTTGTTTCCGACGAAGATACACCTTTAACTGCAATAAAAAATTCAAAAGACAGCAGTATGTGGAATGCTATTGAGGCACAAACTAAAAAAAATGCAGACATAAGTCTTTCAGCAGGAAATACGGGAGTAATGTTAGTCATATCAAGAATGATTTTAAAAATGATTGATAGTGTTAAAAAACCTGCTTTAGCTGCTCTGTGGCCTAATGAAAAAGGCTTTAATGTTGTATTGGACTTAGGTGCAAACGTAGAATGTGATGAAAATAATTTAGTTGAATTTGCTGAAATGGGTGCTGCTTTATTTAAATCGATATTTCCAAACGAGGAACCAAAAGCTGCATTATTAAATATCGGTTCAGAAGAAATGAAAGGTACTGAAACATTAAAAAAAGCTTTTCAGAAGTTAGATATTGTTAGCCAAAAAAATATTTTTAAATTTAATGGATATATTGAACCAAATAAAATTACCTATGGTGAGTCCAATGTAATTGTTACTGATGGATTCACTGGAAATATATCTTTAAAAACTGCTGAGGGTACAGCTAAATTTATAACAGACAATTTGAAGAAATATTTATTAAGTAGCTGGCTGTCAAAATTTTCTTTAATTTTTTCTTATTTCTCACTTAAAAAATTTAAAGAACGTTTAGATCCGCGGCGTTTTAATGGTGCTATTTTTTTAGGTTTAAACGGTCCAGTTGTTAAAAGTCATGGGGCCACAGATAGTCTTGGCTTTTATTATTCTATAGATTTGTGTTACAAAATAGTTCGTGGTGATTTGATGAAAAAAATTAAAGCGAACCTTAATGAGTGAGTTACCAGATAATTTTAAAAAAAAAGATCTTAATAAATCTATTTCAAAAAAAACTGGATTAAGTGAAACTCTAATTAAAGAATTTAATGAGAATTTAATTTATTATTTAAACCTTTTGCTTTTAAATAAAAAAAAAACAAAGATTAAAAATTTTGGATCATTTGCTCAGATTATCAAAAAAAATCGATTAGGACGAAACCCTAAAACAAAGAAAGAGCATGTAATTAAATCAAGAAAAGTAATTAACTTTCATCCAGCAAAAAAATTAATACATTTGATAAATAATGAGTAGCTATACAAAATTATATACTGTCGGTTCAATAATAAAATACCTAAATGAAAAGTATCCTGATATTAAAATTAAGCCGTATACATTTAGATTTTGGGAAAAAAATTTTACTAATATCAAACCTTATAAGATTATTAATAAAAGAAAGTACTATAACTACAAGTCATTAATTGAAATTGAAAAAATAATTTTTCTTCTAAAAAACAAAAAATATTCAATTTCAGGTGCTAAAAACTTTTTTAAAAAGAGAAAATATGGGCTTGACGAACTAAACCAAAACAATGTAGATAAGGATAACTTAAAAACTAATTTACAGTTTAAGTTAAAGTTATTAAACGAAAAATTAAAAAATTTAAAAAATAAATGGCAAAAAAAAGCACGTTAAAAGTTAGACTAGTTCCTGAAGCGAAACCTGATAGTGCATTTTACTATTACGTTAAAAAACCTACTAAAGGTGAAAAAGCGAAAAACAAACTTTCATTCAAAAAATATAATCCCGAAACTAGAAAACATGAAGTTTTTGTTGAAAAAAAACTTCCACCCCACAGTAAATAATTATTTTATTTACGATATTTTTTAAAATACTTATATTCATAAGCTATAAAAGCATTAATCATTTGTTTCCAAATCTTTTCAGCCACCAATGTATTTACCCCAATTCTTTTTGAATTTTTTTTAATCTTAATTAAAATTTGTCTTATTCTTTTTTTATCTATAATTTTATTTTTTGATTTTTTAGTTTTAATAACTTGATTAACTAACAATTGCCTTGATTTAATTAGTTTCAAAATTTTTAAATCAATCTTATCAAGTTTTATTCTAATCTGCGTCAATTGTTTGTTCATAAAATTTTAATTTTTATAGTAACATCATGATTATATAAAATTAATGAATACATTTAAAAGTAAATTTGATGAACATTTATTTAAATTTTGGATTAACTTATCCTTTTTAATTGTAATTTCTATTATCCTTATTGGTGGACTAACCAGGTTAACTGAATCAGGATTATCTATAACGGAATGGGAATTATTTAAAGGTATACTCCCTCCCTTAAGTTTGAATGAGTGGAATGAGTATTTTTATAAATATAAAACAATACCTCAATTTCAATTATTAAATTCAAATATGAATCTAGAAGAATTCAAAATAATTTTTCTATGGGAATATGCTCATCGAATGCTTGCAAGATTTTTAGGCTTATTTTTTCTAATTTTTTTTATTTATTTTAAAGTTACCAAACAATTATCAAGAACATCTTCGAATTATTTATCTTTAATTTTTTTACTTATTATTGTTCAAGGAATTATCGGTTGGCTAATGGTTAAGAGTGGACTTAATAATTCTGTCACCGTCAGTCATTATAGATTAGCTTTACATTTATTATCTGCTTTTATTATAACCACATTAATTTTTTGGTTTATTTTAAATATAAATAATAAAACAAACATAAACTTATTTAAAAGTTATTCTAATCATTCAGAAGTTCGTTTATTAATTTTGATATTGTTTATTCAAATTATCCTTGGCGCTTTTGTGTCAGGTTTAGATGCCGGTAAAATATATCAAACCTGGCCTACCATGAATGGTTATTTTTTTCCTGATGATTTAAGCCTTAATAATATAAATTTAGATCAACCAAGTTTTGTACAATTTCTTCACAGAACATTTGCTTATCTGATAATGATGTTAACATTCTATGTTGGATATAAAATATTTATTAAGAAGAAAAAAAAATTATATTATAATTATTTTTCTTTTTTATTTTTAATTACTGCACAAGTAACTTTTGGAATTTTAGTGCTTTTTACTAATGTAAATATTTATATGGCATCCACCCACCAAATTTTGGGAATATTTCTTATATTGACTAGTATTCGTATGTATTATTACTCATTAAAAGATTATTAATTTTTATAATTAAGTATTTTATATTGACTTAGTTTAAAAAGCTTTGTAAGTATCGCCATTATTATGACACCATTTATTAAGCATAAAGAACTCAATAAAAAATGGGTATTGATTAACGGAGCAAATGCTGTTGTGGGCCGTTTGGCTGCAACGATTAGTAAGATTTTAAGAGGTAAAAATAAAGCTCAGTTCAATACACATGAAGATAACGGAGATTTTGTTGTTGTCACTAATGCTGAAAAAATTGTTTTTACTGGAAAAAAACATAAAGATAAAAAATATTATAGACATACGGGTCATCCAGGTGGAATCAAATTTGAAACACCTAGTATTTTTAAATCTAAAGGTAAGCCCGAAGAAATATTAAGACTTGCTGTAAAAAGAATGATGCCTCTTGGACCAATGTCAAAAAAACAAATGACAAAACTTAAAATCTATAAAGGGGATAAACATCCTCATGATTCTCAAAAAATCATCGCTTTAGATTTTGCAAAAGCAAATAAAAAAAATTACAGAAATTAATCTAATGTCTGAAGTAACAACAAATACAAATCAAATTAAGAAAACAAAAAAATTAAAATTAGATTTTTCAAATTCAAAATATGCTACCGGTAAAAGAAAATCCTCAATTGCAAAGATATGGTTAAAAAACGGAACAGGAAATTTTTATGTTAACGGTCTTAAAATGAATGATTATTTCAAACGGCCAACACACCAAATGAATATAACCCGTCCATTAGAAATTACTAATGTCAAAGACTCTTTTGATGTTAAATGTTCAGTTAAAGGTGGCGGTATGTCTGGGCAAGCGGGCGCAGTTATTCACGGGGTAACCAAAGCTTTAATTTTACATGATGAAAACTTAAAAAAGATACTTAAAAAGGAAAAATTTGTGACTAGAGACTCTCGAGTAGTTGAAAGAAAAAAATATGGTCACAGAAAAGCTCGAAGAAGTTTTCAATTCTCTAAAAGATAACCATTTAATTTGTTATTATTTTTTTGGGTGGTATAAAAGACTCAATGAATAATAAAATTAAAATTGCTATAGCTGGTGCAACTGGCTTTACAGGTTTGGAATTAATTCATCTATTGACCAAGCATCATAAAGCAGAAATTAAAAATTTAATTTCTTCGTCAAATGCAGGTAAGAGCATAAAAATTTTTGATAAAAGAATAAAAAAAAAGTTGCCTAAACTTCAGTCTTTAAAAACTGTTAATTGGTTGAATGTTGATATTTTGTTTTTAGCACTGCCAAATGGTGAGGCTCAAAAAATAATAAAACAGTTATATAATTACAAACATTTAAAATTTATAGATTTATCAGCCGATTTTAGACTAACAAACCCAATTAATTTCAAACAATGGTATCAAATCAGTCACAGAGCCAAGGAACTAATTAAAGACTCTCTATATTCTATTCCAGAAGTGGAAGCGAAGAATATTCAACAGTATAGAATTATTGCTAACCCTGGGTGTTATCCTACTTCTATTCAAATACCGCTTATTCCTTTGATAAAAAAGAATTTAATTAATTTAGATAAAATAGTTATTGATTCTATGTCTGGTTATTCTGGTGCAGGAAAAAATTATAAAAAGAAATTTAAGCATAAAAATTTTTACCATTCGATCCAAGCCTATGGAATAGAAAAACATAGACATGTCATCGAGATAGCTCAGCAATTAAATAAAATATCAAAAAGAAAAATTAATTTTACTTTTAATCCACATTTGTTACCAGTTTTTAGAGGATTGATGTCCACTATACATTTGGAATTAAAGAAAAATAAAAAAATCCAATCTGTTATTAATTGCCTTAAAAGCGAATACAAAAAAAATAAATTTATTAAAATTTCTAAAATTAATAATTCTCAAGGTACTGGGAGTGTCCTTAATACTAATAATTGTGAGATCTCTGTTTGCTCAACAAGATTAAAAAATCAAATTGTTATATTTTCTTCAATTGATAACTTAATCAAAGGTGCTTCTGGTCAAGCTATTCAAAATATGAATCTTATGTTTAATTTAAAAGAAAATTACGGACTAAAATGAGACTATATTTTTTTTTAGTATTTTTATTAATAATGGGGTGTTCAAAAAACTATGTTTATATGTGTGGAGAAAATCCGTGTAAAAATAAAAAAGAATTTGAAACTTATTTTGAAAATAACTTATCTGTTGAAATAAGTTTTTTATCTGAGAAAGAAAAAGAAGAAGTGGTTGATTTAATTGAATATAATCTTGGTAAAGAAAAAGAGCCGGTCAAAGTTGCAAGCCTCCCAAAATCTAAAAAAAAACTAGATAAAACAAAACCTGGAAAAGAAATTACTGAGATTAAAAGAAAAAAAAAAGTAGATACGGTTGAGGAAAATCAACTAGAAAAAAAAGCAACTATTAAAGAAACCAAGCCAGTTGAAAAAATTAATATTGAACAGGCATTGCAAAAATGTAAAGTAATTGAAACTTGCAAAATTGAGGAAATTTATGCAGTTATATTAGAAAAAACTAAAAATAAAAAATATCCAACTTTTACAAAGTAAAATTACAATGGTTAGAAATTATAATATTGCATTAATTGGTTTAGGTAACATTGGTTCATATCTTTATAACTACCTAAAAAAAAATAAAAAATTATTAATTGAGCGTAATAATATTTCTTTAACGATTAAATATGTCGCTGTAAAAAATTTAAAGAAAAAAAGAAAAATAAAGATTGATAAAAAACTTATAGTTAAGAATTATTTAGATATTGTTAAAAAAACTGATGTCGATATAATTATAGAACTTATTGGTGGCGCTGATGGCGCAGCGAAAAATTTAGTTTTTGCGGCTTTAAAAAATAAAAAACATGTTGTAACAGCTAATAAAGCATTGATTGCAAAATATGGTGATCAATTAGCCAAAATAGCAGAAACAAACAAAGTTAATTTAGAATATGAAGCGGCAGTTTGTGGTGGGGTTCCAATTATAAGAACCCTAAAAGAAGGTTTATTAGCCAACTCTATTAAAAAAATTTATGGAATTTATAATGGTACTACAAATTTTATTCTCTCTAAAATGGATTATGAAAAATTAAATTACAAAACTTCATTAAAAATAGCTCAATCTTTAGGCTATGCTGAATCAAAACCTGATGCAGATATTAATGGATCTGATGTAGCGGCAAAATTAAATATTTTATCAGCCTTATCTTTTAATTCATTAGTTGAAAAAAATAATATTTATGTTGAAGGAATTAAGAATATCGATAGCGATGACATACAATATGCAAATATTCTTGGATATAAAATAAAACTTTTAGGTATCGCCGAACAAATAAATAATGAACTTTATCAAAGAGTTCATCCGTGCCTGGTAGATTCTAAATCTTATATTGCTAATATCTCTGGTGTATTAAATGCCGTAATAATCGAGTCTAATCCAGTCGGCACATCTATAATACAAGGTGAGGGAGCAGGCCCTAAAGCTACGACATCCGCTCTCGTTTCTGATATTGCTTCCATCGCTAGGGGTAATATTAAACAACCATTTATGATCCCTGCTAAAAAAAGAAAGAAAATTAATTACAAATCTATTAATGTATTAAGGTTTTCTTATTACTTGAGATTTGATGTTAAAGATAAATTTGGAGTATTATCAAAAATAACTAATATTTTGTCTAAAAATAAAATTTCCATAAAAAGATTGATACAGAATCCTAATAATTTAAAAAAGAATGCATCAATTGTTTTAGTTACCCACACATCTCTTGAAGCTAATATGCAAAAAGCTTTAAAAACTCTGACAAATCTTAAATATGTTAATTCTAATCCAAAAATGATTAGAATTGAAACAGTATAAATTATAATTTCAAACAATGCCTATCGATACAAGTTTTATAAAGCTGTTTATTAAAGCTACTGAAAAAGCTGCTTACGGAGCTTATCTTTTTAAAGGTAAGGGTGATAAAAACGCAGCTGATAAAAGTGCAGTAGATATGATGCGAACAGAATTAAATACCATCAAGATGCATGGCAAAGTCGTTATTGGTGAAGGTGAACTTGATGAAGCCCCGATGCTTTACATAGGTGAAACACTAGGCAAAAGCAAAGAACCCAAATTTGATATTGCTGTTGATCCACTAGAAGGAACTAAATTTTGTGCCCAAGGACTTCCTAATGCATTTGCAGTAATGGCTGTGAGTGAAACTGGAAATTTATTATCAGCACCAGATACTTACATGGAAAAAATAGTAATCGGACCTAATCTTCCTAAAGGTTTAGTTGATTTAGATTATCCTATTGAAAAAAATATAGATCTACTAGCAAATGCTAAAAATGTAAAACCAAGTGCACTTACCGCATGTGTTTTAGATAGACCAAGGCACAGCAAAATTATTGAAGGATTAAAGAAAAAAGATGTTAAAATAAATTTCATCTCTGACGGAGATGTTTCAGGAGCATTTTCGGTAGTAGATAGTAAATCAAAAAATGATCTTTACGTTGGAATAGGGGGTGGTCCAGAAGGTGTTCTTGCTGCTGCTGCTATTATTTGCCTAGGTGGACAAATGCAAACCAGATTAGTTTTAACTGAAGAAGAGAAGAAAAGAGCAGCTAAATTAGGAGTAAAAGATTTTAACAAAAAGTATTCAATAGAAGAAATGATTAAAGGTGATGTTATATTTTGTGCAACTGCCGTTACGGATGGTGATTTAATACCAGGTATAAAGGATTTCGATGATTATTTTGAAGCTTCAACTTTAGTTTTGCACCGAAATTCAAATTATTTTGAAAAGGTAACAAATAAAGTAAATAAATAGTATGGTTTCTAGGTCTTTTTCTGGAAAGTCGTGGATACATAAGCAACACAATCCAGATCATGTTAATTTTCTTAAAGAAAATTTTTTTTTAGATGACTTCAGCTCAAAGTTTTTAGCCTCGAGAAATATTGCTAAGGAAAACATAGAAACTTTTCTTAACCCCACTATTAAAAGTACTTTACCGAACCCTTTTTCACTCATTGATATGGAAAAGGCTGTTGCTAGAACTATTTTAGCTATAGAAAAAAAAGAAAATATAGGAATTTTTGGAGACTACGATGTAGATGGTGCATCTTCTACGGCTCTTTTATCTAAATTTTTTTTTTCAATAAATTTACAAAATAAATTTTATATTCCTGACCGGAATAAAGAAGGTTATGGACCTTCTAAATTAGGTTTTGATAAGTTAATTGGTGAAAATTGTAAATTAATATTTACAGTCGATTGTGGAACACTTTCATTTGATATAATTGATTACGCGTCTACAAAACAAACTGATGTGATCATTTTAGATCATCACCAATCTGAAATGAATTTACCAAAAGCACACGCGATCGTTAATCCTAATCGACTTGATCAATCAAGCAGTCTTAACCATCTTTGTGCAGCTGGTGTAACTTTTATGTTTTTAATTGCATTAAATGCAGAACTTAAAAAAAATAAGTTCTATGAAAAAAATAATCTAATCGAACCAAACTTATTAGATTATTTGGATTTAGTGGCACTTGGAACAATTTGTGATGTTGTATCTTTAACAGGTATTAACCGCGCCATAGTTAAGCAAGGACTTAAAATTATAAATAAGAGAAAGAATCTTGGTTTAAAAACAATGCTAGATTTATGTAAACCTATTTCTGATATTACGGTTAGAGATGTTGGTTATACCATCGGCCCAAGAATTAATGCTGGTGGTAGAATTGGTAAATCATCTGATGGCGCTGAATTATTATTGTCAGAAAACCCTGAAACAGCATTCAGATTAGCTAAAGATCTAAATCAATATAATTTAGAGAGACAAATGTTAGAAAAACAATTAATTGAAATTGTTGATACAGAAGCCAAAAAAATAAAAGATGATCCTATTTTAGTTTTAGCTGGTGAAAGTTGGCACGAAGGTGTTATCGGTATCATCGCCTCAAGAATTAAAGATAAGTATAACAAACCAAGCATTATTATTTCTCTAAAAGATAATATTGGTAAAGCATCAGGCCGATCTGTGGCTGGTTTTGACATTGGCACTTTAATCATTGGAGCAGTGCAATCTGGTCTCCTTTTAAAAGGTGGTGGACATAAAATGGCATGTGGTTTTAGTATTGAAAAAGATAAAATTAATCATTTCAAAGAATTTACTTTTAAGAAGTACTCGCAAACTAAAAACTCTTTAAATGGAGGATCGATTCTCATTGATAGTGAAATTAGTTCGTCGGCAGTAAACTTAGATTTCTTTGAAAAAGTAGACTCGCTCGGACCTTTTGGGTCAGGCTTCCCTGAACCTAAATTTTCAATTGAAAACTTAAGAATAGTTAAATCAATGTTAATCGGAGATAAACATATTAAAGCTATTTTAGCTGGCGAAGATGGTTCCACATTTAGCGCAATATCCTTTAATTCAGTTGATAAGGATCTAGGTCAATTTCTTTTAAATAAAAAAGGAATTTTATTTAATGTTGTAGGCAAACTTGTCGTTAATGAATGGAATAATAATAAAAAAGTAGAGTTTATTATTGATGATATTTCTGTTAATAAGTAACGCGAATACATGGTCCCTTCGTCTATCGGTTAGGACATATGGTTTTCATCCATAAAAGAGGGGTTCGATTCCCCTAGGGACCGCCAACAATTATGATTAAAATTGGTATTATTGAAGAAATCCATCAAGACGGCATTGATCTTTTAAAAAATAACAAAAATTTTTCGTATGAGGTTATTACCGATACTTCTGATGAAAATTTAAAAAAAAAACTCCCAGAATTTGATGCCATTAGTTTAAGAGTAAAGAAAATATCTAATGATATTTATGCTTTGGCGAAAAAATTGAAAGTAATATCTCGACACGGAGTGGGTTACGATAACGTCGATATTCAATATTTAAAACAAAATAATTTAGTACTTTTAATCACTGCTACAGCTAATGCATTAACTGTTGCGGAACATGTAATGTATATGATGCTGAGCATAGCTAAAGGCAATTTTAAGCACCATCTAGAAACTCAAAAAGGTAACTTTAATAAAAACGCAAAAAAAATTCAAACCATTGAATTGTATAAAAAGAAAATGTTAATAGCTGGTTTTGGTCGAATAGGTAAAAACCTTATCAAACGGTGTTTAGGTTTTGATATGGAGGTAAATGTCTTTGATCCATTCATCAACGCTAATGACATTAAAAAATATGGCGGAACCAAAGTTCAGGATTTCAACCAAGCATTAAAAGAAAATGATTTTATATCTTTGCATATGCCTTTAAATGATAAAACTAGAAATTTAGTTAATTATCAAAATCTAAAAACAATGAAAAAAAATGCTATTATTGTTAATACCGCTCGTGGCGGTATTATTAACGAAAAAGAATTAGATCAAGCGCTTAATGAAAATTTGATTTTTGGAGCAGGACTAGATGTCTTTGAGCAAGAGCCAACTGATCCAAATAACCCCTTATTGAAAAACGAAAAAGTGTTATTAACGCCTCATGTAGCTGCGTTAACTGAAGAATGCAAGTCAAGAATGGCAAAAGAAACTATTCAAAATATAATTGATTTTTTTGAAAATAAATTAGATAAATCTAAACAAATTAAATTAT
This sequence comes from Candidatus Pelagibacteraceae bacterium, assembly GCA_038124645.1. Lineage (GTDB taxonomy): Bacteria > Pseudomonadota > Alphaproteobacteria > Pelagibacterales > Pelagibacteraceae > JAYPCI01. The sequence goes on from JAYPCI010000008.1 coordinate 25,723, forward strand.
GATTAATCTCAAAACTAAATTCAAAGATTTTGGACTACTGGAAATGCTTGTTTTAGCTTCGGTTATTTATGTGTTGAGTATGCTTACCTGGACAGCTATGACAAGATCGGGCGTTGAAGAAAAAGCGAATATGATTAAAAATAATCATAAACAAATTGTCGATTTTTTAAACAATCAAATAAATGAATGTGACAGCAATAAAAATCAAGAAACTGTGTGGGGCGCTCCTTGCTCAGCTGATTGGTTGGCTCAAGAAATTGTTGCTTATATCAAAGATAACATTCAATTAGAAAATCCTTATGATGCCAAGGATGGTTTGATTAAAACTACAGTTGATCCAAGACTTCAGGCTGAAGGTAGAGCAGGACAGTCCACAGATAAAGGCGTTATTTTTGTGACAGAAGGTAATTTTAGTTCAGCGCCTGGCTCAGAATGGATTGTTGGAACTTGTTTTAAATCACCATGTGTTGCTGCTGGTAACAACGAACTCGTATCAGTTTATCGTTAACTTATAATTTCAAAACCAGTTTTTTTTAATTTACTACTTAGATAATCATAACCTTTTTTTGAATATTCAAATGGATTTGCTTTAGCGGGATCTTGCTCTGCTTCCACAACAACCCAACCCGAATAATTATTTTCTTTAAGAATTTTTAAAAAAGGTTCGTAATCGATACAACCATCTCCAGGTACAGTAAAAGCACCTTCCAGAAATGCCTGTCTAAAACTATAATCATTTTTTAATGCTCGTTCTAAAATTGATTTACGCATATCTTTACAATGAACATGTTTAATTCGAGCGGCTAAATCTTTTGTAATTTTTAAATAATCACCTCCAGCAAACAGCATATGCCCCGTATCAATTAACAAATGAACGCTCTCTTTAGTATTTTCTATCAATCTATAAGTATCTTCTTCAGTTTGGATTACAGTGCCCATATGGTGATGATAGGCAAGAGGCATACCTTGATCTTCCATATATAAACTAATCTCATTAATTTTATTGATTAAGGATTTCCATTCATCTTTATTTAGAATAAGTCTTTTAGACAAAGGTGCTGAAGCATCTCCTTGAATTGAATTTGTTACTTCAGCAAAAACCATACACGGTGACTGACAATCTTTAAAAAGAGTTAATTGTTGATGCATAAACTGAATTTCTTCTTTGACAGATCTTTTTAAAAGTTGGGCTCCATACCAACCAGAGCATAAATTGAGATTAAATTCTTTTAATTTAGGAATAAGTAAATTTGATGTTCTTGGAAATTTACCGCCATACTCCACCCCGGTAAATCCTGCTTTACTTGCCTCTGCTAAACATTGTTCTAAAGAAGTATCGCCACCTAATTCAGGCATATCATCATTGCTCCAGGCGATAGGTGCTACACCAAGTTTTACTTTCATAACATCTAGTATTAGTTAAACACTAAGTATATTATCAAAAGAAAAAATACAATTTATTAATGAAGAGAAAAATAAGATTAGCGATTATTGGCGGTGGTGAAAACTCATGGATTGGGCATGTACATAGAACCGCAGCAAGATTTGATGACCAATATGAAATTTGTGCCGGTGTTTTTTCAAGAGACCCTAAGAAATCAAAAAGATTTGGTAAAAAAATAGGTATAAGTAAAGATCGCTGCTATTCCAATTATAGAGAACTTGCACAATTTGAAAAAAAAAGAAAAGATAAAGCTGAAGTAGTCTCTGTTATGACTTTACCTGGAACACACCAAAAAATAGCAGAATTTTTTATAAAAAATAATTTTAATGTAATTTCGGATAAAGCATTTGCAGCAAATTTAAGAGAAGCTAAAAGTTTATATAATGCCGTTTCAAAAAATAAAAAAGTACTCTACGCCTTAACCCACAATTATTCAGCATACTCAATTGTCAGACATGCTAAAAAGATGATTGAGGATAACAAGATTGGAAAAATTGAACATGTTAATGTTGAATATATTCAAGATTGGTCAAAAGGTGAAACAATTAAAAAAAGTAATGCAAAAAAAATTTTTCGATGGAAATTAGATAAACAACATGTAGGTATTTCTACAGTTCTAAACGAATTAGGGACCCACGCCTACCATCTAATGAATTTCATTACAGGTCTTCAAGGTAAATCTGTTTTTGCTGACATCAAACAAGTATCTAGAGAAATTAAAATGGATGATAACGCACAAATATTAATTAATTTTGAAAATGGTGCTAAAGGAATTTTTTGGGCATCAACCTCAACCAAAGGAACCATTTATGGTTTAAGGATCCGTATCTTTGGCACGAAAGGTAGTATTGAATGGGTGCAAAATGACCCTAATTATTTAATTTATACACCCCTGAACAAAGCTACGAGAAAAATTGAAAGAGATTACAATGAAGCTGGATTCTCAAAAAAATTTACTAGAATTAAACATGGTCACCCAGAGGGTTATCTAAGTGCTTTTGCAAATATTTATAAGGAATTTGCATCTCATTTAAGAAATAAAAATAAAAAAAGCAGGTATTTTTATCCAACAGCCTACGAAGGTCTCTTAACAGCAAAATTTATTGATGCTAGTGTTAGGTCATCAAAAATTAAAAGATGGGTCAATATATGAAAATAAATACCGCTTTATTTGGTTTTGGTAGGATCGGACAAATGCATGCTGATAATCTTAATCATCATAAATCTTTTAATTTAAAATATATTTTTGATATTGATAAAAAATTAAAATCTAAAGTTAGAAAATATCAAAATTGTCAATTTATTAACAATTATAAAATTTCTTTAGCAGATAAGAAAATTGATCTAATCTTTATTGCTACGTCTACTGCTACTCATACTAAATATATTGAAGAAGCTTTGAGACACAAGAAATATGTTTTTTGTGAAAAACCTCTTGATCTAAATCTGGATAAAATAATTAAATTGAAAAAAAAAATTAAAAAAAATATAAAAAAAGTTCAATTAGGTTTTAATAGAAGATTTGACCCTGGACACGCTGAGTTAAAAAAATATCTAGTAAATAATAAAATTGGCAAGTTAGAAAAGATTATTATTACTAGCAGGGATCCAGCACCCCCTAGTATTCAGTATCTTAAGTCTTCAGGAGGTATTTTTAAAGATATGATGATACATGACTTTGATCTTTCTCGTTTTTATTTAGCTAACGACCCTATCCAAGAAATCACTGCCACTGGTAGCAATTTTTTAAGAATGTATGACAAAATTAAAGATCATGAAATCGCATCGGTTATTATGAAATCTAAAAAAGGCGTGATAGTCGTCATCAACAATTCACGACATGCTTCTTATGGTTATGACCAACGAGTAGAATTGTTTGGAACTAAAGGAATGGTCATTTCTGGCAACAAACACATAAATGAAACAGAACTATTTAATGCATCAACAACCTCTTCTAAAAAAGTATTACCTAATTTTTTTATAGATCGTTATCAAGATGCTTATAAACTTCAACTTGATGAACTTTCAAAATTATGCAACTACAATTTAATACCGCGCTCAACTTTTGATGATGGACTTGAGGCGTTAAAACTAGCAGAAGCAGCAAAAAAATCTCTTAAATTAAAAAAAACAATCAAATTATAATTTATGAAAAAGATAAGTTTTCTTGGGATAGGTTTAATGGGTTTACCAATGGCTAAAAATTTAATTAAAAATAATTATCAATTAAATGTATTTAATAGAACTATAAATAAAACTGAACCCTTAAAGAATAAAGCAATCATTGCAAACTCTATTGCTGAATGCATTAAAGATTCAGAGGTGGTTATTACTATGCTTAGTGATGATCAAGCAATTGAAGCTGTAATGAAAAATCCTGAATTTATAAATAACTTAAAAACTAATACTACAGTTATTGATATGAGTTCAATCAAACCTAAAACAGCTAAGTTTTTTTCGGAATATTTTAAAAAAAGAAATATCAATTACTTAGATGCTCCAGTATCAGGTGGAACTATCGGAGCTGAAGAAGCCACATTAGCTATCATGGTTGGTGGAGAAGAAAATATTTTTAATCAAAATCTAGATATTTTAAAATGTATGGGTAATCCTGTTTTAGTGGGTCCTTCACCGAGTGGTCAAATTGCAAAGTTGGCCAACCAAATCATTGTCGGTGTGACTATCGGTGCAGTATCAGAGGCTGTTACACTTGCTGAAACAACAGGGGCAAATGCAACAAAACTTTTAAAAGCTCTAACTGGGGGCTGGGCTGATAGTAAAATATTACAAACTCATGGTAAACGCATGATAGATAAGGACTTTACAGCCAAAGCAAAAAATTCAACGCATCTTAAAGACATGAATAATATAGTCGAGTGGGGCAGAGAATTTAATCTTGAACTACCTATCTCTAAATTAATTCAATCCATGTATCAAAATTTATGTAATAGAAAATTAAATGATAAAGATCATTCTTCTCTATATTTAGAATTAGAAAATTTAAATAAAAAATAAATCTAATGCAAATAATTACATCTAAACCAAGGTGTTTATGGAAGGCTAAGACTTCTTTAGGGGAGGGTATAATTTGGGTATCACAACAAAATTCTATTTATTTTACTGACATAAATAAAAAAAAAATATTTCAATTTAATATAAAAACTAAAAAGAAAAAGATTATCAAACTTAATAAAAAAATTGGTTTTTTATCTCATCTAAAAAAAAATATATTTGTATTAGGGTTAAAAGATGAATTACGCATATCAGATATAGTTTCAAAAAAAATATTCAAATCCATAGCAGTAGAAAAACAATTTCCCTTTAATAGAATTAATGATGGAAAAACTGGATTAGATGGAAATTTATGGTTTGGAACACTTGATGATAGTGGTGATAAAAAACCTACTGGATCATTATATGTAGTAAAAAAATCTGGGAAAATATTAAAAATTGATCAAAATTATATTACAACCAACGGACCAGTATTTATTACACGTAATCATTTTTACCATAATGATAGCAGTAAAAAAATTATTTATAAAATAAAAGTCAACAAACAGTTTAAAAAAATAAAAAAAAATATATTTATCAAATTTAAATCTTCATTTGGTTCACCAGATGGAATGACTTTAGATAAAAAAAATAACCTTTGGGTTTGTTTTTACAGAGGTGGATGTATAAGAGTTTTTAATACTAGAGGAAAGCAAATACATTTAATAAAATTCCCAACTAAAAACATTACTAATTGCATATTTGGTTCTAAACAAAATTCAAAACTATATGTTATTACTGCTGTCGGTAACCTTTATGAAATAAAAACAAATGTTATGGGAAATCCAACTCCTAGATTAAATCTATCTTTTTAATTTCAACTTTAAGTTGTTTGCAAATATCAATCAATGTGATTTAATTCTCAAAAATTAATATTAATTTTTTAAACAAAGGGAGAAAAATAATGAGAAAACTATACATAAGCGTACTAGCTTTTTTAAGTTGGGCGATGATGTCAGTTGCTGCATTTGCAGTGGACATTATAGTTGTCTCTCACGGTCAAGCAAATGACCCTTTCTGGTCAGTTGCAAAAAATGGAGTTGATAAAGCTTGTAAAGATTTAAAAGTATCTTGCAGCTATACTGCTCCTGGAACATTTGACATGGTTGAGATGGCAAAATTAATTGACAACGCGGTAGCGCAAAAACCTAAAGGTATTGTAATTACACTTCCTGATGCAGCGGCATTAGGTAAGTCTGTTAAAGCAGCAATTGCTGCTGGCATACCAGTAATTTCAATGAACTCAGGTTCTGATGACTATTCAAAATTAGGTATCAGTGCTCACGTAGGTCAAACTGAATTTGAAGCTGGTGTTGGCGGCGGAGAAAAAATGAAAGCTGCAGGTGGTAAAAAAGCACTTTGCGTTAACCATGAAGTTGGTAACGTAGCACTAGACAGAAGATGTGCTGGTTTCAAAAAAGGTTTTGGTGGTTCTGTAGACATACTTGGAACTTCTAATGACCCAACAGAAATTCAAGCTGCTGTTTCTGCTAAATTAGGCGGAGGTTATGACACAATCTTAACTTTAGGTGCTGGTTTAGCCGGTGAAGCTGCTCTAAAAGCGTTAGAGTCAGCTGGTCAAGTTGGTAAAATCAGATTAGGTACATTTGATATGTCACCTAATATGTTAAAAGCTGCTGCTGCAGGTAAAGTAGAGTTTTTAATTGATCAACAACAGTACTTACAAGGATATCTACCAATAGCAATCTTTGCTCAATATATGAGATACGGAACAATGCCAGCAGGTGTTGTTATGACGGGTCCAGGATTTGTGACTCCTCAGAATGCTAGTGCAGTTATTAAATGGGCTGCTCAAGGATATCGTTAATCTAGATATTAAAAAGCCCGGTATTAAACTACCGGGCTTTTTTTTTAATTTGAATTATGTCCATTAAAACTGAGAGCATCAAAAATAAATCAAAAGATGAGAGACTGCGAAAAGTCTCTAAATTAAAAGTTTTATTAAATCGTCCAGAATTAGGTGCGCTTGGTGGTTCTATTTTAGTTTTTATTTTTTTTGGAATTATTGCTGGTGATACTGGCATGTTTAGTGCGTATGGCACAATCAACTTTCTTGAAGTATCAGCAAACTTAGGGATTATTGCGATCGCTGCTGCCTTATTAATGATCGGTGGTGAGTTTGATTTGTCTGTGGGATCAATGATTGGTTTTGCAGGTATATGTATTGCGATACCAGCAATTTATTGGGGTTGGCCTTTATGGATGAGTATCTTATTTGCTTTTTCAATGGCAGTCTTAGTTGGTTACGCCAATGGTATTTTAGTTGTCAGAACGGGACTTCCTTCATTCATAGTTACATTGGCAATGCTTTTTATTTTAAGAGGAGCAACACTTGCTTTAACAAGATTAATTACTGGTCGAACACAAGTTCCAGGTTTAAGTGTTTTAATCGAAGACGATCCCATCGCGTGGATCTTTTCTGGAGAAGCTTTTAAAGGATTTTTTAATTGGTTAGGTTCAATGGAATTAATTGCTCTTCGACAGGATGGTTCTCCTTTAGCAACAGGTTTACCAGCTTCTATTTTATGGTGGATAGGAATGACAATTGTTGCAACATATATTCTAATGAAAACGAGATACGGTAATTGGATTTTTGCATCTGGTGGAGATAAATTGGGTGCTAGGAACGTTGGTGTGCCGGTGCCAAGAGTGAAGATAAGCTTATTTATTGGTACCGCTGTTGCTGCCACAATATATGCTTGTGTCCAAGTTTTAGATGCTGGATCTGCAGACACTATGAGAGGTTTTTTAAAAGAATTAGAAGCAATAGTTGCTGCTGTGGTTGGCGGCTGTTTACTTACAGGTGGATATGGTTCTGCTATTGGCGCTGCTTTCGGTGCATTAATCTTTGGAACAGTTTCTATGGGAATATATTATACCCAGGTAGATACTGACTGGTTCAGGGTCTTTTTGGGTGTGATGATGTTAATAGCAGTTATATTTAATAATTATATAAGAAGAAGAGTGACGGAGAATAAATAATGTCGGATTATTTAGTTGAATTTAATCACATAAGTAAATTTTTTGGTTCGGTTATTGCTCTTAAAGATGTCACTATGAAAATTAAAAAAGGTGAGATTATGTGCTTACTCGGTGACAATGGTGCAGGTAAATCAACACTGATAAAAACTTTATCTGGGGTGCACAAACCTGACGAAGGAGAAATTATTGTTGAGGGAGAAAAAATAATATTTGAGTCGCCAAGGGATGCTCTCGATATGGGTATTGCAACAGTTTATCAAGATTTAGCTCTAGTTTCTTTGATGAGCGTTACTAGAAATTTTTTTATGGGTCGTGAACCCATGAAAGGCTGGGGTCCTTTCAAAACTTTTGATATTGAAGGCGCTAATAAAATTGCAGCTGAAAAAATGGGACAAATTGGAATTGATATTAGAGATCCCTCACAAGCAGTAGGCACAATGTCAGGAGGTGAAAGACAATGTTTAGCTATTTCA
>JAYPCI010000008.1:33793-40388 GCA_038124645.1 Candidatus Pelagibacteraceae bacterium
CTTTTAAGTATGATGGCTGGAGGTGAAGAACTTGATAAACTAGAAGTCGAATTAAAAGAAATCGATAGAATAAGACAATCAAACTAATGGAAATTGGAATTGATCTTGGTGCTACAAAAGTAGAGTATCTTATACTAGACAATAACGGTTCAGAAATATTAAGACAACGAGAGAAATCAGCACAAACGTATCAATCGACAATCACTCAACTTGAAAAAATTATTAAAACATTATCATCAAAACATAATCAAGTTTTAAATGTTGGTTTATGCCATCCAGGTTCTATCAATGAAAAAGATAAAATTATTAATGCAAATAATTCACCTTGGTTAAATGATAAAACTCTTTTAACAGATCTTAAAAAAAAAGTTTCAAATAAAATTATTGCCGAAAATGATGCAAACTGCTTTGCTCTATCTGAAGCAATTGATGGCGTAGCTAAAAACGCTTATTCAGTTTTTGGAATTATTTTAGGTTCTGGTACAGGGGGTGGATTAGTTATCAATAAAGAAATTATAAAAGGAAAAAATTTTTTAGGTGGCGAATGGGGACATAATTTTCTGCCAGGTTTTGGTTTAAATGAAAAAAATTCAAAAAAAATTAAACCACACTATCAATATACCATTGAACAATATTTATCTGGCAAGGGACTTGAGAAAATTTTCAAACAGCAGTTTAAAAAAAAGTTATCAGCGAATGAAATATTTATGAATAAAAGTAATGATATAAAAATTAAAAACTTTATAAAAAACTATAAAGATAGACTTGCTAGATCATTAGCTATGATTATTAATGTATTAGATCCAGATACCATTGTTTTTGGAGGCGGAGTTTCAAATGAAATTAAAAATTTAAACGAAATAAAAAATCTTACTTCAAACTATCTTAAAAAGGTAAACTTAAAAACTGTTTTTACGCACCCAGCACATGGAGATTCAAGTGGAGTTCGTGGTGCGGCACTTTTAGCTAGAAATATTTAATTCTTTAAAATACGTTTAATTTCTTTTTCGGTAAAAGGACGTGGTTTTTTACAGGTACTTTTTATTTTTAAAACTTTATTTGAATTACAAGCTTTCATCGTTGTTTCAATAATATCAAGTATATGCAAGGCTAAGTTTCCATTACATCGATTTTCAATTTTATTTTCAATCGCATAAATCATTTCCGCTAATCCTGCTCCTCTATAGTTGGCGTTAGTTGGACTTTCATTTAATCTTACACTTTGAGATTTAATATTTATTTTACCTAAATGCATCTTATTGGTTTTATATTCTGTCCAGGCACCGACTGGATTTGTATTTATGTAGACCGAACCTCCAAACATATTAGGGTCAGTAGCAATCATTGATCCTTTTGATCCGTAAAGTTCAATATGATTGCGTTGGTGTGAAATCACATCAAAAGACAGCGTAATTTGTATTACTGCTTTATTTTGAAATTCTAAATGTGCAAGATAAGTAGTAGGGCATAAGACTTTAAATTTCTTGCCTTTACGTTTACCAATACCAATAACTCTTTTATTAAATACTTTCATTGACTGTCCATAAACTTTTTTGGCTGGACCTAAAAGATGAACAAGGGCAGTAAAAAAATATGGACCCATATCAATGATGGGACCACCTTCTTTTTTAGCAAACCATGGTTCAGGATTAGGGTGGTAGGATTGTACACCTGGGAAAGCAAAAATCGCATTACCTAAGTTTACTTTACCAATAATTTTTCTATCTAGTAACGCTCTACATTTTTGTAAACCTCCACCAAGAAACGTATCAGGAGCATTTCCTATGTATAATTTGTTTTTTTTAGATAGTTTTAATAGCTCCTTTCCGTCTTTATAATTAATTGCCATGGGTTTCTCAGCGTAAACATGTTTTTTAGCTAAGAGAGATTTTTTTGAAACTTCGTAGTGAGCTTTTGGAATAGTAAGATTCAAAATTATATCAATGCTGGGATCTTTTAATAAGTCAGAGACCGAAGAGAATTCAATATTGTATTTTTTTGCACACTTTTTTGCGATTATTTCATTTATATCTGCACATTTAATTATTTGAACATTATTGAAATATTTATGGATTCTAAAATAAGTTTCAGCGATATGACCACATCCAATAAGCCCAACGTTGTAGACTTTATTCATTAAACTCCTTTACGTTGCTTTTTTTTACCTTCGAGATGGTCTTTTAGAGCTTTTTTATTTTCATTGGTTTGTGGCAATGACAAAGTTGGACTTTCCCAATATGCCGAACCCTCTAGCCACTGATAACCGTCCGTATGAATTGAAATAACATAAGTTTTTTTTGATTTTTTTGCACGTTTAAAAGCCTCTTCTAATTCAGAGATTGAATTTACGTGTTCACCGTCAGCACCCATGCTTTTAGCATGGTCTGCAAATTTTACTGGTACTAAATTTGTAGTTTTAGAACTTTTTAATAAACAATTAAATTCTTTACCACCTTTGTAGAGTTGAAGTCGGTTGATAACAGCATGTCCACCATTATCACAAACTATAATAATAAGTTTATGATCGGTGATTACTGAGCTGTAAATGTCAGAATTGTATAATAAGTAAGAACCATCACCAATAAAGGCAATGACTTCTTTGTTAGGGTTTGCCATTTTAATACCAAGTGCTCCAGAAATTTCATAACTCATACAACTAAAACCCCATTCGGTTTCATGTGTGTTTAATTCTTTAGGCCGCCAAACTTGCACCACTTCACCAACCAATCCCCCAGCAGCCGTTACAGCTATGTCATCTGGATCAGCGTTTCGATAAATTGCTCCAACAGCATGAGCATAACTTGGAAGCTTTTGATTGGTCGGTCCACTTTCTTTATCAACATAATCATTCCAAGATTTTAATTCTTCCTGTGATTTTTTATGCCACGCATCATTCGCTTTCCAATTACCTAATGCTTGTGACAATTCATTTAAAGAGACTTTGGCATCCCCAATAACAGCTTGCGCCATATGCTTATTTGCATCAAACCTAGCTGTATTTATGCTAACCATTTTGAAATTAGGATTTTCAAAATTTGCCCATGAACCAGTAGTAAAATCTGCTAATTTTGTTCCAACATTTATAGCTAAGTCAGTGAGTTTAGCTAAATTATTCGCTGCTTTTCCACCCAAACCACCAATAGGTCCTAAGAAATGAGAATGGTCTCGTTTCATTGTTGAATAACCCATGACTGTTTGTGTAACAGGAATATTATGTTTGATGGCAAAATCAGACAATTCATTCATTGCATCAGAATAAAAAACACCACCACCAGAAATAATGATAGGATTTTTTGATTTTTTAATTAATTCTGCTGCTAATTTGATTTGATAGTCATCAGGCTTTGGTCGTCTGATAGTATGAATACGTTCTTTAAAAAATTCTTCTGGATACTCATAATTTTCTCCTTGTACATCCTGACTAAGAGAAATACAGGCAGGACCACAGTCAGCTGGGTCCAACATAACTTCTATTGCTTGAGGTAAACTTGCAATAATTTGCTCTGGTCTTGTAATCCTATCGAAATATCTAACCACAGGTTTAAAAGCATCGTTTTGGGTAATCCCAGGGTTATTGAAATGCTCAACTTGTTGTAAAACAGGATCGGGCATTCTATTTGCAAAAGTATCACCTGGTAAAAATAATATTGGTAACCTATTACTCATGGCAACAGCAGCAGCAGTAATCATGTTGGTTGAACCAGGTCCGACAGAACTTGTTGCTATAAAAATTTGCCTTCTTCTTTTTGCTCTAGCATAAGCGATACCCGTCAAAGCCATGTTTTGCTCATGATGACCTCGCCAAGTAGGTAGTTCTTTTTGATTTTCTTCTAAGGCTTGACCTAGACAAGCAACGTTACCGTGTCCAAAAATACCAAAAGCCCCTGGAAACAATGGCTCTTTCTTACCATCAATTAAAATTTTTTGTTTTGTTAGGAATTTGACTAAAGCGTGCGCACAAGTAAGTTGAATATTTTTCATATATCAAATATATTGCTGACAACGTATGCAATCATATTGCATTAATCAATAAAAAATTATGTACGAAAAATTTGGTCAATTTATCGATGGTAAGTGGCAGCAGTCCGAGAGCGGTCAAACTTATGATGTTATAAATCCAGCAACAGAGGAAGTACTAGGTAAAGCTTCTAAAGCAAACAGTAAAGATGTTGAGAAAGCACTTAAATCTGCTCAAAAAGGACTAGAGATTTGGAGAAACACGCCACCTTGGGAACGAGCAAAAGTTATTAGAAAAATTGCTGATCTCATCAGACAAAGAATGGAGATCATTTCAAAATGGTTAACACTAGAAGTAGGCAAACCCTTACACGAAGGTCCTGGAGAAATAGGCGGTGCAGCAGATATATTTGAATGGAACTCAGAAGAGACAAAAAGAATTTATGGAGAAACACTGCAGAGTAGATTTCCCAATACTAGAATTCACATTTATTACCAACCGGTTGGTGTTGTTGCTGCTTTAATACCATGGAATTTTCCAATTATTTTAGCCTCAAGAAAAATTTCAACTGCTTTAGCTGCTGGTTGTTCGGTAATAGTCAAACCAGATGTAATAACACCAGGGTGCGTTATGGAGTTGGTTGATATTTGTAGAGAAGCAGGTGTCCCTCCGGGAGTAGTAAATCTTTTATCAGGTGATCCCGCAGAAATATCTGATTTACTTTTATCATCTGATATAGTTAAAAAAGTTTCAATTACTGGATCAACTAGAGTAGGAAAATTAATTCTAAAAAAAGCTGCAGATAAAGTGCAAAGAGTTACTATGGAACTTAGTGGACATTCACCATTTATAGTCTTTGATGATGTTGATGTAGACAAAGTCACTGACATGGCTATAACAGCAAAATTTAGAAACAATGGTCAAGTTTGTATATCACCAAATAGATTTTACATTCATAAGAAGAAGAAAGACGAATTTACTGATAAATTAGTTAGCAAAGTAAAAAAACTAAAAATAGGCAATGGCATGGATAAAGATGTAATTTTAGGTCCACTTACTACACGAAAAAGACTAGAAGAAATTGAGACATTAGTTGAAAAAACAAAAAAAGAAGGTGCAGAAGTTTTATGTGGTGGAAAAAGACCTGCTGGCTTTAATAAAGGATATTATTATGAGCCAACGGTCTTTGATAATGTCCAAGATAATTTTACTATCATTCGCGAAGAACCTTTTGGTCCTCTAGTACCATTATTAACCTTTTCAGATTTTGACGAGGTTGTTGCTCGTGCTAATAACCACGAACTTGGTTTATGCAGTTATGTTTACACTAACAATATGGAAAAAGCTCATCGTTGTACTGAACTTATGGAAACAGGTTGTGTTGCTTTAAACACTCCGGCTGTCGCGGTTGCGGAAGCGCCTTTTGGAGGTATTAAGCAAACTGGTTATGGTCGAGAAGGTGGTTCACAAGCAATTAAAGATTATCTAAATATTAAATATACTCATTTCGGTATCTCTTACTAATAATGAGAAAAAATAAACTTAAAGAAAAACTTTTAAAGGGCGAGTCAGTTGTTAACGGTTGGCTTCAGATACCTAGTTCATTTTCTGCTGAAGTAATGGCTAAACAAGGATGGGATTCTATTACGATGGATCTTCAGCATGGAGTTATTGATTACCCTAATGCTTTACAAATGTTACAGGCGATATCAACCACTGAAACTGTACCAATGGCTAGAGTCAATTGGAACGAACCAGGTCAAATTATGAAAATATTAGATGCTGGATGCTACGGTGTTATATGTCCCATGGTAAGTAACCGTCAACAAGCAGAGAATTTTGTCGGCGCTTGTCTTTATCCGCCAAAAGGATATCGAAGTTTTGGTCCTATTAGAGGGTTGCTCTATGGGGGAGCTGACTACGGTAAACATGCAAATGATGAAATTTTAAAATTTGCGATGATTGAAACCAAGGAAGCCTTAGACAAATTAGATGAAATAATGTCTACACCTGGTTTAGATGGAATATATATAGGTCCAGCAGATCTAAGTTTAGCTATCGGAGCCGAACCAAGTTTTGATAAACCGGAAGGCGATAAAGTTTATGATACGATTATGAAAATTTTAGAGCATGCTAAAAAAAATAAGGTTATTCCGGGTATTCATAATGGAACAGCAGCTTATGCCAAAAAAATGATCAACAAAGGTTTTCAGTTAGTAACCGTTGGCTCTGATCAAAGATTGATGACTTCAGCCGCTCAAAGTGAATTAAGCATTATTAAGGATCTTAAAAAAACAACTTCAAAAACCTACTAGTAGAGAATGACCTACTATGTCTATATGTTAAAGACAACAAAAGGTAAATCTTATACTTATGTGGGTTATACAAAAAATCTATCAAAAAGAATCAAACTTCATAATGCTGGCAAAGGAGCAAAATTTACTAGAGGTCGTCAGTGGAGGTTAATTTTTAAGGAAAAATGTAGAACAAAATCTGAGGCAATTTCTAGAGAATATTATATAAAACACAATAAGACTTTAAGAAATAAAATTAAAAACAAATGAAAATTTCTATTTTATTACCTTATAAAGAAAATTTTTCACCTGAATATGCTGGTGCCGTATCCCTTTTTGTCAA
>JAYPCI010000008.1:40488-47990 GCA_038124645.1 Candidatus Pelagibacteraceae bacterium
ATTTACCAAAAAAAATCTACATAATATACTTTCACAATGACCCCATTAGCATGCTTGGCTCAAAGACCGTAGAAGATCGAAAATTTTTGTTAAAAAATTGTTACAAAATTTTATTTAACAGCAATTGGTCAAAACAAAGATTTTTACAAGGGATGCAAGGGAAATTTATAAATAGTGAAAAACTTCAAGTCGTCTACCAATCAACCAAAAAACAAAAAATTAATTTTAGTCAAAAAAAGAAATGGATTACTTTTGTTGGTAAACTCAATAAAGCAAAAGGTTATGATATTTTTGGAAATGCTGTTTTAAAAATATTAAAAAAATATAAAGATTGGCATGCTAATGTAATAGGTGATGAAGAGAGGGAAAGAATAAACTTTAAGCACCCAAGAATTAAAAATTACGGATTTCTTAATCACAATAAAGTTATTAATGTTTACAAAAAAACAAGTATCGCTGTTATTTGTTCAAGATGGGAAGAGCCTTTTGGTCGAACCAGCTTAGAGTCTGCCGCAAATGGTTGTGCAACAATTATCAGTAATCGTGGAGGATTACCTGAAACCGTTTCTAATCCTATTATATTAAAGAATTTAAATACTAAGTCCTTATATCAAGCTATAGAAAAACTTATTAAAGATAAAAAGTTAAGAGCATCTTTACAAAAGTTAAGTTACAGAAGTTTTTATCTTACTAATAAGTATGTTACGAAATTGTTAGATGAAATTAGAGATAAGAAATTTAGAGTAAATGGGTTTATTAATAAGTCAAATAAGTCACTTAGAATTTTACATGTTACTAATTTTAATGAAAGACATGATGGTCGCTTATTTTTTAACACGGGCAGAAGATTGAATAATGGTTTCATTCGATTAGGTCATAGCATTTTAGAATTTAGTGATAGAGACATACAAAAATACTATAAGAATGTTAGAGATTTTTCCGGCGCTAAAGCCCTAAACGATAAATTAAAAAAGACTTGCTATAATTTTAGGCCAGACCTTATAGTTTTAGGACATGCTGATTTAGTAGCAGAGAGTACATTAAATGAGCTAAAAGATGATTATCCTGATTTAAAAATATGTCAGTGGTTTTTAGATCCATTAAATGTGGATGGACCTGACTATCAAAGAAATAAAAATCGTATTCTTGATAAATCATCAGTTATTGAAGCTAATTTTTTAACTACTTCTCCTGCAGTTTTAAAATTTTTACCAAAGCAAGTTTCAAATAATTTTATACCTAATCCTGCAGATCCTTCATTTGAAATCTTGAATAATTATGAAAAGGATTGCAGCATGGATGTGTTTTTTGCTTTAAGTCATGGTGTCCATAGAGGAATTCTTAAACGAGGAAAATATGACGAACGGGCTGATTTCATTAATAAATTAATTTCACATACCTCAAATGTAAAATTTGATATTTATGGTTTAAACAAAGCGCAACCCATTTGGGCTGACCATTATTTTAAAACAATTTCTAATTCAAAAATGGGACTAAACTTGAGTAGGGGCGAACCTATAAAATATTATAGTAGCGATCGTATTACTCAAATCATCGGCAATGGTTTGGTGACTTTGATTGATGAAAAAACTCAATATTCAGATTTTTTTAACAATAAAGAAATGGTGTTTTATAAAAATATAAATGATTTATCTGAAAAAATTATGAAGATTTCTCGAGATGAAAAATTGAGAAAACAAATAGCCAAAAATGGTAAAGATAAATACATGAAATATTTTAATTCAAATTTAGTTGCTGAATTTATCATCAATAAAACATTTGATATCAATCGAAAAAACCATAAAAAATTCATCTGGAGCAGATGAGTAATTACATTAGAATATTGGGTTCTGGTAGTTCCTTAGGTTCACCTTGGATAACTGGTCATTGGGGTTTTTTAAAAAAAAAAAACAATAAAAATATTAGAACACGATGTTCTGCTTACATTCAATACAAAAATTTGTCGATTTTAATTGATACATCACCTGACATAAAAAAACAATTTCTAAATAACAAAATTAAAAATCTTGATGCAGTTTTGTTCACTCATGAACATGCAGATCAAACATCAGGAATTTTTGAACTAAGACCCTATTTATGGAAAAATAAAAAAAAAATGAAAATGTATGGATCTGAACGTACAATGAAAACACTTAAGAAAAATTATGATTATATTTTTAAAGCAAAACAGGGATACTTACCTATAGCCACAAGTCATATAATTAAAAGTAAAGTTTCAATTAAAAAAGGTAATACGAAAATTAATTTTCAGTGTTTTGAGGTAAAACACGGAGAAATTACCTCTACCGCTTATGTTTTCAATAAATTGGCTTATATAAGTGATTGTAAGAATGTGGATCGAAAACATTATAAATATTTAGATAAATTAAATTTATTAATCATAGATTGTCTTAAATTTAAATCTCATCCAGGACATTTTAGCTTTGAAGAGTCTATTGAGTTTGCTAAGAAAATTAATGCTAAAAAAACAGTTCTTACAAATCTCCATGTCGATCTCGATTATGATTTTTTGTTAAAAAATACACCTAAAAACTTTTATCCAGCTTACGACGGGATGAAACTTAATTTTTGATTTGATCTTCTATATATTTTACAAATGATTTAGAGGAAGGGTTTGTGATCGAAGAGAATGTTTTATCTACTTTTCCTTCTTTATTAATGATTATTTTATGAAAGTTCCATTTTGGCACCGCTCCAATTCCATGATTTTCTTTTGCCCATTTAAATAAAGGATGAGCATTATCACCGATGACATCAACTTTCTCCGTCATCGGAAAAGTAATGTTAAAATTAGTTTCGCAAAATTCTTTAATTTCTGCATTAGTTCCTGGTTCTTGCCTAAAATTATTGCTTGGCACACCCAGCACAACTAAGTCAAAGGATTTATATTTATCCCATAATGCCTGTAAATCTTCATATTGATTAGTAAATCCACATCTACTTGCTACATTAGTAATTAAGATTACTTTGTTTTTGTAATCACTTAATTTTATTTCTTGATCGCCCTCTAAGCTTTTAAATGAAAAATCATAAACCAATTGTTTATATGAAGCCTGAGCAGTTTTAAAAAAAGAAAACATGATAAATAATGCTATTAGTATTTTTTTCATTTGTTAAGTGCTTTAATTAGTGCTTTTAAAGGTAAATTAACACATTCTTTACGGGATGTATATTTTTTATTCCTCAATTTTCTATAGATTTTTGTTTTACTCGATTTGTTTATTTTATTATTTAAAAATAGATTAATAGTTTCTTTTAATTTTGTTTTATTTTTATTTTTAACAAAACTTGATAACCATAAGGCAGAAGCTTGAGTAAAAAGACATCCGTTTGATTTATAAACAAAATTTATAATTTTATTGTCACTTTTTTTTAATTTAATTTTTATAAGGTCGCCACAAATTCTATTTTTATGAGAAAATTCCTTAGATTTGATTGAATGGTAGTTCTGTGTTTTGTGTTTTTGAACAAAACTTAAAATTTCACTATCCATTTTTTTTGGCAGTGAGTAATATTAAAAAATATCCAGTTAAAGTAGAGAGCAGGGATCCTGTTAAAACTCCTATTTTAACACCATTCATATATTGATCTGCACCTACAAAGGCTAAATTACCTACAAACAGCGACATGGTAAAACCTATACCAGTTAAGATACCGACACCATAAAATGCAGTCCATGAGGCGTTATTAGGCTTTTGTGCAAAACCTAATTTGATTGAGGCAATTGAGAAAAGAAATACTCCAATTTGTTTTCCAAAAAATAAACCACATAAAATCCCTAAAGGTACTGGATTTAATAAAGTTGCAAATGAAAGTCCTTCAAGATTAACCCCAGCATTAGCGAAAGCAAAGATAGGCATAATTCCAAATGCTACGTAAGGAGAAATTGCATGTTCTAATTTAAGCAATAAAGATTTTTTGGCATCCTTTTTGTTATGTGGGATCATCATCGCGAGTAAGACCCCAGCAATTGTTGCGTGAATTCCTGATTGATGGGTAAAATCCCAAAGAAAAATTCCAAGTATTAGATAAGGTAAAAATTTTGTTATTTTAAATTTATTTAAGGCAAAAGCTAGCACTAAAGCAACGAACATTAAAACTAGATACATAACTTGTATGTTTCCAGAATAAAAAAATGCGATAATAACAATGGCTCCTAAGTCATCAATGATGGCTAAAGCTGTTAAAAAAACTTTAAGTGATAAAGGCACTCTTTTGCCCAGAAGAGATAAAACACCTAGTGAGAAAGCAATGTCCGTTGCAGAGGGTATAGCCCAACCATTTAAAGTTTCAGGATTACTAAAATTTATAAAAACATAAATTAAAGCAGGAACCAACATACCACCTACAGCACCTATAATTGGTAACGCTGCTTGTTTAGGATTAGCTAATTCACCTTGAATAAATTCTCTTTTTATTTCTAAAGAAACCAAGAAGAAAAATACTGCCATTAAAACATCGTTAATCCAATGCATTACAGAAAGTTTTAAACCAAATTCTTTAAAGCCTAACGTTAAATAAGTATCTAAAACTTGAAAATAAGTCTCCGCAAAAGTACTATTACTAATTATAAGAGCAATTAATGCTGCAAAAAGAAGAACTAAACCAGCAGCCGCCTCTAATTTAAAAAACCATTTAAACGTATTTGTAACTCTTTGAATCATTATTTTATATCACCTAAATATATACCAAGAGATAAAGCAGTTTCTACCAAAGGATCGTCGCGGTTAACATTTTGATAAGTTTGAATTCCTTCATTTATGGGCACATCAACAACTTTTCTATCTTTCCAAGCAACCATTCGATCAAATTTTTTATTGACTAATAAATCAACGGCATAGACACCAAAGGCACTTGCTAAAATTCGATCTCTTGGGGTAGGGGGAGCACCTCTTTGGACATGACCTAAAGAAGTTACTCTGCATTCAATATCCGTTGTTTTCATTATTTCATCAGCTATATACTCTCCAATGCCTCCTAATCTTTTTTCTCCGTCTACGTATTTATGTAAAACTTTTGCACCATCTTCTTTTTTGACCGCTTCTGATACAATGATAAGAGAATGATTAATTTCTTTTTTTTTCATTTCATTTAATTTGCTGACAATCCCTTTTATAGAATATTTAATTTCTGGAATTAAGATAACGTCTGCGCCACCAGCGATACCAGCATTAAGAGCAATATGACCAGCATCTCTTCCCATAACTTCTAAAATCATGGAACGTCTATGACTTGCTGCAGTAGATTGTAAATTGTCTAATGCTTGTGTAGCCACATAAACAGCAGTGTTAAAGCCAATCGAAGCCTCTGTTGCGCCAACATCATTATCAATTGTTTTTGGAATAGCGACAATGTTCATTTTTCCTTTTTCAGCTAATTTTTTTAGAATTTGCATACTACCATCACCACCAATGATTATTAATCCATCAAGACCTAAAGATTTGTAACCTTTAATAATTTTTTCCGAAACATCAGTAAAACTTCCGTCCTTATTAGGAAATTTAAAAGGATTTCCTTTATTAGTAGAACCTAAAAAAGTACCGCCCTGTCTAAACAGATTACCTGTAAAAGTTTGATTAGTTAATTCAACATAAGAAACTGGATCATTCATCAAGCCAAGGGTTCCATCTTTAATACCGTATACGGTAAGATTGTATTTATTTTTGGCTCGGTAAAATATTGACCTGATTGCAGCATTTAAACCTCCACAATCACCACCACTTGTTAGAATACCGATTTTTTTCATTGGAAGGACAATGTACTACATATTTAAACAAGTTGAAAATAATTGATTAAGCTATATAAATGCTCTGATCGGAGCGTAGCGCAGCCTGGTAGCGCATCTGGTTTGGGACCAGAGGGTCGCAGGTTCAAATCCTGCCGCTCCGACCAGTTAATATGAGAAAAGCAAAAATATACATACCGACAAAGTCAGCAATGCAGTCTGGAAAGGGCAAACAGAACAAATGGATTTTAGAGTTTGAAACTAAAAATCCTTATACCAATACTTTAATGGGGTGGGAGTCCTCTGACGATACACTGGGTGAAGTTAAATTAGAATTTACAACAAAGGAACTTGCGATCGCTTACGCTGAGAATAATAAAATTGCATACGAATTAATTGAACCAAAGAAGTCAAATTTTGTTATTAAATCATACGCTGATAATTTTCTAAAAAATTAATTTATGTGGAGAAGTTTTTTTACTGAAAAAAAATGGCTACTGTGGTCATGGGGAGGATTTACTTTTATTATTTTATCTCTGCTTGCTCAGACATGGATCGATGTCAAAATTAATCAATGGTACAAAGGATTTTATGATTTGCTTCAACAAGCTCCCGAAAGAGAAATTGCTGAATTTTATGATGGTTTGTTAATGTTTATGAAATTAGCAGTTCCATATGTTCTAATTTATACAGTAACAAATTATTTTACTCGACTATGGGCGTTTAGATGGCGAGAAGCTATGACTTTTTCTTACATGCCTTATTGGAGATCAGTGAATGCAAAAGTTGAAGGCGCTTCGCAAAGAATTCAAGAAGACTGTATGAACTTTGCAAGGATAGTTGAAAGTCTTGGTTTGCAAATAGTTAGAGCGATTATGTTATTGATTGCTTTCTTGCCCATATTATGGGGATTATCCTCAAATGTCGTCATTCCTTTTTTTAAAGACATTGAAGGTTCTTTAGTATGGATTTCATTAGTAGCTAGTTTAGGTGGCTTAGGTATTAGTTGGCTCGTTGGAATAAAACTTCCAGGATTAGAATATAACAATCAAAAAGTCGAAGCAGCATTTCGAAAAGAATTGGTCTACGGTGAAGATGATAGAGTTAATTATGTTCAAGCACCAACCATATTTCAATTATTTACGGGCATAAAGTTTAACTACCATAGATTATTTTTACACTATGGTTACTTTGATCTATGGTTAATTATGTATAACCAATCTATGGTTATTGTGCCTTATATTTTTATGGGACCAGGTTTATTTACTGGAGCTATGACTTTAGGTGTTTTAATTCAAACTTCTTCAGCATTTAGAGAAGTACAATCAAGTTTTTCTTTATTTTTGCAAAATTGGACTAGAATTACAGAATTAAGGTCTATTTATAAACGATTAACTGAATTTGAAAAGGCAATCAATTTTAATCAAAGAGTTAAGCCTTCTGGCGTTAAGGCGTAATGGATCTTTATTTTAAACTGTTTGAGGTCTTATTTCCTGTCTTTTTTGTTGTGGGTATTGGTTATTATTTAGGTAAGAAAAATCCTAGATTTAATACTGATTTTATTACAAATTTTGCATCTAAAATTGGTTCACCTGGTTTAATCTTTTATTCACTGACATCTACCGGAGTTACTTTTGCTATAATTACTGATTATTTTGTTTATGCAATTATATGCATTTCGCTATTTGGATTAGTAGGGGTTTTATATTTAGCATTAGCTGGAAGAGATTTTATTAGAGAATTACCGCCTATTTTA
>JAYPCI010000009.1:0-42376 GCA_038124645.1 Candidatus Pelagibacteraceae bacterium
ACATGACACCAATGACAACTCGCATATCCAATACTTAACAAAATTGGTTTTTTGTTTTGTTTAGCGTTATTTAAAACTTCTTTGTTCCAAACTTGCCAGTTTACAGGATTATCCTTATGCTGTTGTAAATAAGGACTTGGGTCTGCAGCTAAATTATTTTTATTTAGATTTATCATCAAAGAATTTTGATTTAATTAATATAGAGATAAAAAACAGAATAAAAAATAGCATTATTGGTAAATAAATATCTCTTGTTAAAATTAAATCAAAAAAACTAAAACTTTCAGACTGTTTAATGTATTTATTAATTCCAGCACCAATACTATTCCAGACAAAAAAATGAGGCACAAAACCAAAAAAACTTGAGAAAAAATAATTTACTTTTTTCATATCAAAAATTACAGGGATAATATTTTGAATAGGAAAAGGTAAACCTAACCCTCCAGCTAACCTGAATATGAAGTAATAATAAAATTCATTTTTTTTGAGAATTTGAATATATTTATGAAATTTATTTTCAAACTTAAGTTTTATAAAATCTTTTAAAAAATAAGATGCGATCGAGAATAAAAGTAGAGCTCCAAGTGAAATAGATATTAAACTTAGTATGGTACCAATCCATTTGCCAAAAATGATCCCGGATATAAGCAATAAGGGAGAACCGAAACCCAATAGCGCAACCCAAATAACAGCAAATAATCCGAATAAAAAAATATTTAAGAGAATGTTCTGGGTTAAATATTGCTCCAAATTTAACTGAATAACTTTTATGTACGAAAAATCTAGTAGCCTTGTCACATCAATCAAAGAGAACACGAAAAAAAGGAATGTAACTAGTATTAACAAATAAATAAAACCTAAAAATATCTTCAAGCTTTTTATATTCATATTTTAACTGTACATTAGCGGTTATTTTAAATATATAACAAAAATATTTTATGAAAAGAACTTATCAACCAAGCAAAATAGTAAGAAAAAGAAGACATGGCTTTAGAGCTAGAATGTCAACTAAAGGTGGTAGAAAACTTATTGCTAGGAGACGAGCCAAAGGAAGAAAAAGAATTTCAACATAACCATTAACTTCATGGTTAAAATATTAACTTTAAAAAAAAATAATGACTTTAAAAAAGTCTTAAGTAAAAATAAAATCCATACAAATTTTTTTTCTCTATATTATGCCAAAAATAAAATCTCAAACATTAGGGGCAATGTTGTCAATGTTAGTTTTGTGATGCAGAAAAAAACTGGGAACGCCGTAGTAAGAAACAGAATTAAAAGAAAACTTAGAGCAATTGTATTAAAATTAGCAAATAAAACTAATATAATAAAAAAAAATTATACTTATATTTTATTTGGTAAAACTGGTGCTTATAAAGCTGCCTCTGATAAAATTTATAAAGAATTAGAAAATAAACTTTTAAAAATTGTATGATTAATAAATTTTTTTGTTTTTTTTTAATTAAGTTAATTCAGATTTATAAATTTATTTTCTCACATTTTTTGGGGACTAAATGTAGATATCTACCAAGCTGCAGTGATTACTTTATAGAATCTTTAGAAGTTCATGGATTTTTTAATGGCATCATGCTAGGAACCAAAAGAATTTTTAGTTGTCACCCTATTAAAGTATTAGGTGGTGGCAGCGGACTAGATTTAGTGCCAAAAAAAAGAAAGAAATAAATGGATAATAACAAAAATGTATTTATCGCAATCGCTTTATCAATGGCGGTTATTTTATTTTGGGCTGCTTTTTTTGAAACTCCGAGAAACGATGGTTTTATTGATCAGCAAAAAGTATCTACCAAACAAGGAGATAGTAAACCAGTTGAAACTAATAGTTCGCCTACGATAAATGAACCGCTAGAAATCAAAACGCCTATTCAAAGAGAAGAAGTCATTGCTAATTCTGACAGAATAGAAATTGAGAATTCTGAAATTAAAGGATCGATAAATTTAACAGGCGGAATTATTGATGATGTTTCATTCAAAAATTATTCTACTGAAGTTGAAGGAGACAAAAAAATTGATCTCCTAAACCCTTCAGAAACTTTGAATGGATATTATATTGAAAGTGGATGGGCAAATATTGGAAATAAGATTAAAGTGCCGAATACTAATACAAAGTGGTTAGTTAAAGGTTCCACAAAACTAACCTCGAACAATCCAATAATTTTAGAATGGAATAATGATCAAGGTATTACTTTTAGAAAGAAAATAGAATTAGATGAAAAGTTTTTATTTAGGATTAATCAAGAAGTTATCAATAATTCTAATAATCAAATAGAGTTATATCCTTATGCTCAAATTGTAAGAAATAAAAAACCTGATGATATTCAAGCTCTTTATATCCTTCATGAAGGATTTATTGGAGTCTTTGATGGAGAATTAAAAGAGGATGATTATGATGATATAGAGGACAAAAAAATTACTAGAGAAGCTGAAAATGGTTGGCTGGGTATTACTGATAAATATTGGATGACAGCCATAGTTCCAGAAAATAATGAAACATTTAAATCAGAATTTCTTTATAACGATGCTTTTAAAGCAAACTTTATCCAAAATAATCCAAAAATCATTCAACCAAAACAGACTGTTAACCATTCTGTTAAAGCTTTTGTAGCCGCAAAAGAGGTAACTGTCATTGATAATTACGCTGAAAGAGAAAACATTGAAAAATTTGACTTAGTAATTGATTGGGGTTGGTTTTACTTTTTTACCAAACCATTATTTTTTATTGTTGATTATTTTTTTAAACAAACTGGTAACTTTGGTATTGCAATAGTGATTATAACTTTTTTGGTTAGGTTATTATTTTTCCCGCTGGCGAATTACAGTTTTAAATCAATGGCTAAAATGAAAGCCTTGCAGCCTGAAATGACTAGATTAAAAGAATTACACAAAGACGATAGAATGAAGTTTCAGCAAGAAGTGATGTCTCTTTATAAAAGAGAACAGGTTAATCCTGCATCGGGTTGTTTGCCAATTTTAATTCAAATACCTTTTTTCTTTGCGATTTATAAGATGTTGTTCATTTCATTGGAGATGAGACATCAACCATTTTTCGGTTGGATTAAAGATTTATCAGTCCAGGATCCAACTTCGATGTTTAATTTATTTGGGCTTCTTCCTTGGGATCCGCCTAGTTTTTTAATGATTGGTATCTGGCCAATATTAATGGGTATAACAATGTATTTACAACAAAAACTAAATCCAGCTCCCGCAGATCCAATTCAAGCAAAAATCTTCAAATTTTTCCCAATTTTTATTACAATTATATTAGCTTCATTCCCTGCAGGGTTGGTTGTGTATTGGACTGTTAATAACGTTTTAACGATTGGACAGCAGTGGATCATCATGAGAAAAACTAAAATTAAAACAATTTAATGAATAACCTTAAAATGCAATCAAGCCAGATTGAAGAATTTTGGCCTAAAAGTGCACCAAATATTTTAAATGTACCTAAATATGTAGAGAAGTATCAAAATGATAAAATTGTAATTAAGTGCGGTGGAGCAGTGCTTGAAGATAAGCATTTATTTGACAATTTTATCGACGATATCGTTGTTTTAAATAAATTAAAACTTTCAGTAATCATCATCCATGGTGGTGGTCCAAGAATAAAAAAGGGCTTAGAAAGAAAACAAATACAAAGTATTTTCAAAAACGGTTTAAGAGTCACAAATCTTGATACAATGCAAGTTGTTGAGGATGAAATGACTAATTTCAATCAGGAAATTGTTAACGCCTTAAATTTAAAATCTGTTAAAGCGGCGCCATGTCATCTTAAACAAAACACCTTATTTCAGGTCAGACAAATTTCACCTGAACTTGGTTATGTCGGAAAACCAACAAATATAAATATCTCAATAATTGAAAATTTTTTGAAAGATAATTTGGTACCTATTATTGCGCCAATGGGTTTAGATAAAGAAAAAAATAAATACAATATAAATGCAGATACTGCTGCCATGTCAGTCGCTAAAGAGATAAGGGCTAGAAGATTATTGTTGATGACTAATGTCGAAGGTGTTTTAGATGAGCAAAAAAAACTTATTGATGAGTTAAATCCAAAGCAAGCAAAAATATTAATTGAAAAAAACGTTGTTCAAGGTGGCATGATACCAAAACTTTTAAATTGTATTGAGTCTATCGAAAACGGAGTCAAAGGGGTAGTAATTATCGACGGAAGAAGAAAACACTCAATCCTACATGAAATATTTTCAGACACTGGTGCTGGCACACTAATCAGAGAATGAAAGAATTAAAACAAATTAAGTTTTGGTTATTTGATCTAGATAACACATTATATTCCGGTAAAACTAAAGTTTTTGAACAAGTAGATAAAAAGATGTCCCTTTTTATCTCACAAAAACTAAATATCGATTTGAAAAAAGCAAAACAACTTCAAAAAGAATATTTTCATGAATATAACACCACTTTGAATGGGATGATTAAACATCATAAAATTAATGCTGAGGAATTCCTTGAGTTTGTGCATGATGTAAATCTTGACTTTCTACAAAAAGATAATCTTTTAGCTTCTGAAATAAGTAAACTTAGTGGAAAAAAATTTATTTTTACAAATGGTTCTAGATCACATGCTGAAAATGTAACAAAAAGAATTGGTGTAGATGAACATTTTGATGGGATCTTTGATATTGTGGACTCTGATTATGTGCCGAAACCCTCTCTGGAACCTTATGAGAAACTTATAAAAAAATTCGATATTGATCCAAAATATTGTATATTTATTGAAGATATAGCTAGAAATTTAAAACCAGCTTATGATTTAGGCATGAAAACTGTATGGATAGAAAATGATGAACCCTGGGCAGCTGAATATGCTGATGAAAACTTTGTAAACTATAAAACTAAAAATTTAAGTGAATTTTTAAGGACTATCAATGAATTCTAAAGAACAAGAAAAAATTATTAATGAAGCTTGGGAACAAAGAGATCAAATTAATTCTAAATCTGACAAAAAAATTATTGATACGATAAATCAAGCAATCGCGGATTTAGACTCAGGTAAAATAAGAGTTGCTGAAAAAATAAATGGTGCATGGGTTACACATCAACATGTCAAAAAAGCGATTATGTTAAGTTTTAGAATTTATGACATGGATACACTTAGCGGTCCCTACAGCAGTTGGTACGATAAATCGCATTTAATTAAAGGAAAAACTGCAGGCTGGACTAAAGAAGATCACGTCAAAGCTGGATTTAGAATGGTGCCGAATTCTCCAGTGAGAAAAGGATCATTTATAGGAAAGAATGTAGTTTTAATGCCTTGCTTCGTTAATATTGGAGCTTACATCGATGAGGGTACAATGATGGATACATTTTCAAGAGCTGGAAGTTGCTGTCAGATAGGTAAAAATTGTCATATCTCAGCTGGTTCTGGGGTGGGTGGTGTTTTAGAACCGGCCCAAGCATTACCTACAATCATTGAAGATAATGTTTTTTTAGGAGCAATGTCTGAAATAGTTGAAGGTGTAATTGTAGGTGAAGGTTCAGTGATAAGTATGGGAATGTTTATTGGTCAATCAACAAAAATAGTTAATAGAAAAACTGGTGAAATTACCTATGGAAAAATACCTCCATATTCAGTGGTTGTACCTGGTAGTTTACCTGACAAAAAAAATCCTAATGGCCCGGCATTAAATTGTGCTGTAATAATTAAACAAGTAGACGAAAAAACTAGAGGCAAAACATCAATTAATGATTTATTAAGAGAATAAATGAAAACTTTTAATGAATTAGACCTTTCTAAATCTCTAATACAATTTCCGAGTATTACTCCTGTTGATGCAGGAGCAATCAATTTTCTAGCAAAAAAACTTAGAAGTCTTGGATTTAAAACTAAAATAATAGAATTTAAAGATAAAAACACAAAACCAATTAAAAATCTTTATGCTAAGTTAGGTAAATCAAGACCCAACTTCTGTTATGCGGGACATACTGATGTAGTGCCCCCTGGAGACTACAAAGACTGGTCCGTACATCCGTTCAAACCAAGAGTGGTTAAAGGAAACTTAATTGGACGAGGTGCTAATGATATGAAAAGTTCAATCGCTTGTTTTGTGGCCGCAGTAAGTGAATTTTTAAAAATAAGAAAGAATTTTAGAGGATCAATTAGTTTTTTAATAACTGGTGATGAAGAAGGTCACGCAATTAATGGCACCAAAAAATTAGTTAATTACTTAAAACAAAAAAAAGAACGAATTGATTTTTGTCTTGTTGGCGAACCCACTAATCCTAATCGACTTGGAGAGATGATCAAAATTGGCAGAAGAGGTAGTCTTTCATGTGAGCTTGAAATTCAAGGTTTGCAAGGTCATATTGCTTACCCACAATTATTAAATAATCCGATCACATGTTTAGTTAATCTATGCAAAAGACTAAAAGATATTAAATTGGATAGCGGTAATAAAAATTTTCAGCCATCAAATCTTGAATTTACTAGTATTAATGTCGATAACAAAGCCCATAATGTTATTCCAGCAAGAGCAAAAACAAAATTTAACATTAGATATAACAATATGCAAAATGCCAAAACTTTAAAAAGAAAAATTTTAAACGAAGTAAGAAAATTCTGTAAAAAATATAAAACGAAATTTAGAATTAAATTTTTAGAGTCTGGCGATGCCTTTTTAACGAAACCAGGAAAAACAATTCAAATGTCAAAAAAAATCATTAAAAAAATTACTGGTATCAACCCTGTTTTTTCAACAACAGGTGGTACCTCAGATGCAAGATTTATTAAATCAATAGCTCCATGCTTAGAGTTTGGTTTAGTTAATAAATCTATGCATCGTGTTGACGAATTCGTTCCTGTTAACGATTTAAAAAAATTAAAAAAAATCTATTTAGAGATTCTAAAAAATTATTTTTAGTGCAGACTGGTTTTTTTACAACTAAAAGCTATATTGAACATCAAACTGGCAGTGGACATCCTGAATGCTCTGATAGAGTTTCTGCTATTATCTCTACAATTAAAAAGAAAAATCCTTCGGGACTGAAAATTATAGATACACCAAAATTAAATAAAGATGTTATTCGGTTAGCTCATTCAAATGAATATATAAATTTTGTGAAAAATTCATTTCCTCAAACTGGATTAAAATTTTTAGATGCTGATACTATAATTTCACCAGGTAGCAATAAAGCTTCTCTGGAGGCTGTTAGTGCGGTTATTAATGCTATTGATATGATAAAAAATAAAAAAATTAAAAATGCTTTTTGCGCAATCAGACCACCTGGACACCATGCAGAAAAAAATAAAGCTATGGGTTTTTGTATATTTAATAATGTTGCAATTGGTGCAAATTACTTAATAGATAAATACAACTATAAAAAAGTAGCAATTATTGATTTTGATGTTCATCATGGTAATGGCACGCAAGATATTGTCTATGATAATAAAAAAATATTATACATATCAACTCACCAGTATCCTTTTTATCCTGGAACAGGTTCTGACAAAGAAAAAGGGAAATTCAATAATGTACTTAACATCCCACTTCCAGCTGGTACAGACTCTTATGATTTTTTAAACGCTTATGAACATGTTCTGAAAAAACTTGATGAATTTAAACCAGAGTTTTTAATTTTTTCCGCTGGCTTTGATGCGCATATGGACGACCCATTAGCAAATTTTAAATTACTGTCTAAAGATTTTCATGAAATTACAAAAAGAACTCTCATTACTACAAAACCTTACTGTCAAGATAATGTTGTCTCAGTTTTAGAGGGTGGCTATAATTTAAATGCACTGTCTGAAAGTGTTGAACAACACCTAGGCGCTTTAGTAAAATTTTAATAAATTACTTTTTTCAAATAGAGTCCGGTAGCTGGGGCTGGTGGCGCACATAAGCTCCGCTTTTGTGATTTAGCGACTTTTTGGAATTGTTTAATTTGCCACCTACCATCTGCTAAATATTTTAAACAACCAACCATTGACCTTACTTGTTGTTGTAGAAATGCTTTTGAACTAAAGGTTATTGTTACTAAATGATTATGTTTTTTAACTTCGGCTTTTAATAGTTTTCTCATAGGAGATTTTGCTTGGCAACTAGATGCTCTAAATGTGGAAAAGTCTTTAATCCCTTTTAGAATTTTTAAACCTTTTTTTATCTTAACTAAATCTAAATTTTTTTTAATGTGCCACGCTCTGTTCTTATCTAAACAAAGTGGTGCGTCTCGATTTATAATTTTATACTCATATACTCTTTCAACCGCATCAAATCTTGCATGAAAACTTTCACTTTTAAGTTTAATATCGGTGATAACAATCTTTTTTTTACTCAAAAAATAATTTAAAGAATTTTTCACTTTATAATAATTTTCAATTTTATTTTTAACAATAAAATGAGCAGACTGTCCTAGAGCATGGACGCCGGCGTCTGTTCTTCCTGATCCAACAAGATTTATTTTTACTTTAAATATTTTTCTTAGTGCTTTTTCGACTTCGCGTTGAATAGATTTCCCTTTTTTTTGTTTTTGCCAACCAACAAAATTTGTTCCCTCATACTCGATAATTAAATTATAATTAAACATTCCTATAAAAAACTACCTGCTGGAATTTGATTGCCAATAAGAAATTCTTTCGTGGATAATTTTTTTTTGCCTTCTCTCTGTATTTCTTTAATTGAAATAGCAAAGTCTTGCGTTGCAACTGTTAACTTGTCATCAACAACTTCGCCTGGTTTACCTGTTTTTAAACTCAATTCTGCTCTCCAAATTTTATATCTAATTTTCTTAAATTCAAAAAAAGATCCAGGTGAAGGATTTAATGCCCTGATTTTATTAATTATGTTTTTTGAAGCATCATTCCAATTTATTTTGCCTTCTTCTTTTTTAATTTTTTCTGCATTAGTAGCTTCGGCATGAATTTGTTCATTAAATTTTGCCCTACTTATAATTAAATTGATAGATGGAATAATTGAATTTCCTGCAAGCTCTGAAAGCTTATTCTGTAAATCTCCAAATGTATCTTCAGGCAATATTTTCAAACTAAATGATTTTAATATAGGCCCGCTATCTAACTTTTCATTAATCTTCATTATAGTAATTCCAGTTTCCTCTTCTCCTTGCATGATGGACCTTTGAATAGGTGCAGCCCCTCTCCACTTAGGTAAAAGTGAAGCATGAATATTGATGAAACCGTATTTAGGTATATCTAGAAATTGTTTAGGAATAATCTTCCCGTAAGCTACTACAAGTACTAAGTCTGGATTTATTTTTTTAATATATTTTAGTTCTTTATCATCTAACTTTTCTGGTGTTCTAACTTCTAGTTTTAATTTTTCAGCACACTGTTGTATTTCCGATTTATTTATTTTTTGTCCTCTATTAGATTTTTTTGGATTTTGTGAATATGTCGAGACTAGTAGATGTTCTGACTTATGTAAGGCCTCTAGTGTAGGAACTGCAAATTTAGGTGTTCCCATAAATATAATTTTAAGTGACATTGAAATTTTACAGAACTAAATTTTTTGATAAGTTTTTTTGTTTAGATAATTTTTTGATTATTAAATCTTTTTTTAATTTAGATAGATAATCAATAAATAGAATGCCGTCTAAATGATCAATTTCATGTTGCAGACAAGTAGATAATAATCCATCCGTCTTAATCTTTTGAGTTTTGCCAAAATAATCTAAATACTCAACTTCACAAACCGAAGGTCTTTCTACTTCTGCAAAATAACCAGGAATTGAAAGACATCCTTCCTCATAAATAGAAGTTTCTTTTGAGGTCCATACCTTCTTTGGATTGACTAAAAATAAAGGGTTTTTTTCATTTTCATCTTTAGAAATATCTATCACAATTATCCTTTTTAATAAGCCAATTTGAACTGCCGCTAATCCTATGCCGGGCGCGTGATACATAGTGGCTATCATATCATCCATCAATTTTTGTAGACTCCTGTCAACTTTATCTACTGAAATAGACTTTTTTCTAAGCAAAGGATCAGGTTCTGTGATAATTTTTTTTATAGCCATGTCCAGAGTTAGTATACTAAATTCTCTCTGGTAATGTAGACATTAAAATTTGATTTCTAATATTTTTTAACCCAGCATTATTCAGAAGAACTGTAATGTACAAAAGATTTTGGTCATCAATCTCTTTCACGTTGTCTTGACTAAATAAATCAACTAATTTTAACGCCAATAATCCTGTGTGCGTGCTTTTTGATAGCTTGATCATTTCATCTTCAAATTTAAATTGACTTAATTGATCTGTATAATTTATCTCTTTTGGTATTAAAAATCCTTCAGATTTAAAAGATTCTAACAAAATAATATCTTTGGTGGAAAGTTGATATTTTTTGTTTTTACTAATCTTTTTTACAGTAGTATTTAATAATTTCTGAAACTTTTTAGTGTCTTGATTATTTTGATTAAAATATTCTAACAATTTTGAACTATAGTAATTTTTATCATTAAATTTGATTTTTTTTTCAATTACATCTTGATCCTTTATAATATTTAATTCAACTAACTGAGAGTACTCACTAGGTATTTCACTTGTTGCTTTTAAGTCTTTAAGTTCCTGACTTAAAAATTCATTATAAACATTAGATAAATCAGCTCTTCTGAATTTTTCTCTCAAAAGAAACAGATACTGCAATTTACTATTAGTTGTCTCAGATAATAAATATTTTTGAAAGATTAACGCTCTTGATTTAATTGGTTCTAAATTTTGATGCAAAATATCAGCATTTAAGATTTCATTAAAATTAAAATTAATTTTTTTATAAATTTCAAAAACCTTATCGTCACTTATTTTTTCTTCAGCAGCTGCTATTTCAATTTTCTCAATTTCTGTTAAATCTTCAATATTATCAACTTGTATCAAACCAGCATTATTCATATATTTCCAAATATATGGATCGGTTTTGTTAGTCGGTTTATAATTAAATTTTTCACTTATTTTTGAAGAGATGAAAAAATTGAGCATATTATCATCATAAATTTTATCATTTTTAGTTTCTGTTAAACCAAGGGCAAAACTAATTTTTTCATTAAAATTCTTATCTGCTTTTGTATACTGCTCACTAAGCAAATCAAAAGTAACTTGTGCTTCTGATAATTTGTTCTCACTTATTAAACAATAAACCCTAAATTTATCTAAATAAAAATCTTTGACACTATTAGATAAAAATGCAACCTTTTCACAACTTCTTTTTAAATTTGCTTCGGAAAGAGACTCATCAACTAAATATCTAATGACTTTTTCTTTTCCAGGAAATTCCTTATTTTTATTTAAAAACTGTTCAAGAATTTCAATTTTATTATGATTGATTAACCATCCAAGTTTTAAATTTAAAAATTCTTCCTCAGTCATAGAATCATAAGGCAGATATGAATGAGTCAAAATTGTTTCTAAAAAAATTTTTTCTGAGAAATCGGATAAATCTTTTTGGTTAATTTTTTTAAACATTTCTTTAATAGAATTCCCATCTGTGTTTGACCACATTTGTAAGGTAAAATTATTTGTTTCAGGATCGTACAAACCATAAACTTCTTTTTTTTCGTTATCAGTTATCAGGTTAGAATTAATAATATTTTGTTCACCTTGTTTATTGAGTGCAGCTTCAAATAAACCAGATGTTTCTGTTGTCGGTTGAGATTTTTCGGTTACCGAAGAATTATTTTCGGTTAGATTTTTTTCTTTATTATCAACTTTTTTCCAAATATCTATTACGTGATTGTCAGCATTTAAATTACTTATCTGATTAAAGAAAAAAAAAGCTAAAAAAAATACTTTATTAATCGAGTTTTTTAATTTCATTAGTTATATCTTCTTTAATTTCATTTTTTGGATTTGGCAGAGGTATTTTTTCTAATACAAAGATAACAAGAATTATCGCTACAACAAAAATTGCAATCTTAACGAACAATGAGGACACTTGCTCTTTAAGAGATGGTTTATTATGAAATTTTAAACGCATGGACATAATTTAGAAATAATTTATTAATAAATAAGTCATTTTTATGATAAATCAATTTTAATTGGGTATTAATTTGAAAAAAAACATTGTTTTATTAGGTATGATGGGTGTTGGTAAGTCCACAATAGGCAAACTCCTATCAAAAAAACTCAAAATGAAATTTGTAGATACTGATACTGAAATTGAAAAAAAAATGAAAATGACTATCCCACAAATTTTTAAACAAAGAAGTGAAACATTTTTTAGAGCAAAAGAAAAAGATGTAGCCTCTCAATTTTTAAATAACCATAACCAGGTAATTGCTTTGGGTGGTGGAACTTTTTTAAATAAAGAAATAAGAGATAATGTCAAAAAAAACTCGATAAGCTTCTATTTATATTTAAATAATTTTGAAATTTTTAAAAGAATTAAACTTTCAAAAAAACAACGTCCTTTACTACCTCGAGGAAAAGAAATGAAAAACATAGCATCCATAGTAAAAAAAAGAGAAACGTTTTATAAAAAAGCGATGTTTAAATTAAATTGTAACTATTTAAATAAAGGTCAAGTAGTAAACAAACTTATCAAAATTTACAAAAATGAAACATTTAACAATTAAAACAGCTACATCTCAATATCCAATAATAATTGGCCAAAATGTATTAAAAAATTTAAAACCGAGTATTAAAAAATATATTCCAAATGCCAAGAAGGTTTTAATTATCTTTGATAATAAAATTCCAAGTTTTTATAAAAAAAAGATTATTTTAAATTCTCAACATTTAAAGACACATCATCTAAGTCTTAAGGTAAGTGAAAATATAAAATCTTTTAAATTTGCTAACCAGCTTGCTGAAAAATGTTTAGAACTTAATCTTAACCGAAATGATTTATTAATTGCTGTTGGCGGAGGTGTAATAGGTGATCTTTGTGCATTTGTTGCCAGTATAGTTAAGCGAGGTATTAATTTTGTAAACTTGCCCTCTACGATATTATCTCAGGTCGACTCTTCGATTGGTGGAAAAACTGGTGTTAACTCACACAAAGGAAAAAATATGATAGGATCCTTTTATGAACCAAAGTTTGTCTTATCAGAGGTTAATCTACTTAAATCTTTACCTAAAAGAGAAATAATCTGTGGTTACGCAGAAATTATTAAACACGCTATTATTAAAGATAAAAAATTTTTTTCTTGGTTAAAAATTTATTCAAAGTCAATCTTATCCCTCAATAATGATCGAATTTTAATCGAAGCGATCTATAAAAGTTGTAAAATTAAAAAATATTTTGTTGAAAAGGATTTTAAAGAAAATAATTTGAGAATGACTTTAAACTTTGGACATACTTTTGCCCATGGAATTGAAACTATGAACAATTACAAAAAGATCAATCATGGTGAAGCAGTGTTGGCAGGAATGATACTAGCATTAAAGTTATCAAAATATAAAAAAATATGTGACAGTAATTCCTATTTACAGATTGATAATATTTACAAAGAAAATAAACTTAATTACCCTTATTTAAAATTTATAAAACCAAAAAACATAAAAAAGTTGGTGAAGTTTATGATGAAAGATAAAAAAAATTTTAATCAAAAAATTAATCTAATTTTACTTAAAAAAATTGGATTAACGACAAAACCAGACACTCAATCACTAGAGCCAGCAAAATTACTAAAATATTTGCAAAAAATTATTTGATCAATATTTGAAGAGAGTGAATAGTCTTATTTAAATCTTCCTTCAAGATACTCATTATTTTTTTATGAGCAGATAAACGATTGTTCAAATTACTTAATTGTTTAGAATAAATTTCTAATTTAATATGTTTTTTTTGTGGGTCGAAACTTTTGTGTTTAAGATGTTTAGAAGTTTCATCTATTACATTTATTTTTTCAATTTCTATTTCATTAGTAATTTTTTTTTTAATTGAATCTAGAAACTCTTCCATATTGGATATAATATACATTAATGAAAAATATATGCGAATGGGAAAATTGTAGCGAAGAAGGAAAATTTAAAGCCCCCATAGAAAAAGATAACAGCAAAAAATTTAGATTGCTGTGTTTAAGTCACATAAAACAATTTAATAAATCTTGGAATTATTTTGCTAATATGTCACAAACTGAAATAGAGTACTTTCTCAAATCAGACACAGTGTGGCACAAACCCACAAAAAAATTTGGTTCTGCAGACAATTTTTTTAAAATTTTATGGAATAATGTTTTAGATGAAAAACTTGATATTTTTTCATCTGCGAATTTCAAATCTTATATTAATACAAAAAAACTTAATCAATTAGAAAGAGAAGCGTTCAGTATTTTAAATCTGAATGAAAATTCAAACTGGGATCAGGTACATAAACAATTTAAAGTGCTTGTAAAGAAATATCATCCTGATAAAAACAGTGGAAATACAGAATATGAAAATAAGCTAAAATCAATAACTTTAGCTTATAGTCATTTAAAAAAATTATATGGAAAAAAATAGCTTCACTAATCAAAAACCAGATCTCAAAATTTCTGTGAGACAAACCTTTAATATTGATAGTGATATGGAGGTAGACTCATTTAGTAAAAGAAATGAATTTGTTCCTGAAATTGATAGTAATTATAAATTCGACAAGGATACAACGCTCGCAATTCTTTCTGGGTTCGCTTTTAATAAAAGAGTTTTGATTCAAGGTTTTCACGGGACAGGTAAGTCGACACATATAGAACAGGTTGCCGCTAGATTAAATTGGCCTTGCGTACGAGTAAATTTGGATAGTCATATTAGTCGTATAGACTTGCTTGGAAAAGATGCAATTATTTTAAAAGATGGAAAGCAAATTACAGAATTTAAAGAAGGAATTTTACCTTGGTCTATACAAAATCCAGTTGCCTTGGTGTTTGATGAATACGACGCAGGACGTCCAGATGTAATGTTTGTCATTCAGAGGGTCTTAGAGTCAGATGGAAATTTTACACTGCTAGACAAAAATAAAGTATTAAAACAACATAACTATTTTAGAATTTTTGCGACTACTAATACTGTTGGACTGGGTGATACAACCGGGCTTTACCATGGTACTCAACAGATTAACCAAGGACAAATGGATAGATGGAACATTGTTTCAACACTTAATTACCTGCCATTCGAAAAAGAATTAGAAATAATTTTAGCTAAAAATCCTTCTTATCAAAATAAAAAAGGAGAAATTATAATTTCTAATATGATCAAAGTAGCTCAATTAACTAGAAAAGGTTTCGCTAATGGTGATATTTCTACAGTAATGAGTCCAAGGACCGTTATACATTGGGCTGAAAATGCCAAAATATTTAATGATAATGCTTATGCTTTTAGATTAACATTTTTAAACAAATGTGATGATTTGGAGAAAAAAATTATAGCTGAGTACTACCAGCGATGTTTTGGGGAAGATTTGCCAGAATCTACTATAAATATTCAAGATATTTAATTTATGTCCAAACAGAATGATATTGAGGATTTTAAAATTGCAATAACGTCTACGGCAAAGTCAATTTCAGAAAATCAAAAATTACAAATTAAATTTGGTAGTAATGAAAAAGCAAGTTTAGATAATCTAAATATACCAAACATATCAGACATTTTTGATAAAAAAAAATTGAAGAGTGTAAGAGCATTAACAGATTCCCAGGCTTTGAGAATGAAATATTCTGATGTCGAAATTTTTAATAAATATAAACCCAATGGCAATTTGTCTTCAAAATTATATGATCTGTCTGAAAGAATGAGGTGTGAAAAATTAGGATCTGATTATTACTTTGGTATTGAGCAAAATCTAAAAAATTTTTACAATTCTGAAAATACTAATCCATTAAATGAAAAAATAGACTATAAAATAGAGGAACTTTTTGAAGATATTTTAAAGGATAAAATTTTTGGAATAGATCAAAAAAAAAATAACAATAAAATTGATAAAAAACTCAAAAGTTTAAGTTCTGAAATAAATCAGAAACTAAAAGGAAAGAGCCTAAACTATAATGATCAAACAAAATTTAATCACTTAATCTCTGACTTATTAAATAGTTTAGAACTAGGTGAGGAGCCAACTGATGAATTAAATGAAAGCAGTGAGGACAATAAGAATGATTCTAATCAAAATAATGAACAAAAAGATGATCAAAAAAAGAAGCAAAGTTCTCAAGATAAGCAAATAGAAGCAACACTCCCTGATTTTCAGTTGCAAGGAGATGAGATGAAAAGTGAAAATTTAGACGCACAAAATGAGGAGTTTCAGGACTCTCCTAACAGAAGAGCAACAAAAAATTTGAAAGGCAACGATCAAAACTACAAAGTATTTACTACAAAATTTGATGAAATTGTAAAAGCAAATGATCTAGAAAATGAAATAGAATTAAGTCGATTAAGAAAAAATTTAGATCAACAGCAACAACATTTAAAAAATTTTATTTCTAAGTTAGCAAATAAACTGCAAAGAAAACTTTTGGCACTTCAAAATCGATCGTGGAAGTTTGACCTTGATGAAGGTATTCTGGATACTTCAAAATTAAGTAGAGTTATCGTAGATCCGCTTAACTCATTATCTTTCAAAAAAGAAAAGGATACTAAGTTTAAAGATACGGTTGTTACTTTGTTAATTGATAATTCTGGCTCTATGCGTGGTAAACCAATTACGGTAGCTGCTATCTGCGCAGATATACTAGCTAAAACTTTAGAAAGATGCTCAGTCAAAGTTGAAATACTCGGTTTCACAACTAAAAATTGGAAAGGTGGAAAAAGTAGAGAAGAATGGACAGCACAAAACAAACCTATGAACCCTGGTAGATTAAACGATCTTAGACATATAATTTATAAATCTGCTGACGTGAATTGGCGACAAGCAAAAAAAAATCTTGGATTAATGCTTAAAGAGGGAATTCTTAAAGAAAATATAGATGGTGAAGCTTTAAATTGGGCTTACAAAAGATTGACGACAAGAAAAGAGGAAAGAAAAATTTTATTAGTTATATCAGATGGTGCTCCAGTAGATGACTCTACTTTATCTGCAAACTTTAGTAATTATTTAGAAAACAACTTAAGAAAAACAATCAAGAGCATTGAGAATGATACTAAAATTGAATTATTAGCAATCGGAATTGGTCATGACGTTTCTAGATACTATGCAAAAGCGATAAAAATTTCTGATGTGAACGATCTAGGTGATACAATTGTAAATCAATTATCAGACTTATTTACAAGTGAGAAAATAACATTTCACTAATATATTTTATTTTAAATATTTTAAATAAAAAAACCTAAAAGGTAATAAAAGAAAAAAAATCATTATAAACTTAATCATAAAATCCCCAATAGCTAGACTCAACCAATTCATTTCTGTTGCATAAAATGCAATAAAGAAAAACAATAATGTATCAAGAATGGAGGCAAAAAAAGATGACACTGAGGGTGCAACATACCATTTATATTTTCCAATTCTAATCTTATGAAAAATTTCTATATCCAGAAGCTGAGCTAAACAAAATGCTGAGATAGAGGCAATTGAAATTCTTATAGAAATAATATCTTCAAAATTGGTGGATATAAATAGTGATAAAAAAAGACCTGTGATGACACCTATTAGGACAATTTTGTGAGCAGCAGTTTTACCAAAAATTAAATTTGTAAAATCAGTTATTAAAAAAGTGATTGGGTAAGTAAAAGCACCATAAGTTAATATTTGATTTAAATTAAGGTAATTTACTGGAAATTGAACTAAGTAATTAGATACGATAATCGTTGCTGCCATAGATAATGACAAACATAGCAGAGCTAAATTCATAATTTAGATTTTATGCTGATTTAGAGAATATTAATTTTTTTAATTTTTTTACTCTTGGCGATAAATGATTGCTCTTGGCAGATTTTAAAAACTTGTCTAATCCACCCTTAAAATCTACTGTTCTTACAGCATTCGTAGTAACATTTAATCGGATATTTTTATTTAATAAATCACTTTTAAAGTTGATCTTTTTCAAATTTGGCAGAAACCTTCTTTTAGTT
Organism: Candidatus Pelagibacteraceae bacterium; assembly: GCA_038124645.1. GTDB lineage: Bacteria > Pseudomonadota > Alphaproteobacteria > Pelagibacterales > Pelagibacteraceae > JAYPCI01. The sequence continues at coordinate 17,963 of JAYPCI010000009.1, forward strand.
TTATTGTTCGCGTGGCTGACTTTATGCCCTTTTAGCGGTAAAATTCCAGTAAGTTCACATTTCTTTGTCATGGAAATAGCATATAGAACTACTTTTTGAAATAATCAAGGTTTATCTCTTTAATTGACAATAAAAAAACGAGGTATTATGTACCGTTATGGAATTTTTTTTACCAATAGCAGAAGTTAAAATTAATATCTTAATGGTATTAGTTGCCAGTTTCTTTGTTGGTTTTCTCTCAGGACTGTTTGGTATTGGCGGTGGCTTCTTAATGACTCCACTTTTAATTTTCTTTGGTATTCCACCAGTATATGCAGTGGCTAACGAGGCTAACAATATACTTGGCAGTTCTATTTCAGGATCTCTTACACATTGGTTTAGAAAAACACTAGATTACAAAATAGGTCTGTTCATTGTCTTAGGCGGTTTTTTAGGAATTGTAATCGGAATTTTAATTTTTGAACAATTAAGTCAATTAGGAAAAATCAATACTGTTATTTCACTCCTCTATGTTTATTTGTTGCTTATAATCGGTTCTGCAATGTTTACTCAGGGTGCTACTGAAATCAATAACAGTAAAAGACAAGTAATGATTAAAAGGAAATTGCATTTACACTTTTGGATACATGGTCTACCGTTCAGAACCAGATTTCATAAATCTCAACTTTATGCGAGCGCCTTATCACCAATTATTTTAGGAATTTTTACTGGAGTTATTTCTGCAATTATGGGTGTTGGAGGAGCCTTTATCATGGTGCCGGTGATGATTTACATTTTAGGCATGCCAACTAAATTGGTTCCGGGTACATCGTTATTCGTAACAGTTTTTATTACGGCTGCTGTTGTGATTGCTCACGCAGTAAAATTTCAATCTATTGATATAACTCTTGTTTTAATTCTTATCACGGGTTCTATTTTTGGAATACATCTTGGTCATAAAGCATCGACAAAATTAAATACATCAGAATATAAAACGCTTTTGGCTATCTTGCTATTAACTGTCGGTATTCTTATGGGTGTACAAACTTTTGTTATGGACTTTACAAGTATTGAAAGTATTTTAGATAATCAAGTACAGATTAACAAGTTAGGTGAGATAGTTTTAAGTCTCTTTAATAAATCTAATTTCCTTTATGTTTGCGCCTCAATTTTATCAGTAATTATAATTGGAATATTATTTTCAGCACTAAGAGAGTACGTTCATAATTTAAGAGCTGGAAAAACTAAGAATTAATTCCAATTGCTTTAGAAATATTGTCAATTTTTTCTTTTCTTAGTATTTGTATCAATTCTTCTTTTATTTTTTTAACAATATTAGGCCCTTGGTAAACCATGCTAGTGTATAGTTGAACTAAACTTGCGCCATATGAAATTTTTTCAAAAGCGGACTCTCCAGAGTCGATGCCACCTACCCCAATAATTTTAAACCTGCCCTTAGATAATTTATAAAAATCTCTAATCATTTTCGAAGAGATATCTCTCAATGGCAATCCAGATAATCCTCCTTTTTCAATTTTATTTTTGCTCATTAGCTGTGTACGGTTTTGATCAGTAGTATTGGTAAGAATTACTACTTCAATTTTATTATCCAAAAGAACTTTGAGAATTTTATCATATGAACTTTCTTCTGTATCTGGTGATAATTTAATTGCTAAGGGCACTTGTTTATTTAATTTAATTTTTTTAATTTGCACAATCAGTTCTTGGAGTAGTTCTTGATTATGAAAATCTCTTAAATTTTCTGTATTTGGTGATGAAATATTAATAGTTATATAATTCGCTAGATCGTAAAATGAACTATAACATTTTAAAAAATCAGTTATTTTATCTTTAGTGTTTTTATTGGGACCAATATTTATACCAAGAACATTATTAGGAGGATTTTTTTTTATCCGCTGCTTGATAGTGTCCATTCCTTGATTGTTAAAACCTAAGCGATTTATTAAAGCTTTATCTTCTTCTAACCTAAAAATTCTTGGTTTTGGATTACCTAGTTGTATTTGTGGTGTGATCGTCCCAACTTCTACAAAACCAAAACCAAATTTGAAAAGAGAATTATAAACTTCAGCATTTTTATCGAAGCCAGCTGCTAAGCCAATTGGGTTACTAAATTGTTGACCAAAGACATTGTTTTGAAGCATTTCTTCATCCTGAACACTAAAAAAATACTCAGGAACAAAATTAAATTTTAATGATTGAATCGCCAAGTCATGTGCTACTTCCGGGTCAAGATTGAAAATAAAAGGTTTTATAAATGAATACATTTATCTTTATTTATTTAATTTTTTGATTTATTAATTCTACCGTTTCTTTAACTCCAAAAAAACTAACAAAGTAACCCATTCGTGGTCCATCAGTTTCACCAAAAACTACTTCATAAATTAGTTTAAACCAGTCTCTGAGATTTTCTTTATATCCAGACTCTTTTCCGACAGAATATATTTGTGTTTGAATATCCTCAGGTTCTGTATTTTGGTTAATTTTACTTAACTGGTTTACTAAATTTTGCAGGGCAGTCTTTTCTTTTTCATTAGGTTTTTTAAAATTCTTTTTAGGTTCAACTTTATCTTTGAAATAGTTAATTGCAAATTGAGTTAAGCCATCTAAAATTTTATAATTTTCAGGCTTAATATCAGGATGAAATCTATTGATAAATTTCCAAAGAATATCTCGGCTGTCAGCTTGGCTGGAACCAACAATATTAAGCAACATAGAAAATGGCATTACTACTTTTTCTTTTGGCGGTTGACCATTATGAATATGCCAAACAGGATTTAATAGTTGCTGTTCTAAATTCTGTACAGAAAATTTTTCAATAAAAGTTAAATATTCATCTACGGTTTTTGGGACCACTTCAGCATATAATTTTTTAGCTCTTTTTGGATTTTGATACATATAAAGAGTTAAACTTTCAGGTGAGGCGTATCTTAACCATTGTTCAATCGTCACACCATTTCCTTTTGACTTAGAAATTTTTTCACCATTTTCATCTAAAAATAACTCATAAGCAAATCCACTTGGTGGTTTTTTTCCTAATATTTTACATATCTTTGAAGAAATAATTGCACTCTCTGTTAAATCTTTACCGTACATTTCAAAGTCCACATCAAAAGTAAACCATCGCATTGCCCAATCCACTTTCCATTGCAACTTACATGCACCATCTAAAATATTTGTCTCAAGTTTGTTACCGTTATTATCAAAAATAATTCTGTTTTTATTTTTGTTAATTTCAACCGGTTTAATTTCTAAGACTTTTCCTGTTTCTGGACAAATAGGTAAAAATGGACAGTACGTTTTTCTTCTTTCAGCTCTCAAAGTAGGTAAAATAATTTCCATAATTTGTTCATATTTTTCTAAAACTCTTGTTAACGAATTATTAAACTTGCCAGTTTGATAATGCTCTGTGGAACTTTTAAAATTATATTTAAATTTAAATTTATCTAAGAAACTTTTTAACATTTCATTATTATGTTCACCAAAACTTGAAAACTTATTAAATGGATCTGGAATATTAGTTAGGGGTTTGCCCAGGTTTGCATCTAAAATATTTGAATTAGGTATATTTTCAGGGACCTTTCTTAAACCATCCATATCATCGGAAAAAGTTATAAGATCGCAATCAATTGCATTAAAACTTTTTATCGCATTAATCATCATGGTTGTTCTAGCAACTTCTCCAAAAGTGCCAATGTGCGGTAACCCGCTAGGTCCATAACCTGTTTGAAAAATTATTTTATTTTTTTTTTTAATGAGGTCTGCTCTTTCTTTAAGCAGTTTTCTCCCTTCAACAAAAGGCCATGCTGAGGTTTTTTGAATTATGTTATTATCAATCATAAATAACTGCTATTAAATTAATATTATAAAATACACCCTTTTTCTATATAAGATAACTTGTTGAAATTGATTATTTAATTAATAATGTTGACTCATGACATCCTATAAAACAATTTTTTTTATTTTAGGTATTCTTATTACAATTTTGGGGTTTTCTATGCTCATTCCCTACTCGCTGCAAATTATTTTTAATGAGTCCAATCATAGTTTTTTGACTTCATCTGTAATAACGATTGTTGCTGGAATATTAATGATTCTGACAAATATAGATGAAGACCATAAATTAAATTTACAACAGACTTTTTTGTTATCTACCTTATCCTGGTTAATGATTGCAGTTTTTGGCTCCTTACCATTTATTTTTTCTAATTTAGGATTTAGTTTTACCCATTCTTTTTTTGAGAGCATGTCTGGTATTACAACAACGGGTTCAACCGTTATTTCGGATTTAGATAACACTGACAAAAGCATCCTGCTTTGGAGAGCTATTTTGCAATGGCTGGGTGGAATAGGAATAATTGTTATGGCTATAACGATTCTTCCTCTGTTAAAAGTTGGCGGGATGCAATTTTTCAAAATGGATAACACACATAGTGCAGAAAAAATTTTACCCAGAACTATTCATATTGCATCTTCAATAATTACAATTTACCTAATTTTAACGATTGCTTGTGGTCTTTTATATTGGTTTTTTGGCATGAGTATATTTGATAGCATAGCTCATTCATTCACCACTATAGCAACAGGAGGTTTTTCAACACACAATCAATCAATTGGTTTTTTTGAAAGCTCTCAAATAGAAATAGTTGCAACAATTTTTATCCTATTGGGTAGTCTACCATTCATTGCTTATTTAAAATTTTTGAAAGGAGATAGAAAAATTTTCTTAAATGACGTGCAAATAAAAGGTTTGTTCTTTTTACTTTTTTTATCTATTGCAATTATGTTTATATATCTTATGGTTCAATCAACTGAAATATCAATCATTAACAAGCTAAGAGTAGCATCTTTTAATGTTGTATCTATTTTATCAGGTACAGGTTATGTGACTGATGACTTCAGTGTTTGGGGTAAATTTCCTTTAATCTTTTTTCTAATCCTAATGTTCATTGGGGGTTGTGCTGGTTCAACTACATGCGGCTTAAAGATTTTTAGAATTCAGCTTCTATTAATTTATATTAAAAACAATATCTTAAAATATGCTTATCCAAACAGAGTTATGTTAGTTAAATATAATAATCAAACTATCACTGATAATTTTTTAACTTCTGTTGTTACATTTATCTTTGCATTTATTTTCTTATTTATTTTTATCAGTACTTTGCTTTCTGTTATTGGTTTAGATTTTGTTACAGCAATTTCAGGTGCCGCAACCTCTATTTCAAATGTTGGACCGGGTTTAGGAGATTTGATAGGTCCTGATGGAAATTTTTCAAATCTCCCCGATGCTGCATTGTGGATTATATCTGCTGGTATGTTGCTTGGAAGGTTAGAGCTTTTTGCAGTTTTAATTTTATTATTTCCATCTTTTTGGAGAGGATAATTCATGAATAAGAATTTATTAAAATTTTATTTTGAAAAAAGAATGGCAAGAATTTTTTTATTGGGTGCCATGAGTGGTTTTCCTTGGGTGTTGATTGGGAGTGCGTTAAGTCTTTGGCTAAAAGAGAATGATCTAAGCAGAAGTACTATTGGCTGGGCAGGATTAATTTTTGCTGTATATTCAATTAATTTTCTTTGGGCTCCTTTGATTGATAGATTAAGAATTCCTTTTTTAACAGAAAAAATTGGTCATAGAAAATCATGGATTTTGCTCATGCAGTTTTCAATTTTTATTTCGTTAGTGGCTTGGAGTTTTCTTGATCCAAAGGAAAGTTTATTTGGGATTATTGCTTTTGGTCTTGTTATTGCAATTTCTTCAGCTACCCAAGACATCACTATTGATGCTTTAAGGATCGAGCAAATTAAGAAAGAAGAAGGGCGGGCAATGGCTGCTGGAGCTGCAATTGCAGTTGTTGGTTGGTGGACTGGCTATAAAATTGGTGGGTTAATTTCTCTTTTTACAGCTGAGTTTTTTCAAAGACTAGGGTATCAAAATTATTGGCAACTTTCATTTTTAGTGCTGATTTTAATTATTCTGATTACTTCTATTTGTTTGCTGCTAATACCTGAGGAAAATAGTAGTGCTCGAGCTCTGAATCAATCAGCAGAGGACAAGAAAATATTAAACATAATTGGAGACAAAACCAAATTACAACAAATTATTGCCTGGCTGACAGGCACTGTTATAAATCCGCTCGCTAGTTTTTTTAAAAATAATACCTTGCCTATAGCGATTGGTTTAATCTCATTTATATTCCTCTTCAAAATTGGAGAAGCGTTTTTAGGCAGAATGTCCGTTATTTTTTATAAAGAAATAGGCTTTTCAAAAACAGACATTGCTATTTATTCAAAAGGTTTGGGTTGGTTGACTACTATTAGTTTTACTTTAATCGGCGGGGTTTTTGCTATTAGATTTGGTTTACTTAAAGCGTTGTTTTTGTCTGGGATCACTATGGCATTAACAAATTTAATGTTTACTGCATTAGCTTGGGTTGGTGCTTCAAAATTATTATTTGCCTCTGCCGTATTACTGGATGATTTGGCAGCATCTTTTGCTACTGTATCTTTTGTTGCATTTATTTCTGTCCTAGTTGATAGAAATTATACTGCTACACAGTATGCCCTTTTAGCTTCTATTGGTACTGCTGGTAGAACTCTGTTTGCAGCCTCTTCAGGAGCTATGGTTGATTATTTAAATGGCAATTGGGGTTTGTTCTTTATTATTACCGCTTTAATGGTCATACCTTCTTTAGTCATATTATTTTCGATTAGAAATAAATTACATCTAAATGAGTAAATTTTTTACCAACCATTATCCAATTATTAATCTTTATAAAAAAAAATCTGCTAAATCAGAAGTGGTGACGCAGATGATTTTTGGAGAAAGTTTTAAGGTATTAGACAAAACTAATAAATGGTTAAAAATTAAAATCAAAGAAGATAATTACAAAGGCTTTATTAAGCTAACAAAGTTTGAAAAATTTATTAAAGCGACTCACAAAATTGATAAACTAAAAGCACCTTTTTTATTAAAAAATAAAAAAAAAGGTTATCTTACTTTTGGATCAAAAATTAAAGCAGATAAAAAGGTTGGCAATTACTTTAATTTTGGAAAATACAAAATAAAAGCAAGTTATCTAAAGCCTATTAAATTTAAACAAAAAGACTATTTTTCTAAAATTAAGATTTTTAGAGGTGTTAAATATAAATGGGGTGGAAAGTCATTCAAGGGCATTGATTGCTCAGCATTAATTCAAGTTTGTATGAATTTCAACAATATGTATTGTCCAAGAGATGCCAAAGACCAAGTAAAATATTTTAAAAAAAATATAAAATTAAAAAATATCAAAAAAAATAATGTTATCTATTGGAAGGGGCATGTTGCAGTTGCACTTTCAAAAAATAAATTGATTCATGCCTATGGACCAATGAAAAAAACTGTCGTGATGAATACAAACCAAACGATAAAGCGAATTTACAAAACTGCTAACTTAAAAGTCATTGGAATAAAACAAATATAACTTATGGCGGAGAGAGTGGGATTCGAACCCACGATAGAGTTGCCCCTATACACGCTCTCCAAGCGTGCGCCTTAAACCACTCGGCCATCTCTCCTTAATTTTCATTTAATATTTTAGCAAAATTATCTATGAATTGTTTTCTTGATACCAAAGTTTGGTTCTCGATTTCAGATTGAATAGTTTGATAATTGTCTAAAATATAACTTATCGTTTGCTTTAAAGAGACTAAATCTCGCTCAGAAACAAAAACCCCTTTTTTATCTTCAACGATATGAGCTATTTGTTTAAAAACTATTGTTGGTCTTAATCTCGCTAAAGCTTCGAGCACAACCATAGGATAACCTTCAGTAAAAGATGGGAGTATAAAGATGTTATGATTATCATAGAACTGGATTAACTTTTGTTCATCAAGCTCAATTTTTGATACCTCAATATTTGATTGACTAATTCGAGATTTGGACTCGTCATTGCCCACAATTTGTAATTTGAGATCGAGGTCTTTGCTGATTATTTTAGCTAAACTAAAAATTCCTTTTTCTTTTCTGATGCGACCTACATAGAGCAACTTAGGTTTGCTAGGTTTGATTTTTTTCCTATTCACCAGCCAGGTTTGGGTAAGTTGTGATGGTTGAATAATTTTACCTAATTTACCTCTCAAAATTCTTTTTGAAACAGCAATCAAATTAGTATTAAAAATACTCAAGTAAAATATAACTCCATAAATTGCTGGTCCTACAAATCCTAGTATGGCTTTATATTCCTCAAAACCATTACTTCTTAAATACAAATATTTACTTTTGCCAAAAAAGAGTAACAGAATTGACGCTAAAAAAGTGTAAGGACTTAAAGATATAATTAAATACTTATTATTTTTTTCAGCAAAAGTATGTTTTATTGCTGATAAAAAATTCAAAATATTAGAAAAAATTTTAATTTCTAAAAGTTCATTATTCAATTTAAAAAATTGAGAATAACCTGATTGTCTGGCAATCAATTTAACTTTAAAAAATTTAGAAAGACCTTCAGGTAGAGTTTTTAGATCTTTATTGTTGCAAAAATAATTATTATCAGTTTGGCTAAACTTTTCATTTGAAATAATTATTAAGTTTTGCATTATGTTTCTTTATTAATTTTGAGTACACCTATGAAAGCTTCTTGGGGTATTTCAACCCTGCCAAATTGCTTAGCTCTTGCTTTACCTTTTTTTTGTTTTTCTAATAATTTTCTTTTCCGGTCTAAAGCGCCTCCCCCGTGGATTTTAGTTAAAACATCCTTTCGGTAACCTTTAATACTTTCACGGGCAATAATTTTACCACCAATCGCAGCTTGTACTGGGATCATAAAATTATGCCTTGGAATTAAGTCTTTAAGTTTTTCACAAACTAGTCTTCCTTGTTTTTGGGCAAATTCTTTATGAATGATCATTGATAATGCATCAACAGGTTCTGCATTAACAAGTATCGATAATTTCACTAAATCAGATTCTTTGTAACCGATAATTTCATAATCAAAACTTGCATAACCACTGGTGAGAGATTTAAGTCTGTCATAAAAATCAAATACGACTTCATTTAATGGCAATTCATAAACAACCACTGCTCTTTGACCTGAATAACTTAAATTTACTTGCACTCCTCTTTTATCTTGGCAAAGTTTTATTATGGAACCTAAATACTCATCAGGTGTTATAATTGTCGCCTTGATCCACGGTTCCTCAATTTTGTTAATTTGACTGGGATCAGGCATATTGCTTGGATTTTGTAAATCAATAACTTCATCCTCATGATTTTTATAAACTTTATAAACAACGCCAGGTGTGGTCGTGATTAAACTAACATCAAATTCCCTTTCTAATCGTTCAGTAATAATTTCTAAATGTAATAAACCTAAAAAACCACATCGAAACCCTAAACCTAATGCACTAGAGGACTCGGGCTCATAAGAGAAACTTGAGTCGTTGAGTTGCAACTTAGCTAAACCATCTTTTAATTTTTCATACTCAGAACTATCAACGGGAAAGAGTCCACAAAATACTACGGGCTTACTTGGTTTAAATCCTGGTAAAGGTTGGGTTAACGGTTTAGCCGCATCACAAATTGTATCCCCTACTTTAGTTTCTGATAAAGATTTAATTCCTGTAATTATGAATCCTATTTCACCGGGATTTAACTGCTCAGAATCTTTAGGTTTAGGAGTAAAAACACCTGCTTTTTCAATAACATATTCTTGATTATTAGACATAAACTTTATTTTCATTTTTGATTTTAATACTCCATCAATGACACGAACAAGGATTACTACTCCGAGATAACTGTCATACCAACTATCAACCAATAATGCTTTGAGAACCTCATTAGATGAGGATTTGGGTGGTGGTAAAATTTTTATAATTTTTTCTAAAATATCATCTATGCCTTCGCCCGTTTTTCCTGAACAATTGACAGCTTCGCTCGTATCAATACCTATGACATCTTCAATTTCTTTTTTTGTTTTTTCGATATTGGAAGCAGGGAGATCTATTTTATTTAAAATTGGAATTATCTCATGATTAATATCAAGCGCCTGGTAAACATTAGCAAGAGTTTGCGCCTCTACACCTTGAGTGCTATCAACAATCAACAAAGATCCTTCACAAGCATACAGTGATCGACTGACCTCATAACTAAAGTCAACATGTCCAGGAGTATCTATGATATTTAAAATATAATCTTCTCCATTTTTTGCTTTATAGTTTAATTTAACGGTTTGAGCTTTAATGGTTATCCCTCTCTCTCTTTCTATATCCATAGAGTCTAAAACTTGACTCTTCATTTCTCTTTCAGTTAAACCACCGCATCGTTGAATGATTCTGTCAGCAATTGTTGATTTACCATGATCAATATGAGCTATAATTGCAAAATTTCGAATTTTATCTATTTTTGACATTTTACGATCTAATCGTAGCGCCAGTTTTTTGTTGGACGGTTTGAATAATTTTTTTGCTTAAACTATCTAAATCTTTTTCAGTCAATGTTCGGTTAAAAGATTGAATGACAACACTTAGAGCTAAAGATTTTTTATTCTCACCTAAGTTGCTTCCTTCAAATAAATCAAATGCGGTCACTTTACGTATTAAATCTTTATCTACCATATAAATAATCTTTTCTAAATCAGCGGCACTAAATTGTTTATCAATAACAAAAGCAAAATCTCGTTCAGACTTTTGATATTCAGACACTGAATAATTTGATTTAGATAAATAATCTTTTTGTTTTGGTTGTTTTATATTTTTTAAAAATATTTCAAAACCACTAATAGACTTTTCCTTAAAATCTAATCTTGAAATGATCGATGGGTGCAATTCGCCAAAATAAGCTAGGAAGGGACCTTCTTTTGAATGTAGTTGAATAGCTCCTGATCTGCCTGGATGATAACATGCTTTTGATTGAGAGCTAATATGTAAATCTTGCTCTCGAACTCCGAGACTTTGCAATAAAAATAAAACATCTGCTTTCACATCAAATGCATCTACTTTTCTGCTTTTGACTAACCAATTTTTCTTACCTACATCTCCAGACCTTAAACCGCCAACGACCGTGAGTTGTTCTCCAGGATTTTTACCGAAAAAAACAGGTCCAACTTCAAATAATGCAATGTCTGAAAATCCTCGGTCTTGGTTTTTTTTTAAATAAATCGCAAGATTGGAAAAAATAGATCGTCTAACAACGTCCAAATCAGTTGAGATTGGATTGGTAATTTTAATTTCTTTTTCACCCGCAGAAAACAATTTATCCACTTTAGAGTCTGTAAAGGACCAGGTTACTGTTTCGAGGTAGCCTCTGTTAGCAGCAGCTCGTTGACTAAAATGAAATAATTTCTGACTAAAATTAAGTGTGTCTTGTAGTCTTGTTTTTTCAGGATAAATAAGAGGAATTTGATCATAACCTTTAATCCTAATTAACTCTTCAATAATATCTATATCCTTTTCAATATCTGGTCTCCAAGTTGGAACTGTAACTAAAAAGCTGTCTTTTTTAAATTTAGTTTCGAAGCCAAGTGAATTTAAGATTTTTGTTATTTCAGAGTTACTTAGATTGAATCCAATGGTATCTTTAAATTTATCTTTTGAAACTTTGATTGAATGTTTGGCAAATGCATTTTTTCCAATTGTTGAAAATTTGCTTATTTCTCCTCCACATATTTGTTTAATTAAATAAGCACCTAGTTCTAAGCCGTCAACAATAGAGTTGGGATCAATACCTCTTTCAAATCTATATTTAGCATCTGTATCAATTTTAAGTTTAGTTGCTGTTTTTCTAATCGAAGATGGATAGAAATAGGCTGACTCTAATAATACATTTTTGGTTTCAAGTTCAGTGCCTGATCTAGTGCCGCCAATGATACCACCTAAACCTAATGGACCGCTTCGGTCAGCAATAACACACATCTCGCTATCTAAGCTATATTTCTTATTATCAAGTGCCGACAAGCTTTCACCTTTCTTAGAATTTCTGACAATAATTTCTTGGTCAATTTTATCAGCATCATAAGCGTGCAAAGGTCGATTTAAATCATACATGACATAATTTGTAATATCGACGACAGCTGAAATAGGTCTTAAACCTAATGAGATGACTCTATCCTTAAGCCACTGCGGACTTTCAGTATTTTTTATATTCTTAATATAGCATGCACCAAAAGTTGCGCATCCCTGGTTCTTTTCTTTTAAAATAGATATCTTAATCGGCTGTTTAAACTTATTATTTAATTTGAATTTTTTACTAACTTTTAATCTACCAATTTTTGTTGCTGCTAAATCTCTAGCTATTCCTCTGACACCTAAACAATCAGGACGATTAGGAGTAATAGAAATATCAATTACTTCTTCCGTCTTTTTATTAAAATAATCTTTACCAATTTGAGCATCATTTGCTTTTAATTCAATGATTCCAGCGCTCTCTTCTGATAAATTTAATTCACTTTCAGAGCACAGCATCCCAAAAGACTCTACACCTCTTATCTTTGCTACTTTTAATTCAAAATTTGTTTTGGGTATGACTGCTCCTGGTCCTGCATAGACTGTGAACAAACCTTCACGAGCATTGTTAGCTCCACAAACTACTTTGACAATTTTATTATTAGTGATTTTAACATCACATAATTTTAATTTATCTGCATTAGGATGTTTGATTGCTTTAATAATTTTAGCAATTTTAAAATTATTCTTTTCGCCACCAGCCTTTTGAACAGATTCAACTTCTAGACCTATATCAGTTAAAGTGCCGGTTAATTTATTTATACCAGCCTTAAAATTGAGATGTTCTTTTAACCATGAAAGAGTAATTTTCATTTACTTAAGCCTCTATAATTTGCAGGCACGTTTAAAGGATCAAAACCAAAATGATTGAGCCAACGATAATCGGTTTCAAAAAAAGATCTTAAATCATTGATACCGTATTTCAACATCGCTAAACGATCGATACCCATTCCAAATGCATAACCTTGATATTTGCTAGGATCTACTTTTGAATTTTTTAAAACATTAGGATGTACCATTCCACATCCAAGAATTTCTAACCATTGATCTCCTTCACCGATAACAATTTTCCCTTTTTCTAATCGATAGCCAATATCAACTTCAGCTGAAGGTTCAGTAAAAGGAAAATGGCTAGGTCTAAATCGCATTTTAATTTGCTTCACTTCAAAAAATTCTTTGATGAAATAATTAAGACATCCTTTTAAGTGTCCCATGGATATATTTTTATCTATATGTAATCCTTCTAATTGATGAAACATCGGTGCATGAGTTTGATCGCTATCACAACGATAGGTTCGACCAGGCACTATGATCTTAAATGGTGGTTTTCCAGCTAACATGGTTCTGATCTGTACTGGCGAGGTATGGGTTCTTAAAAGAATTTTTTTATTTTCTTCTAAATAAAACGTATCATGCATATCTCTGGCTGGATGATCCTCTGGGGTATTGAGCGCGGTAAAATTATTAAACTCAGTTTCAATATCCGGACCTTCAGCTACGGCAAAACCAATCTCTGAAAAAATTGAACAAATTTCATCAATCACTTGTGATACAGGATGAATTTTTCCTTTTAGCTCAGGTCTAACTGGTAGTGTGATGTCAATTTTTTCGTGATTTAACTTTGCGTCAATCTCGCTTTTATCAAGCTCTCTTAATTTAGACTCAATAGCATTCGTTAGAGCTTCTTTTTTTTTATTTAGATCATTAGCTTTTATTTTTCTCTCTTCTGGACTTAAACTGCCTAAATTTTTAAATTCATTATTAATAGAACTATTTTTTCCAAAGATTTCAGATTTTATAACTTGTAGGTCTTGTTTAGTTTTTGCTTCAGTTATTTTATGTAATAACGTATTTAAGTCTGACATTACTAGTTTTTACTCTAAAGTTATTAAAGAAAAAACCAATTATTTTAGAGATAATTGAACTTTTTTTACTATAGATTTAAAAGTTTCTGGACTGTTATAAGCAATTTCAGCTAATGCTTTTCTATCTAATTTAATTTTAGATTTATTTAATCCATTGATAAATTTTGAATAAGTTAAACCTTCTTCTCGCACACCCGCGTTGATTCTTTGAATCCATAGAGATCTAAAGTCTCGCTTCTTATTTTTTCTGCCAACATAAGCGTACTGCATTGCTTTCTCCATAGCTTGTCTTGCAATACGAATAGTATTTTTTCTTCTGCCATATTGGCCTTTAACAGCTTTAAAAACTTTTTTATGTTTTGCTTTGCTTATAACGCCTCTTTTAGTTCTTGACATTTTTTATCCTCTTAAGTTGTAAGGCATATAAGATTTAACAATACGAGTATCTTGTTTTGACATTATCGTTGTGCCTCTTTGTTTTCTAATTTGAGAATTAGTTCGTTTAATCATACCATGACGTTTACCAGCTTGGGGCATTTTAATCTTACCCTTAGCTGTAAATCTAAATCTTTTTTTTGCTGAACTTTTAGTTTTTAATTTAGGCATAATTGAACGCGTTATATAAAAATTGAAATGACTTTACAAGGTTATTTTAGCAAATTTTGCGGTTAAAGTGGTTGAACCACCATTACCATTTGTCTGCCTTCAAATTTTGGCGGGCTTTCTATTTTTCCAACATCTTTGGTATCTTCAATGATCCTTTTCATCAAATCTTGACCCAGTTGCACGTGTTGCATTTCTCTCCCTTTAAATTTTACAGTAAATTTAACTTTATCTCCTTTAGTTAAAAATTTTTTGGCATTTTTTAATTTAAAATTATAGTCATGAATTTCTGTACCGGGTCTTAAATTTAATTCTTTTAATGACATAATCTTCTGATTTTTTTTAGCTTGGTTAGCTTTCTTTTTTTGATCATACTTATACTTGCCAATATCCATAATTTTACAAACTGGTGGTTTGGCATTTGCAGAAATTTCAATCAAATCAAGTTCGGCTTTTTTAGCTAATTGCACTGCTTGTGCTGTTGGCATTACACCCAAATTTTTTCCTTCACTATCGATCACTTGGACTTCGGGTGACCTGATATAATTATTGGTTCTGGGACCAGAAAATTTTCTTTTCTTAAAATAATTGTTTCTAAAATCTTGCACTTGATTTTATAGAGGAAGTTTGTTCATGCTGATGATGTTTTTTAAAACTTTGTTAAAGTCTTCAGTGGTTTGTTTCTCGGTTCCAAGTTGTCTTAATGTTACTGTGCCATCTGTTTCTTCTTTTTTTCCACAGATTAAAAGCATTGGAACTTTTGCTAAAGAATACTCTCTTATTTTATAATTTATTTTTTGATTTTTTAAATCCACCTGACAATTTATACCTTGTTTAAATAGTTCTTCAAATATTTTTTTTGCATAATTATCATTATCTTCTGAGATTGGTAAAACAACAACTTGCAAAGGTGACAGCCAAAAAGGAAGTTTGCCAGCGTAGTTTTCAATTAAAATACCAATAAATCTTTCTAAAGACCCAAATAAAGCTCTATGTAACATCACGGGAACTTTCTTGTTACCGTCTTTATCAACATAACTAGCTCCGAGTCTTTCAGGCAAGTTTAAATCAACTTGTAAAGTTCCACATTGCCAATCTCTTCCAATAGCATCACGTAAAACATATTCAATTTTGGGTCCGTAAAATGCTCCTTCCCCTTTATTAATTTTATAATCTAATTTTGATGATTTGATTGCAGCTAGTAAGGCTTGTTCAGATTTATCCCAAACTTTATCATCGCCAACTCTTTTTTCAGGACGATCTGAGTATTTCAAAATAACCTGGCTAAAACCTAAATCTTTATAGATTCCCAAAATTAAATTAGTTACTTTAGTACTTTCCTCAGTAATTTGATCTTCAGTGCAAAAAATATGTGCATCGTCTTGGGTAAAAGCTCGTACGCGCATTAATCCATGTAAGGCACCGGATGGTTCATATCTATGCACCTTTCCAAATTCTGAAAGTTTTAAGGGTAAATCTCGATAACTTTTTAAACCTTGATTAAACACCTGTACGCAGCCAGGACAATTCATAGGTTTAATAGCAAAAATTTTGTCATCGGGTGTTTCAGAGGTGAACATGTGTTCACCAAATTTTTCCCAATGTCCAGATTTTTCCCACAGACTTTTATCTAACAACTCAGGTGTATTAATCTCTTTGTAACCTGCCAATCTCTGTTTTTCCCTCATGTACTGCACAAGCTTTTGAAATAAATTCCAGCCCTTTTCATGCCAAAAAACTGTTCCGGGACTATCTTCTCTAAAGTGAAATAAATCCATTTCTTTACCAAGTTTTCGATGATCTCTTTTTTCTGCCTCTTCAATATTTTTAAG
The DNA here is from genome assembly GCA_038124645.1 of Candidatus Pelagibacteraceae bacterium. GTDB lineage: Bacteria > Pseudomonadota > Alphaproteobacteria > Pelagibacterales > Pelagibacteraceae > JAYPCI01. The sequence goes on from JAYPCI010000009.1 coordinate 34,239, forward strand.
ATATTCATCTAATTCTTTTTGTGTACGCCAACAAGTTCCATAAATCCTTTGTAGCATTTCATTATTGGAGTCTCCCCGCCAATAAGCACCTGAGACTTTCATCAATTTAAAAGCTTTACCTATTTTTTTAGAAGAACTTAAATGCGGGCCCCTACATAAATCTAACCATTCACCGTGTTTATAAATAGAGATTTCTTCACTCTTCGGAATGCTGGATATGATTTCTGATTTATAAAACTCACCAATATTTTTAAAAAACTTTATAGCATGCTCTCGATCCCATACTTCCCTCTCTGTCTTTACATCTCGATCGACAATGTCATTCATTTTTTTCTCTATGACCCGTAAATCTTTTTCAGTAAAAGGTTCTTTACGAGCAAAATCATAATAAAAACCATTTTCAATAGTTGGACCAATTGTTACCTGTGTTCCTGGAAAAAGCTCTTGTACTGCCATTGCTAAAATGTGAGCTGTGTCGTGTCGCATCACATCAATTCCCTCCTCATCTTTTGAGGTGATGATTTTAACTTCTGCATCTTTTTCGATTTTATGATTTAAATCTTTTAGATGATTATCTACTTTCATTATTAGTGCATCTTTTTCCAAAGACTTACTAATGGTCTTAGCAATCAAATAGCCATCAATAGACTTTTCTTTAAATTTTAGTATTTTGCCGTCAGGTAATTTTATATTTAACATTGCTTAATCTTTTATATTTAATAGTTTTTTGTATTCGCTAAAAGTTTTTTCACACATTTTGTCCACATTAAATTTTGCTAAAACGTTATCTCTTCCTTGTAAACCCATTTGTTGCATTGCTTCTTTTCCATTTTGTATCATAGAATTTAATGCCTTTGCTAATTCGCGCGGGTCGTCAAACTTATAAAGAATTCCTGATACACTATTTTTTATAGTTTCTTTAGAGCCACCAATATTACTCGCAATAATTGGTTTTTCCATGGCTTGAGCTTCTACCGCTATTCTCCCAAACGTTTCAGGTTTGATAGAAGATGATATTACTATGTCAGCCACACTATAGGCTACTGGCATCTCTCTAAAACCACCTACAAATTTTACCCTTTTATTTAATCTATAGCGTTGGATTAAACCTATAAGTTTCTTTGTATAAACCGTTCGTCCTTGGTCCGAACCTAAGATAATAGCTTGAAAATTTAAGTTTGCGTAATCTTCAACTAAAATATTTAAAGCCTCAATAAAAACTTCTTGGCCTTTCCATGCTGTAAGTCGCCCAGGCAATAGTAAAACAAATTTTCCTTCCTCTATCCCCCATTTTTTTTTAATTAAATTTGATTTTTCTGCTGTAACATTATTTTTATCAAAATATTCTAAGTTGATACCTCTAAAAATTACTAAAAGTTTTTTTCGTGCTGACAAATACTCTGAATAATTATCATGAATATGCTCAAACATGAAATTAGACCCGGCAATCGTTAGATCTGATCTCAGCATTATACTATTATAAAACTTTTTGTATTTATTTGGAAAACTATGAAAACCATGAAATGTTGTAACAAACTTTTTTCTAGTAATCAGACAGGCAAGATAACATGACCAGGCTGGAGCACGACTTCGAGCGTGAACAATATTTATATTAAGTAAGATGAGTAATAAAAGAATTATGATTGCATTAAATAGAATGAGGATAGGATTTTTAGAGCCTACAGGTAATCTTATTATTTTAACTTTATCTTTTCTAACAAATTTTAATAATTCACCACCACTAGTAACGATATAAGATTTACAACCTTGCTCGGCTAAATAATGTGCAAGATCATAGCAGCCTACTTCCGTTCCGCCATATCCTAACTTCGGGATAACTTGTAATACTTTAAAACTCATGGTTTATAACTAAATATAGAAGAATATTTTCGTTTAATCTATATATTTTAAAATGCAAAAGAAAAATAAATTTTTCAAGACCAGTACTAAACGAAAAATTAGATATCACTATCTAAACAAACAGAGTGATCTGACTCTTGTTTTTTTTCATGGTTTTATGTCAGATATGCTTGGCAAAAAACCCAAAATAATCCTGCAATTAGCAAAAAAAATAAAATGTAATTGTTTAATTTTTGAATATTCCGGTCACGGCAAATCTTCAGACAATTTTGAAAACGGGACAATTTCTAAATGGACTAATGATGCAAAACAAATAATAAAAAAAATTCACAAAAAAAATAAATTAATTTTTATAGGTTCTAGTATGGGTAGCTGGATTGCTTTAAATTTATTTAAGGTTTTTAAGAAATATTTAGTAGGTTTTGTGGGCATTGCTTCAGCGCCTGATTTTACAGAACTCCTCATGTGGAATAAATTTAACAAAAATTTAAAAAAGAAATTGTTCAAAGAAAAAATAGTTTTTATAAAAAATGAATATGGTAGTGAATATCCAATTACAAAAAATTTAATCTTAGATGGTAAAAAAAATAAAGTTTTAAATAAATTTAAAATAAATTTACCAGTTATCCTCTTTCATGGAACTCATGATCAGTCAGTACCAATAATTATTTCTAAAAAAACTCTGAAAAATTTTAAAGGCAATTATAAAAAACTCTATATAATCAAAAAAGGAGATCATAGTTTATCGAATAAGAAAAATTTGAAATTTATTACTACTAAGATAAAAGAATTAATTAAATATATTAATTAGGCCACTATTTAGATTAGGAAATTGCAATTTATAGTTTAGATCCTTAATTAATTTGTCATTCATAACCCTTTTAGAATCAGAAAAAATTTTATTTTTACTATAATTTATAGTTAACGATTTTAAAAATTTACTTAGTTGAAATTTTTTTCCTAAAAAATTAACAGCAATACTAGCAGACTCTAAAGGTGTTAGTGGTTGATTGTCAGCAACATTAAATATTGATCTGTTAATTTTGGTTTTTAAAATTATTTTTATAATTATGTTTGAAAGATCATTAATATGAATTCTTGAAATATATTGACTTGAATTTAAATTTAAAATTTTGGAATGAATTATTCTATTAACAATATTATTTTTCGGTGAGTAAATTCCTGCAATTCTTAAAATAAAAATAGGAAGTTTTTCTTGTTTTTTTAAACGTTGCCACTGCTTTTCTGCCTGAAGTCTCTTGCTGCCAGTAGAAGTTTTTGGCTTGGTTATTGAACTTTCATTAACCCATGCACCTGCATGATCACCATAAACAGCTGTGGAAGATAGATAAATAATTTTTTTACCTTTAAAATTTTTTATCGATTCTTTAAAATTTTTTAAAACTAGATCACCTTTTTTGTCAGGTGCTATGGAAACAACAATATAATCTATTTTTTCAATTAACTGTTTAATTTTTTTGTCATAGACATTCGAATTAAATTTCAAAAAGAAACATTTTTTATAAGATTTATTTATTAGTCTGCCTGTTGTATTTGTGGCAAAAAATTTAAAATTTTTATTTTTTAAATCATGAAAGATAGTTTGTGCAACTTGACCAAAGCCAAAAAATAAAACTGATGATGTTTTTTTCATTAAGCTATTTTAGATTTTGATTTCAAAGAAATTGGATTATCTAATTTATCAAGCATCTCTATTGGACAAACTTGTTTAAAAAATTTTATCTGCTCTTCAAATTTGTTTAAAATAGTGCTGCTTAATTTAGAGTCTGTTGCATCTTTAAACTCTTTGAGTAAATTTTTTAAATAATCTTTCCAATATGGAGTTTCAACTGGTTGCCAAACTATTGAAGTAGCATTGACATAGTTTTCAAATTTATTTTTAGGATCGTATATAAATGCCATTCCACCTGTCATCCCGGCACCGAAATTATCACCAACATCTCCTAGTATAACTACAGAGCCCCCTGTCATATATTCACATCCATTTGATCCGCATCCCTCTACCACCGCAGTAGCTCCAGAATTTCTTACAGCAAACCGTTCTCCAGCTTTACCGCTTGCAAATAATTTACCTTTTGTAGCACCGTAAAGAACAGTATTTCCAACAATAACATTGTCATTGGATTTAATTTTGCTTTTATCATTTAATCGTACAATAATTTTGCCGCCAGAAAGTCCTTTGCCTACATAATCATTGGCATCTCCACTTACCACTAATGTAATGCCGGAAGCTAGAAAAGCTCCGAGTGATTGTCCTGCTGAACCATCTAATTTTAAAGAGATCGCATCATCAGGTAAATCATTATTATATTTTTTGAAAACATAGTGAGACAGTCTTGTACCCACAGCACGATCTGTATTCTCGATAGAATATTGAAACTGATTGCTTTGTTTTATATTGATTTTAGATTCTATTTCTTTCCAAATTTTTTCATCTAAAGTGTCTGGAACTTTATTAATGTCTCTCGTTTCACAGTAACGAGGATTTTCTCCAGGATCTGCTTGAACCAAAAGTGGGTTTAGATCCAAATCATCCAAGTTTGCTGCACCTCTACTAACTTGTTTTAACAAATCAGATCGTCCAATGATTTCATTTAAACTTTTAAAACCAAGTTCAGCTAAAATTTCTCTTACCTCGGTAGCAACAAAATTAAAAAAATTAACAACTTTTTCTGGTGTGCCGGTAAACTTTTTTCTTAAATTTTCATCTTGAGTACAAACACCAACAGGACAGGTATTAGAATGACATTGTCTAACCATAATGCAGCCCATTGCGATTAAAGAGGAAGTACCCATACCAAATTCCTCAGCGCCTAACATAGCAGCTATAACAATATCGCGACCTGTTTTAAGTCCGCCGTCTGTTCGTAAAGTAACTTTATGTCGAAGATTGTTTAAGGTTAAAATTTGATTAGCTTCAGAAAGTCCCATTTCCCACGGTATACCAGCATACTTAATACTAGTTTGTGGACTGGCTCCGGTACCGCCTGAATGTCCTGAAATCAAAATCACATCAGCTTTTGCTTTTGCAACTCCAGCTGCAATTGTACCAATACCAGTCGCAGCAACTAACTTCACACCAATTCTTGCGTGAGGGTTAATTTGTTTCAAGTCATAAATTAATTGAGCTAGATCTTCGATTGAATAAATATCATGATGAGGTGGAGGAGAAATTAAAGTAACTCCAGGTGTGGAATGCCTTAGTCGGGCAATGTCTTTGGTTACTTTAAAACCGGGTAACTGACCACCTTCTCCAGGTTTTGCCCCTTGAGCAATTTTAATTTCTATTTCATTGCAATTGTTCAAGTATTCTACTGTTACACCAAATCTTGCTGAAGCAACTTGCTTCACTCTTGAGTTCGCTGAGTCACCATTTTGCATTACTTTAAACCGTTTTGCATCTTCACCACCCTCACCACTGCAAGAGGCTCCTTTAATTCGATTCATGCCAATTGCTAAAGTTTCATGAGCTTCTTCTGATAGGGCTCCATGTGACATGCTTCCACTGCCGAATCTTTTTGTTAAATTCTCAAGCGGTTCAACTTCATCAATAGTAATTGACGGTTTAGATTTTCTAAAAACTAACAAATCTCGAACATTAATCGGAGCAAGGTCGTGGATGCCTTGTGAATATTTTTTGTAAAGTTCATACGAACCATTGGTTACGGCTGTTTGCAGAATATGAATTAATTTTCCTTGAAATTGATGCTCTTCTCCTGAACGTCTGTATTTATAAATACCACCAATCGGTAAATTGATTACGTTATCAGTGAATCCTTTAGTGTGAGTTTTTCTAATATGGTCTTCAAATCCAAATACACCTATTCCAGAAATTCTAGAAATCATACCTGGAAAATATTCTGAAACTAATGATCTACTTAATCCAACAGCCTCAAAATTACATCCACCTCTGTAAGAGCTAATCACTGAAATACCCATTTTTGACATGATCTTTAATAAACCAGCATCAATAGATGATTTAAATCTCTTCACACATTCAAAGAAATTTAATTTTCCAAATAATCCTTTTTGGTGTCTTTGGTAAATACTATCAATTGCTAAATAAGGATTGACTGTAGTGGCACCTACACCAATTAAAACTGCAAATGAATGAGTATCTAACGCACTAGACGTCTCAACATTAATAGAACAAAATCCTCTTAAACCCAATTTAACTAATCTTGAGTGGATTGCGCCAACAGCTAAAACCATTGGTATAGCTGCTTTTGAAACAGATATATCTTTATCCGATAAAATGAGAGTTGATTTTCCTTCTCGAACTGCAATCTCTGCTTCTTTTCTTATTTTTTCTAAACTATCTTTTAAAGATGATTGAAGATCAAACACACAATCAATCTTTTTAATTTTTTTTGAAAAAGTTTTTTTAAATTTTGACATTTCATTATTAGTCAAAATTGGACTATTTAATACATAAATATTTTCCTCTGTTAAATTTTCAAAATCTAGAATATTTCCCAAGTTTCCAAATCTGGTTTTCAAACTCATCACTTTATTTTCTCGAAGGGAGTCTATTGGTGGATTTGTAACCTGGCTGAAATTTTGCCTAAAGTAATTTGTGATTGGACGATACTGGCTAGATAAAACAGCTAAAGGTGTATCATCACCCATTGAACCAGTAGCTTCTTTGCTATCCTCCACCATTGGATGAAGTATCATTTCTAAATCTTCGATACTCATCCCAGCCGTGAATTGTCGTCTTCTTAGATCTTCTTGTTTAAAAATTGGTGTTTCACTTATAGCATTCAATTCTTTATCTAAATCAATAATCTGTTTATTGTATTTCTTGTATTCTTTAGACAACAAATCTTTAATCTCTTTGTCGTTATAAAGTTCTCCTTTTTTTAAATTTATGGCAATAATTTCTCCAGGTCCTAATCTACCTTTAGCAATTACTTTTTCCTCGGGAACCTTAATCATGCCCGCTTCGGATCCTGCAAATAAAAGATTGTCTGTTGAAATTGAATATCTAAGAGGTCTTAAGCCATTTCTGTCCATCGCTGCAATTATCCATTTGTCATCGGTTGCACAAATAGCAGCGGGACCATCCCAAGGTTCAATAGTGCTATTTAAAAAATTAAATAATTGTTGATGATCTTTCGGGACTGTTTTGCTTCTTTTTGACCAAGCATCTGGGATCATCATTAACTTAATTAAAGGTGATAACTTCCCAGAGTGTACAAGTAATTCAAACACGTTATCTAAAGATGCAGAATCAGAATTCCCGGGTATGATAACAGGTTTTAAATCGTCAATATTTTCAAATAAGTGACTGCTCATATCATTTTCGTGAATTTTCATCCAATTGATATTTCCTTTAAGGGTGTTGATTTCACCATTATGTGCCAAAGATCTAAATGGTTGAGCTAGATCCCAACTTGGAAATGTATTGGTAGAATATCTTTGATGAAAAATTGCAAACCTGGAAGTTAATTTAGGATTTAAAAGATCTGGGTAGAAGTCTGCTAGTGACTCAGCTAAAAACATACCTTTATACACAATTGATCTTGAACTCATTGAACAAATATAAAATTCTTTGAGTTGGTTCCCTCTGGCTTCTTTTTCAATTTTTTTTCGACAAACAAAGAGTTGTCTTTCTAAAATATCTGTCTCTAATGATGAGTTTTTTCTAAATAATACTTGAGTAATTTCTGGTCTATTACTGTTAGCGGTAACACCTAAAACTTTAGGGTTAACAGGAACTTGACGCCAACCATAAATATAAAAATTTTCTTGTACTAAAATATTTTCAACAATTGCTTTGCATTTCTCTTGTGCGCTGTAATCATTTTTTGGAAGAAAAATCATGCCAACACAGATTCTTTTGTCTTCTGAGTGTTTGTGTCCCGTTTCCTCAATTTTTTCTAAAAAGAAGTCTGGCGAAACTTCAATCTTAATTCCTGCGCCATCACCTGATTTTCCATCAGCATCAACTGCGCCTCTATGCCAAACTGCTTTTAAAGCTTGGATTCCATAATCAATTACTTGTCTTGATTTTTTGCCATCGGTAGCCGCAACCATTCCCACACCACAAGCATCATGCTCTAGAGATTGATCATAAGCTTGATTATTACTTAAAAAATTTTTATTTTTTCTGTATCTTGAATAACTCATGCTGCAATGATTTTATTGTTTTGTTTGATTTTATTTTTTAAAAATTTATCTATTTGAACCGCAACATCTCTACCGTCTCTAATAGCCCAAACTACAAGTGAAGCCCCTCTAACAATATCACCAGC
>JAYPCI010000009.1:42476-44829 GCA_038124645.1 Candidatus Pelagibacteraceae bacterium
TTTCCAATAAATTTTTTCGGTGTGCTTAGCCATAAAAATTCAACACCTTCCTCCTCAGCATTATTAACCTCTCTGGCTGAGCCAGGCATATTTTCCTTATCTCTTCTATAAAGACATTTAACTGATTTGGCTTTTTGCCTAATCGCTGTTCGAACACAGTCCATGGCCGTATCACCACCTCCGATAACCACAATGTCTTTATTTTCTGCGTTAAGTTCACCACTGTCAAATCTGCTAACTTTATCACCGAGTCCTTTTCTGTTTGATGCTGTCAGAAATTCCATTGCTGGAAATATATTTTTTAAATTATCTCCAGGAAGGTTAATTTCTCTAGGCTTATACACTCCTGTAGCAATTAAAACTGCATCATGATTTTTTCTAATTTCATCGAATGTAATATTTTTTCCAATATCACAATTTAATTTAAACTTAATTCCACACTTTTTTAAATATTCTGTTCGTCTTTCAACAACAAATTTTTCTAATTTAAAATTTGGAATTCCATAAATCAATAAACCCCCTGGTCGATCATACCGATCATAAATAGTAACTTTGTATCCTAATTTTCTCAGTTCTTCTGCGGAAGCTAACCCTGCTGGACCAGCACCAATAATACCTATGGACAAATTAATTTCATTTTTTACTTTAAACGGTTTAACCCAACCTTTTTCCCAAGCTGTATCGGTAATATATTTTTCAATTGAGCCAATCGTTACGGTACCGTGACCTGATTGTTCGATAACGCAATTACCCTCGCATAGCCTATCTTGTGGGCAAATCCTGCCACAAACTTCAGGCATGTTGTTTGTGCTTTGAGAAATTTCGTAAGCTTCTTGAAGTCGACCTTCTGCTGTTAATTTCAACCAATCCGGAATATTATTGCTGACAGGGCAATGCACCTGACAAAAAGGAACGCCACACTGTGAGCATCTGCTCGATTGCTCAGTTGCTTTCTTTGATATGTACTCATTATAAATCTCATCAAAGTCTGATACCCTTTCACCAACCAATCTTTTTTTAGGTGTCTCTTGATCAAGTTTAACAAATTTGAGCATTTTTTCAGTCATGGGAAGTCAAACTATCGCTTTTGCTATTTCTTTAAAAGCTAAATTATATCAGCAATGTTTACCTAAAAGACATTTAAATCCCTCTCTTTGTTTACTCGCTTTTGGAATATTAGTTATGACATATTGTAATACCTAAATTATAATAGAAACATGTTCGAAATTTTTATTCTTTCAATAGTTCAAGGCCTCACAGAATTTTTACCTATTAGTTCATCATCTCACTTAATACTAATAAGCGAATTTTTGTTTAAAAGTGATAGCAACTTAATGATAGATATTAGTCTTCATGTAGGATCTTTGTTTGCAATTATAATATTTTTTTCAAAAAAAATTTTAAATTTTTTTTCAGACAAAAGTTTTTTAGTTTTTATTATTATCGCTTCATTACCTACTTTAATAATCGGTTTTATTTTAGGTTTAACTGGGATAATTGAATACTTAAGAGAACCAATTATAATTGGGATTGTAACGATTATATTCGGTTTGCTGTTATTTATCTCAGACAAAAATAATCAAAGTAAAAACCTGCAAGATTGTTTAAATCTAAAAAGTGCATTAATTGTGGGTTTTTTTCAATGTATTTCACTTATACCAGGCGTCAGTAGATCAGGCATTACAATTACTGCGGCACGATTTTTAGGTATATCAAGAAAAGATAGTTTAACAATTTCTTTTTTATTATCGGTACCAATTTTAATTGCTATAGGATTCTTTAATTTTTTTGAAGTTATAAAACTTAACTCATTTGAAATTACTATAACTAATATTGTAGGGATTGTTTTGTCATTTATCTTTTCATATTTAACAATTAAATATTTTTTTAAATTTGTTGAAAAATTTAATTTTAATATTTTTGTAATTTATAGAATAATATTGGGCTTAGTTATTATTACCTTATATTTTTAAACTAATTTAAAATTTAAAGAATTATAGTAAGTAACAATAATACGAGAGCTATACAGCCCAAAAATATTATTACTGCTTTATTCAATGGCAATCTATCTAACATGTTCCTCTCTAATTTTGGTGCGCCTGCTAGGATTTGAACCCAGAACCTCCTGGTCCGTAGCCAAGCGCTCTATCCAGTTGAGCTACAGGCGCTATTTACGAATAAATACCACAATTAATCTCATAAAAAACAAATAAAAACTTAAGGAATTTTTATTAAATACATGTTTATTAGAGCCTTAATTAGTATTAAACTAAATTAAAAATATGACCAATATAACTGTTCCCGATATAGGGGATTTTGAAAATGTTGAGATTATAGAAGTCTTGGTTAAAGC
>JAYPCI010000010.1:0-2740 GCA_038124645.1 Candidatus Pelagibacteraceae bacterium
CCATCTGTTTTGAATGATTTATCAGCCTCAGTATCTGCATTATAATTAACAGTCTTTAATTGCGCACTTAATTGAGTATTAAGACCAATTTTATTTTGTTTTTGTTTTGACTCCCAATTAAAGTCATTAACAAAAAATTCTGTTTGATTATTTACATCAAAGTTACGTACTTGTAAATTTGATGTCCAATTTATTGGACCTAGTGCCTCACTAGTTTGAAATTCTTTCTCCATAGTTAACCAAGGTAAAAAATACTCATACCTAAAGTTATTTTTTTTATTTAAATCTTCAGTCATTGATAAATCTATTCCCAAGTCGATGTTTTGATCACTATAAAAATAATTAATTTCATTTTTAAGAACTTCAAAATCTTTTTTAGCCAGGATATTATCAACATCATGAACTTTTAAATAAGTATCATTTGAAGATCGTTGCACGTTTACCGTTAGATTAGAAAAACTAAAATCATCTTCATATGATCTAGTAAACTTAGAAAAGAAGTGAGTTCTTGAACCTCCAGATTTATTTCTGTCGATTTTTTTATAGCCCTCTGTATAGCCAGTATCTACAACTAAGTTCGAATTTTTAAATGCCTGTCTATATTCTAAAAACAGTAAAGGATTTTCACTTGAATAAAGTTTTGGCGTTATTGTAAAATCTTTGTCTTCACTTACATCCCAAAAGTAAGGAATTTTAATTGATGATCCTAAATTTGAGCTATCGGCATAAGAAGGTGCAAGTAATCCGGATTGCCTTTTAACGGTTAAATCTGGATGAAAAAGTTTTGGAAAATAAAAAATTGGAAAATCAAAAAATTTTAAAACCGCATTATCATAGTAAATAGTTTTTTTTGCTAAATCATGTCTGATTTTTTCAGCTTGTAAATTCCAAACTGGACATTTGTCATCACCCTTATCTTCGCAGTATGTAAAAATTCCTTTGGTAAATTCTCTTTGATTTTCATTAATCATAACGCTATTAGAAAAAAATCTAGGATCATTTCTTTCGTCAATTTTATAATCAGGTCCTAAAAAACCTCTAACATCTGTTCCCACCATTTGTTGTTTTTGTTGATCAATATAAATCTGAGAGAATTGGTAGACATTATTTCTAATATCTTTTACTTCTACTTCACCTTGTGAAAAGATAAAACCAGTATTAGTATTATATTCAAACATATCTAAAAAAATTAGATTTCCGTCTTTATCACTAATCTGGGTTTTTTCCGTTGAGGTTATTTTTTGATTAAAATTATCAAAAATTATATTTGTACCCTCAATTTGGTATCCATTATTTGTTGTAATTTTTGTATTATTAAATGATTTAACTTTATCTTCTTTTTTTTGATATCGAACCTCGTCGCTAAACAACTTATTACCTTTATCATCTATTACAATTACATTTCCTGTAAATATAGTTTCATTTTTTTCTGCAAAACTTTTTATGTTGTTTGCTGAGATATTTAATTCTTTTGAAAATGAATTAAATGGTAATAAGATTAAAAATAAAATTATCAAACATGTTTCAAATTTTTTAGTAATATACATTTTATTTTTCATTTATTTGAATTATTCCAATACTGCTGAATATTGATAAAATTATTATCGGTATCCAAATTGATAACAGTAGATTTATTTTTCCAGTCTGCCCTAATGCCATTGATAAATCTTTAAGATAATAGACTGCCACACATGTAAAAATTGAAACAAAAAAAATTGAGATATTATTTGTTTTCTTCATATCTGATAAAATAAATATTGCAGCTAATAAAACCATTAACACTAAGTAAATCGGCAAAGATAACAAACTATGAATTCTCTCCTTTAATTTCTGTTCATTGTAACCTCTTTTTATGAGAAAATGATAATTGTTTACTAAATTAAAAAAGGAGAGAGTGCGTGTATTTTTAAAAATAGAATTAATTTTTAAGATATCATAATTAGTGTTTAACTCCATAACTTCGTATTTTTCATTTTTAGCATTTTCAAAATTAAAAACTTTTACATTTTTTAATATCCAAACCATATTTGATATATCTACACTGTCTGCATTGACTCTTGATAATAAATTGTCATCGTTTAAGAATGTATAAATAGTAACATCTTTTAATATTTCATTGTCAAGAGACTCAGCATTTACTATTAGTTTTCTCTCTTCAGTTTGGTCTTTAATCCAAATACCATTTTTATTAAAAGATATTAAATGATTGACTTCATCAGAATATCTAGCTTTTGTTATTTCATAGTATTGTAGAAGACTCGAAGTTATAGGATTGATTGCTATAATTACAATTATTCCAAAAATAAATGCAATAGATGAAGATAATTTAGCAATATCAAAATTAGATAATCCAAATACTTTCAAGGACAATAAATCTTTATTAAGTTTAATTGATCTAAAAAACCAAATAGCTGATAGAAAAATAATAAAAGGTAATAAATTTATAATTAGATCTGGCAAGAATGATAATGTTAATATAAATGGTAAAATTAAATCAGTATTATATTTTTTGAAATATTCAATTTCTTCAAATAAATTTAAAATTATTCCTAAACAAAAAAAAATAAGGGTTGCTAAAAATAAGATTTTTGAAAAATTAAAAACAATATATTTATTTATAACTTTATTCATTTTTTTAATTCATTTTTTCTCTTAAACTTTTATAAATTAATAACAAATATATTAATGGACTTATTATAAAAGGTAACATTAAATAACTTATAGCATATAGTTCAGATTT
>JAYPCI010000010.1:2840-32501 GCA_038124645.1 Candidatus Pelagibacteraceae bacterium
CTCAGTTTAGGTTGTTGAATTGTTCTATTTTGTAATAAATCTATTAGAATTTCAGTTTTTTTAAATTTTAATGATGTAACCGTGGTATCATTGTAAGAATGAATTATTCCATCAAACAAAATCAATTTATCATTTTCAATATAACCTCTTTTAGCAGTTATTGTTTTATCTTTAGCGGTCTCATCATTTAATAATCCAGTTAGAGAATTAGAATTGTCTCTTATGAAAATGTTTTCGAACTCATTATTCTCATCTTTTTTATCAATAAAAAAAGTTACATTTTTAAAAGTATCTGTGAAATCATTTTCTTTGATTGCAGAACTTACTTGATTTAAATCTGATGTTTTTAAAATTACTCTTGAGTAATTTAAAGCGTAAGGAGTGACATAAGTAGATAAGATCAAATTTAGAAATACTACAACAATTGAAATTCCAATTATTAAATTTACTATGTGTATCTTGCTTATTCCCATAGACCAAATAATTAAAAATTCTTTTTGATTTTTAAATCTATAAATTGCAATTATTAATGCTAATAAAAAAGAAATAGGTATAAACTTTGTAGCGATATTAGATATATTTAAAAATGAGTATACAAAGTAAGTCGATATTGAGTGGGCATCATCAATGATTAAATTTAAGTAATTAACTGCCCTTACAGTCCATGCAATTAAAGTAAAGGCAAATAAAATAGTAAAAAAAATCCTTAAAACCTCAAAAGTTATATGTTTATAGATTTTGTTTCTTAGCATAAGAATATAATGTATATAATTAATTCAACTTTTAAAGAAATTCAACTATTGGTTTAATATATGATCAATTTTGTAAAAAATTTTAACACAGAAAAAGCCAATTTAGGTTTTTTTGTTTCGGAAGAGTCAAATTTTTCAAATTTAGACAAAATTGATCTAAATTTAAAAAAAACCATTTCTCAATTTTTAAATAATCATAAAAAAACGAGCGAAGGGAAAAAAATCTTTTCTTTAGATTTATCAATTAAACAAAAAATATTTTTAATTCTTGTTAAAAAAAATTTGAAAACTTTTGAAATCAATCAATTAGGTGCAGATTTTAAAAATATAATTTCAAATGAAAAAAATATTACAGAAGTATCTTTTTATGCAGACTTAAATTTTTTAAAAAACAAAGAATTAGAAAAAAATGTTATCAAAGAATTTGCATACGGTTTCGAACTAAAAAGCTACAGTTTTGAAAAATATAAATCAAAAAAGAAAACAAATCTTCAAAAAATTATTTTTGCGTCAAAATATAGTGAGCAATTAGAAAAAGAATATGTTTATTTGAATTCTGTCAAAAATGGAGTTTATTTAACCAGGGATCTAATTTCTGAACCGCCAAATATTCTTTATCCAAAAAAATATGTTGAAGAAATAAAAAAACTTAATTCATTAGGATTAAAAATTAAAATCTATGATGAAAAAGAAATGAAAAAATTAGGAATGAATGCTTTACTTGGAGTTGGACAAGGTAGTTCAAGAGAATCTTTTTTAGTTACCCTCCATTGGGATGGTGGCAAAAAAAATGATAAACCATTAGCTTTTGTAGGGAAAGGTGTTTGTTTTGATACCGGAGGGATTTCACTCAAACCAGCAAGATTTATGGAAGAAATGAAATATGACATGGGAGGATCTGCTGTTGTGGTTGGTCTAATGAAGTCCATTGCTTTAAGAAAAGCAAAAGTCAATGCAGTTGGTGTAGTAGGTCTTGTGGAAAATATGCCAGACGGAAATGCGCAAAGACCGGGCGATATAGTAAAATCTTATTCAGGAAAAACAATAGAGATTTTAAATACAGACGCAGAAGGAAGACTTGTATTAGCTGATGCATTATCATTTACAGAAGATAAATTTAAACCAAAATTTATTATTGATTTAGCTACTTTAACTGGTGCAATTATAATTTCTCTAGGCGAAGAGTTTGCAGGACTATTTTCAAATGACGACAAATTATCTAGAAATTTATTTGATGTTGGTGAGGAGATAAATGAGAAAGTATGGAGATTACCACTTCATAAAAATTATGATAAATTGATTAATTCAAGTTACGCAGACGTGCAGAATATTAATTATGCAGGTGGAGCTGGCTCTATAACAGCTGCGCAATTTTTGAAGAGATTTATAAATAATACTCCTTGGGTTCATTTAGACATTGCCGGAATGGCCTTTTCAAAAAAAGCAGCGAATTTAAATTCTGGTGGTGCAACGGGTTACGGTGTAAGGCTGTTGTCTGATTTTATCAAAAAATTTTACGAATAATAATGGAAAGAACATTATCTATAATTAAGCCAGATGCTGTAGAAAGAAATTTAGTAGATGAAATAAAAAAAATTTTTACTGATAATAATTTAAAAATTATTAATTCAAAAAAAATTCAAATTTCAAAAGATGAAGCTGCTGAATTTTACAAAGTTCATCAAACAAAACCTTTTTATAATGATTTGTGTAATTATTTGTCCTCCGGACCAATAGTTGTGATGATTCTAGAGGGCGAAAATGCAATTACAAAAAATAGAAAAATTATGGGAGCAACAAATCCAAAGGAAGCAGAAGAGGGCACTATTCGTAAAAAATTTGGGATTTCAATTGATAAGAATTCCGTGCATGGTTCCGACTCTCCGGAAAATGCAAAAATAGAAATTAATTTCTTTTTTAAAAACTAATTCCTGTAAATCTTAATTAAAGATTGAAAGTAGAGATTATGCTCAATTTTTTGAGTTCTGATTTTTAAAACATTTTCATCAAATTGTTGCTCTGTATAAAACCATTTTTGGTTAATTATTTTCCCGGAGTCTAATTCTTCAGTGACATAATGGGTGGTACATCCCATTCTTTTATCCTTATTTTGTTTTACTTTTTTATAAGTATTTAAACCTTTATGTTTAGGAAGTAATGATGGATGGATATTAATAATTTTTCCTCTAAATTTCCTCAAAAAGTATTTTGGTATTATGCTCATATAGCCTGCAAGACATATTAAAGAAATTCTTTTTATTTTCAAAATATGTAAAAGTTGGTTTGTACCTCTTAGATCTTTTTTTTTAAAAAAGTAAAATGGTATGCTGTATTTTTTTGAAATGTTGTTTCCTTTTGCTTTATCATTGTTTGATACTATCAATTTGATATTTATTGGGAAATTATAATCTCTTGTATGTTTTAGTATATTTAATAAATTTGTCCCATGACCCGATATAAATACGGAACAATTTCTTTTTACCATTGAATTTTACCTTTAAGATTAATCCTTTTCCTTGCATTAGATATAAATCCTATTTGATATGGTTCATATTCTTTAGTAAAAAATTTTTTAATATTTTTAATATTTTTCTTTTTTGTAATAATACAGAAACCTACTCCACAATTAAATGTATTTAACATTTCTGATGATGAAATATTGTGTTTCTTCAACCACTTAAATATTTTTTTTATTTTAATTTTACTTAGATCAATATTAAGACTCAAATTAGTTGGAATAGATCTTTCTAAATTTTCTATAAGCCCTCCACCTGTTATATGAGCGCATGATTTAATTAAGTTTTTTTTACACAGAGATAAAATTTCATTTACATAAATTTTAGTTGGTTTTAATAATTGTGTTTGAATTTTGTGACTTAACTTTTTATTTTTTATAACTGATCTTACCAGAGAATATCCATTAGAGTGAATTCCAGAAGACGGAATTGCTAATATAATATCTCCATTTTTAACTTTTTTTTTTGATAAAATTTTTTTTTTGGATACTATTCCAACCGCAAAGCCAGCTAAATCAAATTTATTTTTTTGATAGGTGCCAGGCATCTCAGCAGTTTCACCACCAATTAATTTGCACCCAGATAGTCTGCAACCAGCCAAGATACCATTTATAATTTTTTTTGTTTTTTTTAGATTGAGTTTTCCAACCGCGAGATAATCTAAAAAAAATAAAGGTTTAGCTCCTTGAACAATTAGATCATTTACAGACATAGCAACTAAATCAATTCCAATACTGTCAAATTTTTTAAAATCGTTAGCTATTTCAATTTTAGTCCCAACTCCATCTGTACATGAAACAATTAATGGATCTTTAATTTTTTGATTTGAAATATCAAAAGTTGCACCAAATGCGCCTATATTATCAAAACCTGTTTTTTTTGTTTGACTTGTTTTTTTAGCTATATATTTAACAAGAGTATTTGCTAACCTTATGTTAACGCCACTTTTTTTATACGTATTAGATTTTTTCTTCACTTCGTATATTATACAAATTAATGTTTAAAATATTTAAATTAGTAATAATAATTATTACATTTATTCTAATTAAAACTGAAACAAGTTATTCTTCTAATTCATTAATAGATGTTGATAAATTAGAATTAAAGATCTCTGATGATCTTGGTGATGAAGAAATCTTAGAGAGAACTTATCTGAAAAGTTTTAATAAATTAATTACTAAAATTGTTTTATCAAAAGACTATCCCTTAGCACAATCGGAAGCGACGCAAGATGTAATTAAAGATATGGTTTTTTCATACAAACTAAAAGACTCAAGAAATAACGACAATATAAATGATCAAAGAGATTATGTGGAGGTTAATTATAAATACGATAAATTAAAAGTTTATAATTTTTTAAGAAAACTCAATATTTCTTTTAGTAGCGCCTCAGAAATTGAAGTCTCAATTTTTCCAGTATTAGTAATTAACAACAATTTAAATATATTTAATAATTTTTTTTATGAAAATTGGTTAGACCAGAACGAGAACCAAAGTGAATTAGTAACTTATTTGCTGCCAGCTGAAGATTTAGATATAATTGATTTTTTTAAAAAAAATTCTGACTCTTATAATCAAATAAATATAAATGACCCGGTTTTAAATAGAGAGTCCAAAAATATTGTTTTAATTTTTTTTGAAGAAAAAAATGATGTTCTCTCTATTTATCTAAAATCAAAAATTTTAAATGATAATAAAGTTCAAAATTTAAGATTTAATCTATCAAGTTCAAAAAAAAGTCTTGATTATAACTTCATAATTAATGTTTTGAAAAAAAATATCTCAGATACTTGGAAATTAAAAAATCTTGTAGACCTCAATATACCATTAAATTTAAAGTTAAATTTAGAAATTAAAAATTTAAACGAAAGCACAGAAGTTTTTGATAAAATTAAATTTATTGAAATTATTGAGGATTATAAAGTTAATCTGATCACAAAAGATAAAATTATACTTGAATTAAAATACTATGGAAATTTGAAAACTTTACAAGAAAAATTAAATGAGAAGCAAATTGAAATGTTTGAAAAAAATTTTGAGTGGTTTATAAGAAAAATATAAATCATTAATGAAACAACTAATTTTTAAATTTCCTTTCCAGACAAGTTATTTTAATAGTGACTTTTATGTCAGTAAAAATAACTTTGATGCTTATAAACTTTTAGAAAATTACAATAAACTTCCAAGCAAACTAATAAATATAAGCGGTCCAAAAGGATCAGGCAAAACACACTTGGTCAAAATTTTAAAAAATAAACTAGAGGGAGTTATATTTAATGCTTCTGAAATAAGTCAAAACAAATTAGAAACACTCAATTTCAAAGTAATTATAATTGATAATTATTATAAACTGACAGATATTGAGCCTTTAACTTTTTATTCTTTAATTAACCAATCTATTAGCCAAGAACAAACCCTAATTGTGAATAGCATACTGCCTTTGATTCATATGGATAATTCTTTAAAAGATTTAACCTCAAGGTTTAAACTTTTTTTAAATTTAAATATTGATTTGCCAACTGATGATCTCATGCAAGTCATAATTCAAAAAAATTTTTCAGATAGGCAAATAATTGTTGATGCAAAAACTATTGATTATATAATAAAAAGAATTGATAGATCTTATGATAAATTATTTAAATTTGTTGAAGAAATTGATAATATATCTTTAACTTCTGGAAAGTCTGTTAACTTAAATCTTATAAAAAAGGTTTTTAAATTAAATGAATAAATATCGTACCCATAATTGTTCTGAATTAAATAAAGAAAATTTAGATAGTAATGTAATTATTTCTGGTTGGTTACATAGAAAAAGAGATCATGGAAATTTACTATTCATTGACGTAAGAGATCATTACGGGATCACTCAATGTGTAATTGAAAGCAACGATAAAAACTTTAAGATTTTGGAGAAATTAAAACCTGAGTCTGTTATTACCATTAAAGGCAAAGTTGTAAAAAGAGAAAAAGGAACTGAAAATTTAGATATTAAAACTGGTGAAGTAGAAATTAAAGTATCAGATGTTTTAGTTCTATCAGCGGCAAATGAATTACCACTTCCAGTTTTTGGTGAACAACAATATCCAGAAGAAGTAAGGTTAAAATACAGATTTTTAGATCTAAGAAGAGATAATCCTCACCAAAGAATAATCTTAAGATCAAAAGTAATTTCATTTTTAAGGCAAAGAATGATTGAAAATAATTTTTTAGAATTTCAAACTCCTATACTTACCGCTTCAAGCCCGGAAGGAGCGAGAGATTTTTTAGTTCCAAGCAGATTACACCCAGGTAAATTTTATGCTTTACCGCAAGCACCTCAGCAGTTTAAACAAATGGTCATGATTTCTGGATTTGATAGATATTTTCAAATTGCTCCATGTTTTAGAGATGAAGATGGTAGAGCGGACAGAAGTCCAGGGGAACACTACCAGCTTGATATGGAAATGGCATTTGTAGAACAAGAGGATATATTTAAAATTGTTGAACCTATTTTTTTTGATTTATTTAATAAATTTGGAAACAATAAGAAAGTATCTAAAGCTCCATTCAAAAGAATAACTTACAGTACAGCTATTACAAATTATGGAACAGATAAACCAGATCTGCGAAACCCTTTATTGATTGAAGATTTAACAGAATTATTTAAGTCTGAAGAAATAAAACTAGATATTTTTAAAAAGATAATTAATGCAGGCGGGGTTGTTAAATCTATTAAAACAGAAAATACCAGTAAAAAACCCAGAAGTTTTTTTGATAATTTAAATAAATGGGCTTTAGATCAAGGAGCTAAGGGTTTGGCATATATAAATTTTGAGATGGAGAAGGGTCAGTTAGTTGGAAAAGGACCAATATCTAAATTTTTTTCAAAAAAATCTTTAGAAGAATTAGTTTTAAAAAGTTCTATTAAAGAAGGAGATACAATTTTTTTAATCAGTAATAACCTAGAAGAAGCTTACAAATTTTCAGGAATTTTAAGACAAAAATTGGGACATGAATTAAATCTTATAGATTTATCCAAGTTTGAGTTTTGTTGGATTACAGATTTTCCAATGTTTCACTTTGATGAAGAGTTAAAAAAAATTGACTTTAGTCATAATCCTTTTTCTATGCCGCAGACAAGTTATGAAGAATTTGACAAAACTGATCCATTAAAAATTAAAGCTTACCAATACGACTTAGTTTGCAATGGGTATGAATTATCTTCAGGTGCAATAAGAAACCATTTGCCAGAATACATGTTTAAGATTTTTAATAAAGTAGGTTATACAAAAGATGAAGTAATTAAAAAATTTCCAGGAATGATCAAAGCCCTGTCCTATGGTGCTCCGCCTCACGGAGGCATGGCTCCTGGTATTGATCGTATAGTGATGTTGTTAGCTGAGGTAGATAACATTAGAGAAATTACATTATTTCCAATGAATCAAAATGCTCAAGATTTGCTTATGGACGCGCCTTCAGTAGTTGATGAAAAACAACTAAAAGATTTATCTATTAAATTAAACTTAAAGAAAAATTAGCTTTTAGATTTAATATTTAATCTTATATCACTTAAATCGACTAGCTTATCCTCAATATTGCTTCTCACAAATCCTTTAGACGTGATATTCTTCACAATGTTTATGAATCTGTTTTCTTGATCTTGACCAAGTTTTTCAGACTCAAAGTTTTTCAAATTCGAAATTGATGGGGTGTGCGCTAGTTCTTCTCTGCCAAGATAAGATATAGCCAATTCTCTAAATACATAATCCAAAATAGATGTAGCAGATAAAATTCTATCATTCCCAAATATCTTACCGGACGGCTCAAATTTTGTATCAATGAAAGCATCTACATATTCTTCTAAAGGTACTCCATATTGAAGACCAAGTGAAATAGCGATTGCAAAGTTGTTCATTAATGATTTAACTAATTCGCCTTCTTTATTAGTATCAATAAAAATTTCTCCTATTTTACCATCGTCATACTCACCTGTATGTAAATATAATTTATGTTCACCAATAGTAACTTTTTGAATATATCCTTTTCTCCTATCTGGCATTCTGAATCTTTTACTGCCTGTTTTTGTAATAGCTTTTTCCAATTTATCAGTACTTTGTGAAACTAATTGTTTGTTAAATTTTTCGTTTGATAATTCAGAGTCAGCAGTTTTCTTCAGTTTATTGGATGTTTGAACTTTATCACTATTTTTACCACTATTTTGTTTTGTTTTTCTATTATTTAATTTAACGTCTATTACTTCTACCTTGCCATTATGGTTATCAATATCATTAAGTTCTTTGTCATTTAATTGGTCTAACTCATGCACTATTTTAAATGTACAAGTATAGTAAGATTCTATTGTATATTTTTTCATTTTTTTTTGGCGAAGCTTAGTGATATACAATCATTATTTAATTTTCTACTTAATATTACTACAAGTTTTAATTGTGTTAATTATTTAAAAAAAACAAATGATGGGTTTTAAACAAATATTTACTTGGTGGCACAATCAAACTATTGGCACTTTTTTAAAAACAATTTTTTTTGGAAAATATGTAGGAAAAGATATTTATGGTAATAGATACTATACAAGAAAAAAAACTAAAGAAAGATGGGTCATTTACAAGGGAAATATAGAATCAACAAAAATACCTAATGATTGGTATCTTTGGATACACCACACAGTTGATAATTTACCCTCTGATAATACTGATAAAGATAAATTTTTTTGGGAAAAACCTCATTTAGAGAATCAAACTGGAAAAAAAACTCATAAAACAAAATTAAAAAAAGATATCAAGAAAAAGTATGAGTCGTGGAAATAAAATTTTTTTAATTTTACTCTTGTTTTTGTTTAGTCTGCAAGCACAAGCTGAGGAACGAGGTATTAATTTAAATGAAATTCAGCCAAGTTTTGATCTCGATGACCAACCAAGTGAGGAAAAATCTAATGACAGCAATTTCAAATTCCAAGCGTCAAAAAAACAAGATATGTCTTCTTCAGAAAGCTTTAGTAAAATCAATCTAGTAATTTTGGATAAAATTACCTCAAAACAAGAAAACTTTTCAATCAAACCTAATGACAACACAAAATTCAATACTTTAGAAATCGTCGCTCTAAACTGCAGATCTGTTAACTATTCTGATAAATTAGAATATATGGCAAATTTACAAATTAAAGATATTTCTAAACAAACTGATGATAAAGTTTTTATATATAATGGTTGGTTAATCTCTAATGTTAGGTCTAATTATACAATAGAGCATTCCCTATACGATATCTGGCTAAAAAACTGTATTTAAGAATAAAAATTTTCTTTAGATAGCCAATTTGTGTCAAAATCAGAATTAATAAATTTCTTGTGATTTAGAATTCTCTTATGCAAATCAGCTGTTGTAGTTATTCCCTCAAGCACTAATTCATTTAAGGATCTATTCATCCTTTGAATAGCCTCTAATCTATTTCTTCCATGGCATATTATTTTACAAATTAAGCTGTCATAATAAGGAGTTATTTTACATCCTTGAAAAACTGCGCCATCAACTCTTGTTCTAAAGCCTGATGGTAAATGACATACCCTAATTGTTCCTGGGCTAGGTTGAAAATTCAATTCAGGATTTTCAGCATTAATTCTACATTCAATTGCATGCCCTCTAGGACTTATGTCATTTTGCTCTAAGGCTGTATCACCAGAGTATGCAATCCACATTTGTTCTTTTACTATATCTATTCCTGTAACAACCTCAGTAACAGGATGTTCAACCTGCACACGGGTATTCATTTCTAAAAAATAAAATTTACCACCTTCATATATAAATTCTACAGTTCCTGCTCCTTCATAACCAATTTGTTCTACCATTTTTACGGTTTTGTTGAGAAGATCGGATCTAATTTTTTCATCTAAAATAGGAGAAGGAGTTTCTTCAATTAATTTTTGATGTCTTCTTTGTACTGAACAATCTCTTTCATGTAAATGCACTGTCCTATTTTTTCCAGACATAACTTGAACCTCTATATGTCTAGGATTCATAAAATATTTTTCAATATAAACTTCATCATTTCCAAAATATTTTTTAGCTTCACTTTTTGCTGTTAAAAACATTTTTTCTAAATCTTCTTTTTGTGTAACAATTTTCATTCCTTTACCACCCCCGCCACCAGAAGCTTTGATAAGGACCGGGTATCCAATATCAGAGCATATTTTTTTTGCGTGATTAAAATCTTTTACGCCTCCATCAGACCCTTCGATTATTGGAAGTCCAAATTTTTTAGCTGTTTTTTTTGCCTCAATTTTATCACCCATTTTTTTAATGATGTCTGCGCTGGGTCCAATAAATTTTATACCATGCTTTTGGACTACTTCAGCAAAACTTGCATTTTCTGAGAGGAAACCGTAACCGGGATGAACAGCTTCCGCACCAGTTAAATCTACTGCAGATATAATTGAGGAAAAATTTAAATAACTATTTTGAGGTTGGTGCGATCCAATACAAACGCTTTCATCTGCTAATCTCACATGCATTGAGTCAGAATCAACATCTGAATGCACTGCAACGGTAGAGATTCCCCATTCTTTGCAAGCTCTAATAATTCTAACTGCTATTTCACCTCTATTAGCAATTAGAACTTTTTTAAACATTAATTTATTTCAAAATAACTAGACTTTGTCCAAATTCTACAGGTTGGCCATCGTTAACTAATATTTTAACAACCTCACCATCTTGAGTCGATGGGATATGGTTCATAGTTTTCATTGCTTCAACTATCATAATTGTCTGACCTTTTTTTATTTTATCACCAACATTAATAAATTTTTTTGCTCCAGGTTCGGGCGCAAGGTAGGCAGTTCCAATTATTGGAGATTTAATTCTTATTCCATCATCAGGCTCACTCAAAACTGTTTTAGTTCCAACTTTTGTAGCGCCAGAAACAACAGTTGATCCTGAATGAATTTCTTTGGCTTTTGATACTTTGATTCTTATTGATCCATCTTGGTAGTCTAAACTTGTAAGATTAAATTCATCAAGGTAGTCAGTAAGTTGTTTAATTAAATTTTTTTCGATTTTCATTTTTTTTGTATTATATTTTTCATTGATTGAATAGCAAGCAAATATACTTCACTTCCTAAACCGCAGATTATTGCATCAGCAACGTAACTTATTAAAGATTTATGTCTAAATTCTTCTCGGCGATAAATATTGCTCATATGTACTTCAATTATGGGAATTTTTAATATTTTAAGAGCATCATGTATTCCTACTGATGTATGTGTGTAGGCACCAGCATTGATAATTATGCCGTTATGAGAATTCCTAATTCCTTGAATATGGTTTATAATTTCACCTTCAACGTTTGACTGAAAAAAATCAATATCAATATTAATTTTTTTTGAAAGATCTTGGCATCTTTTTTCAATATCAATTATTTTTTCTGATCCATATACACTTTTTTCCCTTTCACCTAAAAGATTTAAATTTGGACCATTGATTATAGATATTTTTTGTTTCATAATAGATAAAGATATTTACCTTAAATTATGGCAAAAATAAAATTAAATGGAAAAAACATTTCAATTTTAAAGGATACCTCTTTGTTATCATTGCTTGAAAAGTATAAAATCGATAAAAAAAAGATCGCAATAGAACTTAATGGTAAAATTGTTCAAAAAAACCGATTTCAGAAAACTTATTTAAAAAATCTGGATAGGGTGGAATTAGTTCATTTTATTGGGGGCGGTTAAAAATGTCAGATGAATTAATAATTTCAAAAAAAAAATATAAATCAAGATTAATTATTGGTACAGGAAAATATAAAAATTTTACAGAAACAGCTAAAGCAATAAAAGCATCTGGCGCGGATATCGTTACAGTTGCGGTAAGAAGAGTTAATATAACTAACAAAAAAAAAGAAATGTTGACTGATTATATTGATACAAAAAAAATAAATTTGCTTCCTAATACTGCTGGATGTTTCAATTCAGATGAAGCATTGAGAACATTAAGATTAGCTAGAGAAATGGGAGGGTGGAGATTAGTTAAGTTAGAGGTATTAGGTGACAAAAAAACTTTGTACCCAAATATGGTTGAAACATTAAAAGCAACAAAAGTTTTAGTCAAGGAGGGTTTTAAAGTAATGGTTTACTGCACTGACGATTTGATAATGACTAAACAGTTAGAAGATTTAGGTGCTTCAGCAGTTATGCCACTAGCTTCCCCAATTGGTTCTGGACAGGGCATATTAAACAAAATTAATTTATCGATAATAATAGAACAAGCAAAAGTTCCTGTAATTGTTGACGCAGGGATTGGGACACCATCTGATGCATGCATAGCAATGGAATTAGGTTGCGACGGGGTACTTGTTAATAGTGCAATAGCATATGCAAAAAATCCAATTTTAATGTCTTCAGCATTTAAAGACTCAGTTGTAGCTGGCAGAAAAGCTTTTCTTTCCAAAAGAATGAAAAAAAATTTTTTTGGAATTGCTAGTTCTCCACGAGAAGGAATTATTTAGTCTTTTTTCTTCTTTTCCAAAGAGTTCTAATTATTGATTTTTTTTTTGTCTTCTTTGGTTTATTTTGCTTACTAACACTTTCAAATTTTTTCTTATTATTTTTTAAATAAGTCAAATCTTTGTTTTTAGAATATTCAGTTAAAATATTTTCATTTACTTTTATTCTTTTATTTTTTTTATCATGTAATCCAATACTATACTCTGGTATTCCAAGACCTAATTCAGATTTTAAAATAATTTTAATTTTATTCTTTTTTTCAATAAAATTGATTTGTTTTATATACTCAGACTCTAATTTTTGTTTGACCTTCAGAGGAATATCTGCAGATATCAAACTTACTTTATTTTCTAAAGATAGAATTTGAATTTTTTTTAAAATTTTTAATGAGAAAGAATCTGTAGATAAAACAGTTTCCCATTGAATTGATCCCTCTCGTAATCTTTGTCTAGTCATTTCTAGAAGACCAAAATTACTAATCCTTCCAACTTGAATTCTTGCCCTGTCTTTTCTGAGACTCTCTTTTAACTTCCTTTCAACAACCTTTCTGTTATGAAAGTTAAGCATATCAATAAAATCGATTACAACTAAACCTGACAAATCTCTCAATTTTATTTGCCGAGCAATTTCTTCAGCTGCTTCTATATTTGTATTTAAAGCAGTTTTTTCTATGTTAGTTTGTTTTATTGATTGACCAGAGTTTATATCTATTGCCACTAAAGCTTCAGTAGGATTGATTATGAGATACCCCCCTGACTTTAATTTAACTCTAGACTCAAAAATTGAAAGAAGTTCTTGTTCAATTCCTTTTTCAAGAAATAAAGGAGATTTGCCTCTGTGTTTTTTAACAAATTTAGAACATTTAGGTATTAATTCTTTTACGAATTGTTTTGTTTTTTGGTAACCGTCATTACCATCAACATAAATATATTTTGATTCTGAGTCATAGATATCTCTTATCGATCTTTTAATTATATCACTTTCTTCATATATAATTGATGGTGCGTTTGAACTTAAGGTTTTATTGGTAATATCTTTCCAACTATTAATCAAATTTTCAAGATCATTTTGAATTTCATTTTTTGATTTGTTAGCGCCAGCAGTTCTAACTATCATACCCATTGAACTAGGTATATCTATTTCATTTAAGATTTTCTTAATATTATTTCTATCATTAAAATTAAATATTTTTCTTGAAATCCCACCTCCTTTGGCAGTGTTTGGCATTAAAACTATATATTTTCCTGCTAGTGATATAAATGTAGTTAAAGCAGAACCTTTTTGACCTCTTTCTTCTTTCAGAACTTGAACTAAAATAATTTGTCCTGGCTTTATAACTTCTTGAATTCTATATTTTTTTAATCCATAACTTTTTTTTAACTCTTCTCTAATATCTTTTTTATCTTCAATATTTGAGATTTCTTTAGAAGAATTATCTTTTATTTGTTCACTATTATTTTCACTATTTTCACTAAGGTTTTCTTGAACCAGAGGGTTTTCATCATTGCTATCATCTTTTGTATTAGAAAAATCATCTTGATTATTGTTTTTTAAATCTTCTCTTATTTTTTTTTCTGTCTCTTGTAATTTTTCTTTATCCTCACTAGGAATTTGATAATAGTCTGACTGAATATCATTAAATGCTAAAAAGCCGTGTTTAATTCTTCCGTAATTTATGAAAGCGGCTTGCAGGGAAGGTTCTACTCTGCTTACAATTCCAAGATAAATATTACCTTTTAAATTTAGCTTGTTTTTGTTTTCATACTCATACTCCTCAATTTGCTTTTCAGATTTGAGTACAACTCTAACTTCATCTGGACTAGATGCATCAATATATAAATTTTTATCCATTTTTTTAAAATTCCTTTAATAAGATTATGTAAATTATTTGAATTCATTGGTTTATTTCAGATTATTATACATTTTTTTATCGTTTAATTAAATGCTTATTTGTCATAAGTATGACAACATTGTTATTCATAATTTAAATATTATGACAAATTTTTTTGATAAATTTATTAAATCTCTTTTTATTTTATTTATTCTTGGTTTATCATTTGTATTTCTAACTTTATGGTATTTTTCTTTTGGTCTACCTGACTATAAAAAGCTCGAAAATTATGAACCACCTATAATATCAAGAGTTTATTCTGATAGCGGTGATTTAGTCGCAGAGTATGGAATTGAAAAGCGTCTTTTTGTTCCTTACGAATTTATTCCACAAAATATTATCAATTCATTTTTATCTGCAGAAGATAAAAATTTTTTTTCTCATCCTGGTATTGATGCTAAAGGCATATTAAGGGCAGTAATTAAAAATTTAAGTAACATATTAGCAGATAAAAGATTGGAAGGTGCCTCCACAATAACCCAACAAGTTGCAAAAAATTTTTTATTAACAAATGAAGTTTCTTTAAAGAGAAAAATTAAAGAAGCTATTTTAGCTTTCAGAATTGAAAAAGCCTTAACAAAAAAAAGGATATTAGAACTTTATCTAAACCAAATTTATCTTGGTGAAGGCAGTTATGGTATAGCTGCAGCAAGTTTAGAATATTTTGATAAATCAATTCAAGATCTTGATTACTCAGAGTCAGCCTTACTTGCCGCTTTACCAAAAGCTCCGTCAAGATATAATCCATTCAAATATCCTGAAATAGCTAAGTTTAGAAGAGACTTAGTTTTAAATAATTTGCATGAAAATGATTTTATAAGTAATGAAAAGCTTAAAGAATTCAAATCTCTGCCGATAAGTTTAAAAAAAAGAAACCTAACTATTTATGATGAATCTTATTCTTATGTAGAAGAAGTAAGGCGAGTTATAAAAGAAAAATACGGATTTGATGAATTATACACTCAAGGATTAGCTATAAGGTCACCAATAAATATTCAGTATCAAAAATCTGCTTTAAAATCTTTAAGAGATGGATTGGAAGCTTACGATAAAAGACATGGTTGGAGAGGAGCTTTATTAAACACCAACGGAAAAAATATAAACGAGTGGAGAAATATTCTTCAAAATAAAGATGTTGGAAAATATTTAAATTGGGATTTAGGAATAATTGAAGAATTATCTAATGAGAAATTAAAAGTTAATCTTTTAAATAGAGACTATGAGTTAACCGGGAGTCTTATTGAAATACAACAAATAAATAACAAATGGATATCCGATGATTTTGAAAAAAAATTTAATATTGGTGAAATAATTTATCTAAAAAAAATTATTAATAAGTCTTCTACTGAATGGGTTATCAAACAATATCCTGAGGTTAATGGAGCGATTGTGGTTATTGAAAATAAAACTGGGAATGTAAAAGCTTTAGTAGGTGGTTATAATTCTAAAATAAGTGAATTTAATCGAGCTACTCAAGCAATGAGGCAACCAGGTTCTGCATTTAAACCTTTTATTTATGCAGCTGCACTTATGAATGGTTATGCGTCAAACTCAATCGTGATGGACACTCCCTTCGTCATAGACCAAGGCATTGGTCTAAAAACATGGAAACCTGAAAACTATGGCAAAGAATTTTATGGACCAACTACTCTAAGAAAAGGATTAGAGTATTCGAGGAATTTAATGACGGTAAGAATTGCGCAAGATATTGGTATGGAAAAAATAAAAAAACTATCTGAAGAATTAGGAATATATAAAGATTTAAAACCTTTATTATCAGGTGCTCTTGGATCCAATGAAACCACTCTTTTAAATTTAACAGCTGCCTATTCGATTTTTGCCAATGGAGGTAACAAGGTCGAAACTAGTATCATAGATACAATTACAGATCGCCATGGAAAAAATTTATATCTCAATCAAAATATTACTTGTTTAGATTGTGAAAAGGCTATGGTTGATAATTCGGTTACACCAATTTTAGATTTTAATTCAAAACGTGCAATTGATAACGCAACTGCTTACCAAGTTTTATCAATGTTAGAGGGTGTTGTAAAAAGGGGAACTGGTAAAAAACTAAATTATCTAAATGTTCCTCTAGCAGGCAAAACTGGCACTACCAATAAAAATACTGATGCTTTTTTTATAGGTCTAACGTCAGATTTAGCGATTGGAGTATATGTAGGATTTGATGCACCTAAAACTTTAGGAAAGTATGAAACAGGATCTAAAGCTGCTTTACCAATCTTCGAACAATTTATAAAAGATTCACTAAATAAAGATGATTTTAAAAAATTTCAAATACCTGTTGATATTAATTTTGCGTCTATTGACTATGACACAGGAGAATTTGTAGGATTTAAAAAAAAAAGAAAATCTATTACTGAGTCCTTTAAAGATAAAGATCTTTTTAATATTAATTATGAATTAGAAAATAATGTCACTTATGAGAATTTAAAAAAGTTTAGGCAATTTTATTAAATATATGATTGAAGAATTTAAAAAAAAAATTGAAATTATCTCAAGTATTCAAAACAATATCAGGGGGTATCTTTGAAAAATTTTCAGTTGATAGAAAAATTAAAGAATTCTCAGAACTCGAGAGTGACAACAATTTTTGGTCTGATAGAAAAAAAGCCACAAATATTATAAAAGAAAAAAATCGTCTTTTAGAATTAAAAAATTCATATTCAAAAGTTAATAAAGAAATAATTAATACCAAGGAACTAATGGATTTAAGTCTTCAAGAAAATAATAATATTTTAATCAAAGAGTGCTACGAGAAAATCGATGATTTACTTTCTTTGTCCAAAAAAAATCAGGTTAAGTGTTTTTTATCAGGAAAAGATGATGACTTAAATGTTTTTATAGAAATACACGCTGGTGCCGGAGGAACCGAAAGTCAAGACTGGGCCGATATGTTAAAAAAAATGTATGTTAGATGGTTAGATAAAAAAAATTGCACTTATAATTTGATAAGTGAACATAGTGGCGAAGAAGCTGGTATTAAATCTTGCACAATTAAAGCAACAGGAAATTATCTCTATGGTTTGTTAAAAAAGGAGTCCGGTATTCATAGACTGGTTAGAATTTCACCATTTGATAGTGGAGCGAGACGACACACTAGTTTCGCTAGCGTATGGGTTTATCCAGTAGTTGATGATGAGATAGATATTGTAATTTTAGATAAAGACTTGAGGATAGATACTTACAGATCAAGTGGTGCAGGAGGTCAACATGTTAATACAACTGATAGTGCTGTTAGAATTACTCATTTGCCAACAAAAATAGTTGTTCAGTGTCAAAATGAAAGATCACAACATAAAAATAAGGAAACTTGCATGAAGATATTAAAATCAAGATTATATGAATATGAGTCGCAAAAACGTGAGAAAGAAAATGAACAAGAGATGTCTAAGAAAACTGATATTGGATGGGGTCATCAAATAAGATCATATGTACTTCAACCATATAGATTAGTTAAAGATCTTCGAACCAATATTCAAGACTCTGATCCGGAAAAAATATTAAATGGAAATATCGATAAGTTTATAGAGGGGAACATTTTGATTTAATGTTAAGAATATTTACAAATATTTTAAGTCTGATTTTAATTTTATTATTATCTACGTTTTTGTATTTATCATTTGTAGGGTTTCAAACAAATAAATTTAATAAAGAGATCGAAAGTTATATTAATAAATTCACTAATCAACTTAATGTTAAAATAGAAAGTATATTTTTAAAGTTTGATCTAAATAAACAAGCGTTGCTATTAGAGACAAGATCCCCTTCAATACAAATTGATAATCAGATCATTGATATAAATAAGATTGCTTTAAATATTAATCCACTTTCAATAATGAGCGAAGATTTAGAAATAAAAGACATAAATGTAATGAGTAATGACCTTGAAATTAAAAATTTACTTCAAGTTATTAAGAATTATTCAGATATAAATAACAATTTCTTTTTAAAAGGATTAAGCGAGAAAGGAACTGTTGTAGCAAATGTTAATTTTGAAATAGCGAACAAAAAAATAAAAAATCTTAACGGAATATTGATAGGAAATAAATTATCTTATGTAGATAAACAATCAGGCGTAATTGACAAAATTAATTTTGAAATAAATTTTAATGAAAAAGAAATAAAAGTTTCTAATTTAGACTTTAATATTTCAAGTATTCCAATTATTCTAAGCAATATTTCAATCAAACCTCAAAATGGTGAATTACTAAATATTCTAGATATTTCAAGCAACAAGGAGCTTAAATTTGATGGAGAGGGCGAGATAAAAATTTCATCAATAGATAAAAACAAAACTATTCCAGTTTTGAGTCAATTTAATTTAAAAGGAGATTTTATTAGTGAATTACAAGGATCACTAGATATTAATTTTGATTATAACTTTATTGTTCTGCAAGATTTAAAAGTTACAAATTTCAACTCAAATATCAACACTATAGTAAAAGATTTAGTTGGAAACTTACGAAACAATTATCAGATTAAAAAGATAAATTTAGATATTAAAAAAATCAAAATCAAAGAGTCAAAAATCTTTGCAAATATCTCAAACGGAAAATTAAAAAAACTCTCATTTGAAGGATTATATTCATTAAACAATGACGGAAAATTTAAAAAACTACAATTTGATAATTCTTATGAAAAAATAATAAAATCAAATTTTTTTTTGGAAGCCGATTTTAACTTAAAGTTAGATGCAATAAATTATCATGACCCTAATAATTTAATAAAATTAAAAGGCAATCTCTCTTTTAATAAAAAAGAGTTATATTTTGATCAACTTGTTTTTGAACAGAATAAATCATTATTAAAAATATCAAAATTACAAATTTCAAAAAATGTTGTGCAGGATTTTGAGAATATTTCATTATTAACAGTAATTGAAGACAACATCACAAATCAATTTGAAATAACAAAGAGTAAAACGGGCATTTTAATTGATGGAGATGCTTACGATGCGACTAAACTTATTCAAACAATAATAGACTCAGATAATCAAAAGTTTTTTTATTTCGATACAAAATTAGAAATTAGACTTAAAAATTTAATTAAATCTAATAATAATCTAAGAGATTTCATTATGATCGGCCAACTTAAGAGTGGAAATTTAGTTAATTTGAGTTCTAAAGTCGAAGATGACATTGGATCTTTTTTAGATATTAATTATAACAACAAAGACAATGAGAGCACTTTAAAGATATTCTCAACTAATCCGATTTTATTACTAGAAGAATTTTCTTTTTTTGAGGGAATAAGAAATGGCGAATTAGAATTTGAATATCTCACTTCAGAAACTTCAAAAACTGGATCTTTAAAAATTAAAAGTTTTAATCTTAAAGAAGCTCCTATTTTTGCAAAAATTTTATCACTTGCAGATTTACGAGGTTTGTTTGATGCTTTATCGAACGAAGGAATTTTCTTTGAGCAACTAGAAATCTTATTTTCAGTTAAAGGCGATGAATTAAAAATTGACGAGGTGTTTGTTAATGGCCCTAGTCTAAGTTTGTTAATGGATGGATACATTGATCAAGAAAGTAAATTAGTTAGTTTAAGCGGAGATTTAATACCCGCTAAAATGATTAACAGTGTAATTTCAAAAATTCCAGTTATTGGCGGTGTCCTTGTTGGTGATCAAAAAAAAGGTGAGGGGTTTTTTGGCGTAAGTTTTAAAATTAAAGGATTACCCGGAGATATCAAAACTACTGTCAATCCAATTAAAACAATTACACCTAGATTTATAACAAGGCATTTAGAAGGTAAAAAATAATATTACTTTGGCAAGATTTTAAAGTGTTTCTTTTTTCCTAAAGATAATTTAATAAAATTTTCGTTATTGATTTTGATAAAATAATTATTATCTTCAACTGTTTCATTGTTAATTTTTACTCCCCTATTTAAAATTAGTCTTCTCGCCTCACTTTTTGAAGATAAAACTTTTACTTCTTCAAGAAATTCAATGATATTTATACCTTTTTCAAGTTTATTTTTCGCAAATAATATTTCCGGCAAATTTTCTCCTGTCGATCTATCGACGAATGTTTTTTTTGCTGTAATTTCAGATTTAATTGACTCCTCTTTTCCATGAACAATTTTTGTAGCCTCATTGGCTAATAGAATTTTAAGATTATTTATATCATTAGAGGTTTTTTTATAATTTTCAATTTTATCAATCTCTAAATCAGTAAAAAGTTTTAAAAATCTTTCAACATCATTATCCGGAGTGTTTCGCCAGAACTGCCAATAATCATAAGGTGAAAGTAAATCTCTATCTAACCAGACTGCACCTGTTTCGGTTTTACCCATTTTTTGGCCTGAAGATAAGGTAATTAGTGGAGTAGTTAATCCATAAGCTTCTTTTTGATTTACTTTTCTTATTAATTCAACACCATTTACAATATTACCCCATTGATCAGACCCGCCAATTTGTAAAATGCAACTATTTTTTTCATGTAATTTAAGAAAATCATAAGCTTGAAGTATCATGTAATTAAATTCCATATAACTGAGTGATTGTTCTCGTTCTAATCTAAGCTTAACACTATCGAAAGTTAACATTCTGTTAATTGTAAAGTGTTTACCGATGTCTCTTAAAAAATTTATATAATTAAGTTTTTCCAACCATTTTGAGTTATCAACAAATAAAGGTTTAGTTTTTTTATTTTTAAAATCTAAAAGTTTTAAAAATAATTTTTGTATTTTTTTGGAGTTTTTAGATATTTGCTTTTTATCAAGAATCTTTCGAGTTTTGTCTTTACCCGAAGGATCTCCGATTAATGTAGTACCAGAACCTAATAAAATGATAGGTTGATGCCCGTGTTTTTGAAGTAATCTTAAACACATTATTTGAAGCAGACTACCAACATGCAAGCTATCAGCTGTTATATCAAAGCCGATGTAAGCTTTTATAGGTTTTTGCATCATTCGATTTAATGAGTTCTCATCAGTACATTGATGATAAAAACCTCTTAATTTAAATTCTTCGATAAAATTATTACTCATTCTTTCCTTTTTAATACTTATAATATATTTTCATATTATTACTATAAATAATATGTCTAAACTATTAACATCAGCAGGCTTAATGAGTGGTACATCTTGTGATGGCATTGATGCTAGTCTCATTGAGTCAGACGGTGAAAATAAAATAAATCTTATTACTAATCATTATTTTCCATATGAAAAAAATTTTAAAATTGAATTAAAAGACCTTAAAAAATTAATAAATAATACATTAGATTTAAAAAAATTTAAAAAAGATATTGATCAGCTAGAGAATCGAATAACTCTTTATCATCACGAATGCATAGAAGAACTAAAATTAAAAATTAAAAGTAAAAAAATAGATATTATCGGAATACATGGACATACAATTTACCATAGCAAAAAGGAAAAAATATCCCTACAACTTTTGAATGCTAAATTATTAAAAGAAAAAATTAAAACAAATTTTATATATAATTTTAGAAATAATGATATTGCTGCTGGAGGTGAGGGCGCTCCATTAGTCCCAATATTTCACAAAGCTTTAAGACATAAATTTAATTTAAATTTACCCGCAATATTTATAAATATTGGCGGAATATCGAATATTACTTATATCGATATAAATGAAAATTTAATTAGTTTTGATTGTGGTCCTGGAAATAGTCTGCTCGATCAATACATTCAAACACAATCAGGATTTAATAAACTATTTGATCAAGATGGGGAAATAGCATGTAAACATAAATACAATGAGGTAATTTTAGAAACTTATTTAAACAACAAATTCTATCAATTAGATTTTCCAAAATCTTTAGATGTAAATGATTTTGACATATCTGGAGTAAGAGGTCTAAAAACAGGTGAAGCTGTGGCTACACTCTCTGAATTAACAGTAAGATCAATAATCAAAGCTGTAGATGATGTTAAAAATAACGCAAAAAAAATAATATTATGCGGGGGCGGTAGAAAAAATAAATATTTTTTAAACAGAATTGAAAATTTATTAAAACTGCCAGCAATAGATATTAATCAGTTTGATATTGACGGTGATTATATTGAATCTTCAGCCTTCGCATATTTAGCTATTAGATCTTTTCAAGGTAAGCCTATAACATTTCCTGAAACCACTGGTGTGTCGAAACCTTTAACAGGTGGTGACCTTTTTTAATAACATTAAATCAAAGCAGTTTTTTCTTTAAGATATTTTTCCAATTCAAGAGTTAATTCGATTTCTTTATCTTTAAAAAAATGGTTAGAATTTCTAATTTTTGTGAAGTTTACTTCAACTCCTTTTTGAGTTTTAATTCTTTTATATAACTCATCCATGCTCTCTTTTGATACCAATTCATCATTCTCTCCAAAAAGTATATGACCTGAAGTAGGACAAGGTGCTAAAAAAGAAAAGTCATAAACATTTGGTTGTGGTGACAAAGCTAAAAAATGATTTACTTCCGGCCTTCTCATAATTAGTTGCATACAAATTAATGCTCCAAAAGAAAATCCGGCAATCCAACATTGACTATAGTCTAAATTTTCTCTTTCTATCCAATCTAATGCTGCTGCAGCATCTGATAATTCTCCTTGTCCATTATCAAAAACACCTTCACTCTTCCCAACACCTCTAAAATTAAATCTAATAACCGAAAATTTATTTTCTAAAAAAGTATTGTAAAGCAATTGAACAACTTTATTATTCATTGTTCCACCATACTGAGGGTGAGGATGTAAAATAATTGCTACCGGGGATCCAAATTTAGGACTTTTAAAATATTTTGCCTCAAGTCTTCCAGAGGGTCCAGGTATAAAAATTTCGCTACTTTTTGGCTTCATTGATAATGATTATCGTTTTCAAAAATTTATATCATGAAAAATATTTTTTATGTGACATTTTTTAAAGTTGACTATTTTACTAAGGTTTCTTAAATAAGATGTAATTAATAAAGATTATGAAATTAACTACTAAAGGACGATACGCAGTGATGGCTATGGCAGATATAGCATCTAATAGTTCTGGTAAACCAGTAAGCTTAACTGAAATTTCTTTAAGACAAAATATTTCTATATCATATTTAGAGCAACTTTTTTTAAAGTTAAAAAACAAAAACTTAGTCAAAAGCATAAGAGGTTCTGAAGGTGGATATATATTAGAAAAAAGTCCAGCAGAAATAACTTTACAAAATATAATTGATGCAGTTGATGAGCAGATCAAAACATTAAATTGTAAAAAAGAGTCCAAAAAGGGATGCAATGGTAAAACCGTAAAATGTATTACTCATAACCTTTGGGATGATTTAGAAAGTCATATTAATAATTTTTTTCACAATAGGCACCTAAGCGATTTAGTATCCAAAAAAAATTAAAATAATTATGAAAAACCAAAATATTGAAAAATTAAAAGATTATAAATACGGATTTACAACAGAAATTGAAAATATTAAATCTCCTAGAGGTTTGAGTGAAAATACAATTAAATTTATTTCAAAAATTAAAAAAGAACCTAAATGGATGTTAGATTGGCGTTTAAAAGCTTTTAGAAGACTGTCCAGTTTAAAAGAGCCTAATTGGCAAAAGCCAAAATATCCAAAAATTAATTATGATAAATTATATTATTATTCTGCACCAAAAAGTTTTTCTGAAAAACCTAAAAGTTTAGAGGAAGTAGATCCAAAGTTAATTGAGACATACAATAAATTAGGCATTCCATTACAGGAACAAAAAAGATTGAGTGGAGTGGCTGTCGATGCAGTTTTTGACTCTGTTTCAGTTGCTACTACATTTAAAGAGGAATTAAACAAGCATGGTATAATTTTTTGTTCAATTTCTGATGCTATTCAAAAACATCCTGATTTAGTAAAAAAATATTTAGGATCAGTAATCCCATTAAGTGATCATTATTTTGCTACTTTAAATTCAGCAGTCTTTACCGATGGTTCGTTTGTTTATATTCCACCGAATACTAAATGTCCGATGGAGCTATCAACGTACTTTAGAATCAATGCCTCAGAAACAGGTCAATTCGAAAGAACTTTAATAATTGCTGATAAAGGTAGTTACGTTAGCTACTTAGAAGGATGCACAGCACCAATGAGAGATGAAAATCAACTTCATGCAGCAAATGTTGAGCTGGTCGCTTTAGATGATGCAGAAATAAAATATTCTACAGTTCAGAACTGGTATCCAGGCGATGAAAAAGGGAAAGGTGGAATTTATAATTTTGTTACCAAGCGTGGAGCTTGTAGAGGTAAAAATTCAAAAATTTCCTGGACACAAGTTGAGACAGGATCCGCAATTACCTGGAAATATCCTAGCTGTATATTACAAGGTGATAATTCAGTTGGAGAATTTTATTCTATTGCTATTACAAACAATCACCAAAAAGCTGATACTGGCACAAAAATGATTCACCTTGGCAAAAACACAAAAAGCAAGATTATTTCCAAAGGTATATCTGCAGGTAAAGCTGATAATACCTACAGAGGTTTGGTTGATATTAATCGAAAAGCAGAAAACGCTAGAAATTTCACTCAATGTGACTCTCTTTTAATGGGAAATAAATGTGGAGCACATACGGTACCCTATATAAAAAATAAAAACTCATCGTCAATTATTGAGCATGAAGCAACTACATCAAAGATTAGTGATGAACAACTTTTTTATTGTAACCAAAGAGGATTAGATCAAGAAGAAGCAGTAAGCTTAATCGTTAATGGTTTTTGTAAAGAAGTTCTCCAACAATTACCAATGGAATTTGCAGTTGAGGCTCAAAAATTGGTTTCAATAAGTTTAGAAGGGAGCGTTGGCTAATGTTAGAAATTAAAAACTTAAAAGCCTCCATTAATAAAAAAGAGATTTTAAAGGGTTTAAACTTAAACATCAAAGCCGGTGAAGTTCATGCAATCATGGGACCGAACGGTTCAGGAAAAAGTACTTTAGCAAATGTTTTATCTGGTAAAAAAGATTATGATGTAAAGGGTAGTGTAATTTTTGAAAAGGAAGATTTACTAGAATTACCAATTGAAGAAAGATCAAGAAAAGGACTTTTTTTAGCTTTTCAATATCCTGTAGAAATCCCAGGAGTTTCTACAAGTAATTTTTTACGAACTACACTTAATTCAATCAGGAAATCTAAATCACAAAAAGAATTGAGTGCGCTTGATTTTTTAAAACTAGTTAAAGAAAAATCTGCAGAACTAAATATTGATGAAAAATTTTTATCTAGACCACTTAATGTAGGTTTTTCTGGGGGTGAAAAAAAGAAAAATGAAATTTTACAAATGAAACTTATCCAACCTAAACTAGCTGTGCTTGATGAAACAGACTCAGGATTAGATATTGATGCTCTTAAAATTGTTGCTAATGGTGTCAACACATATAAAAATAAGTCTAATGCATTTTTAATTATTACTCACTATCAAAGATTACTAAATTATATAAAACCGGACTTCGTTCACGTCTTATCTAATGGTCAAATTATCAAATCTGGATGCATGGAATTAGCAGAGGATTTAGAAAAAACCGGATACCAAAAATATACAAATGCTTAACATTAGTTTACCGAATTATAAAAAGATATCAGTTGCTGAAAAAAAATTTAGACAACAAAATTTTGATATTTTTAAAAAAAATGGTTTTCCAATAAGAAAAGATGAAAATTGGAAATTTACTAATATTAAAGAAAAAATTGAAAATTCATTCTCTAATCTAAATTTTTTACAAAAAAAAAATAAAAATATAAGAGAAAAATTATTAAAAGAATTTAAACATTCAAGTATTTTCTTACAGGATGGAGATTTAACTAAAATCAACATTCAAATTGCAGACAAAAAAAAAATTAAAATTAAGAATCTTAAATTTTCTGATATCAAAAAACAAAGATCTTTAAATACTTTAGGTATTCTTAACAATGCCTTCTTTTCTGGTGGTTTTGTTATTTCAATTAAACAGAATGCAGATTTAAAATATCCCTTAATTTTTTATAATAATTTTTCAAAAAAATTAAATAATTGTGGATTAAATAAAAAGTATATATTTAATTTTTTAAAAAATTCATCAGCAAATATTGTATTTGTTAATAACGATTTTAGTGAAGGAAATTATTTTTTAAATCAAAATTCGAATTATAATTTAGATACGAATGCCAAAATAAATTTTTACAATATATATTTAAGAAATAATTCAATTAACTACAGCAGTGTTACGGCAAATATTAATCAAGATGCATCATTAAAGTTCATAAATATTTTATCAAATACTTTGTTTCTCAAAAAAGATTTTTTTACTAACTTAAATGAAAAAAATTCTAATTGTGAAATTTATTCGAATGCAATTTTAAAACAAAATGAACACTTCGAGTTACAAACTGTAATGAGTCATCTAGCTCCTCATTGTACAAGTTATCAGAAAGTTAAAAAAGTTTTAGAAGACGAAGCTAAAGGTATTTACCAAGGTAAAATTTATGTTAAAAAAAATGCTCAAAAAACAGATGCTTATCAATTATCTAAAGCCATCCTATTAAATAATGAAACCGAATTTGATGCGAAGCCAGAACTAGAAATATATGCAGATGATGTGAAGTGTTCACATGGATCCTCTTCAGGAAATTTGGATGAAAATGCAATCTTTTATTTAATGTCTAGAGGTTTGGACCGTAAACAAGCAACCAACCTTCTAATTGAAGGATTTTTTAGAGATATAGCAGAAACAATTAATCATACAGAAATTAAAAAATATTTAATTAAAATTATTGAGAAAAAAGCAAATGAAATTAGATAATATTAAATCTGAATTTCCAATTTTTAAAAATAAAGTTAATAAAAAACCTTTAATATACTTAGATAGCGCGAATTCCTCTCAAAAACCTCAATCAGTTTTAGCTAAGATGAATTTTTTTTATGAAAATGAGTTTTCAAATGTTGGCAGAAGTGTGCATACACTTGCAGTTAAAGCCACTAATAGATTTGAAGATACAAGATCAAAAGTTAAGGAATATATTAATGCAAAAAGCACTAATGAGATAATTTTTACTAAAGGCGCAACAGAAGCTATTAATTTAGTTGCTAGTTCTTATGGAGAAAAATTTATAGATAAGGGTGATGAGATTATTATTACTGAATTAGAACATCATTCAAATTATGTGCCATGGCATTTTTTAAGACAAAAAAAAGGAGCTATTATAAAATTTGCTAAAGTGAATAATGAAGGTGAAGTTGAGATCGATGAAATAAAAAAACTTATTACAAGCAAGACCAAGATTATTGCAGTAACCCATTTATCGAATGTTACTGGGGCAATATTGCCAATAAAAAAAATTTGCGATTTTGCTAGTACAAAAAAAATTCCAGTTCTTATAGATGGTTGTCAAGGTGCTCCACATTTAAAATTAAACATGCAATCTATTGGCTGTGATTTTTATGCTATCTCTTGTCACAAGATGTACGGTCCAACCGGTTTAGGAATTTTGTATGCTAAGCAAAAATGGTTAGATCAATTTCCACCTTATCAAGGTGGCGGTGGCATGATTGAAGAGGTAAAAAAAGATAAGATTACTTTTGCCTCTTCACCGAACAAATTTGAGGCTGGAACTATGCAAACTGCCGAGGTAGTTGCATTTAAAGAGTCTTTAAACTTTATTGAAAAATTGGGTGTCGACAAAATTTATAATCATGAAAATCAAGTATTAGAATACGGCTTAGAAAAAATTAAAAAAAATAATAGTGTTACAGTTATTGGAAACCCAAAAGAAAGAGGTTCAATTATTTCATTTACTATTAAGGGTATTCATCCACATGATATAGCTACAATTTTAGATGAGGAAGGTATTGCAATAAGAGCTGGTCACCACTGTTGTCAAATTTATCATGAGATATTAGGTACACCTGCAACAGCTCGTGCTTCTTTGGGCATTTAC
The DNA here is from genome assembly GCA_038124645.1 of Candidatus Pelagibacteraceae bacterium. Classification (GTDB taxonomy): domain Bacteria; phylum Pseudomonadota; class Alphaproteobacteria; order Pelagibacterales; family Pelagibacteraceae; genus JAYPCI01. Next base: position 31,403 of record JAYPCI010000010.1, read on the forward strand.
AATACCAAAGAAGATATGGATGCTTTAAGCGCTGGAATTGAAAAATGTAAAAAGGTATTTAAATTATAACCATGCAAATTAATGAACTCTATCAGGAAATTATTTTAGACCACGGAAAGAATCCACGGAATAAAGGAAAATGTAATTACAATTTAGATGCTGACGGACACAATCCTCTTTGTGGAGATAAAGTTCATATTTTTTTAAATTTAGATAAAGATAATGTGGTAAAAGATATAAGTTTTGAAGGAGAAGGATGTGCAATTTCAATGGCATCCGCATCGATACTTACTGAGATTATTAAAGGAAAAGATAAAAACTTTACAAATAAGTTAAAAGATGAATTTTTAGAAATGATTAAGAATAAAGAAAGTATCAAAATTAATAGTTTAACTGATGATCAAATAACTACATTAATGTCACTTTCAGGGGTTAAGAAATATCCAATGAGAGTTAAATGCGCTACAATGGCTTGGCATACACTTGATAATGCCATTAACAGAAAAGAGAAATAAAAATATGAGAGAGTTGAAAGAAAAAATAATATCAGAAATTAAAAAAGTTTATGATCCTGAAATTCCAGTAAATATATATGAGTTAGGTCTGATCTACAAACTTGATGTTGATCAAGTTAATAAAAAAGCAAATATAGAAATGACTCTAACTTCTCCTAACTGTCCAGTTGCAGATAGTTTACCTAATTTAGTTAAGGAAAAAGTGCTTAAAGTTGAAGGTATAGAGTCAGTAGATTTAAAATTAGTCTGGAGTCCACCATGGACTAAGGATATGATTTCAGAAGCTGCAAAATTAGAATTAAATTTATGAGTACAAGTGTAATTAAGTTGAGTGATAGCGCCGTAAATAGAATTAAAGAAATAATGTCATCAGCTGACAAAACTACTATTGGGGTTAGAGTAGGTGTCAAATCAGGTGGTTGTGCTGGATTGTCTTACGTTATGGAGTATGCCAAAGATATTAAACCGAATGAGGAAATTGTCGAGGATAAAGGGGTTAAAGTTCTTATTGATCCTAAAGCTATAATGTATTTGTTAGGTACCGAGATGGATTATAAAAAAGATAAATTTTCTTCGCAATTTGT
>JAYPCI010000010.1:32601-37376 GCA_038124645.1 Candidatus Pelagibacteraceae bacterium
ATTTGTTAGGTACCGAGATGGATTATAAAAAAGATAAATTTTCTTCGCAATTTGTTTTCAAAAATCCAAACGAAACAGAACGTTGTGGATGCGGAGAGTCTTTTAAAATTTAATTATTTTCCTGGCGCTTTGTATTTGGTTGCCATTTTGTTGGCAGTATCAGCTATTTTATTTAAATCAGTAACTTCTAGAATAGTGAAATTATTTACGGTGCCACTTGAGACAGCAACCATCTTAGACGCAGCCATCTGTTCAAATGTTCCCTCACAGACTGCTAAAAAATCATAAGCGCCTCTTAAAAGAGCATAGTCAGTAAGTTTTGCTCCACCAGCTTCGAGCAAAGCTTTTGTTGCAGCTTTTCTATCAGTTGTTGGATTGTTAACAAATCCTCCAAGACCTTTGTCAGTGTAACAACCCATTAAATAAAATTTTGCCATATTTTAAATTGTTTTAGCAACTGTAATACATCTCAAATTCTATTGGATGAGGTGTATGTTCAAACTTGTGAATTTCATCCATTTTAAGAGAGATGTAAGCATCTATTTGATCGTCCGTAAACACGCCACCTTGTGTTAAGAAAGATCTGTCTTTGTCTAAGTTCTCCATTGCTTCTCGTAAAGATCCACAAACAGTTGGAATTTTAGCTAATTCTTCTTCTGGTAAAGTGTAAAGATCTTTCTCTAAAGCTTTACCTGGATCAATTTTATTTTTAATTCCATCAATTCCTGCCATTAACATTGATGCAAAAGTTAAGTATGGATTTCCAGCAGCATCAGGGAATCTTACTTCACATCTTGCAGCTTTTTTATTTGAGATTATTGGGATACGACACGATGCCGATCTATTTCTTGCTGAATAAGCTAATAATACAGGTGCTTCAAATCCTGGTATTAATCTTTTGTAACTATTTGTTGTAGCATTAGCAAATGCATTGATTGCTTTTGCATGTTTTAATATTCCTCCGATATAATAGAGTGCTTCTTGAGATAATCCTGCGTACTTATCACCCATAAATAATGGCGTGCTACCTTTCCAAATAGATTGGTGGCAATGCATTCCTGAACCGTTATCTCCTTTAACTGGTTTAGGCATGAAAGTTGCTGTTTTTCCGAAAGAGTGAGTAACCATGTGAACCGCATATTTATATAATTGTATATTATCTGCTTGATCAGTCATGGTACCAAAATACATTCCAAGCTCATGTTGGCTTGGAGCAACTTCGTGGTGATGTTTCTCAACTTTAACTCCCATGTCTTTGAGTGCTTTTAAATATTCACCTCGCATATCTTGTGCGCTATCAACTGGCGGTACAGGAAAGTAGCCACCTTTAATTGGCGGTCTATGACCCATATTACCATTTTCATATTTTCTGCCAGTGTTATATGGACCTTCAGCACTATCAATAAAGAAACTAGTTTCATTCATAGCGTTTGTATATCTAACATCATCAAATACAAAAAATTCTGGTTCAGGACCAAAATAAGCTTTATCACCAATTCCCGATTTTTTTAAAAATGCCTCAGCTTTTTTAGCTGTGCCTCTTGGGTCTCTTTCATAAGGATCTTTTTTTACTGCATCTAAAATATCACAAAAAATATTCAGCGTTGGATGTGAGTTGAAAGGGTCAATAATTAATCTTGATAAATCAGGTTTTAATATCATGTCAGACTCGTTAATTGCTTTCCAACCAGCAATAGATGAACCGTCAAAAAATACTCCGTTCTCCAACATGTCCTCATCAACAATTGAAGCATCCATAGTTAAATGTTGAAGTTTACCTCTTGGGTCAGTGAAACGTAAGTCTACGTATTCAACTTCTTTATCTTTCATTAACTTAAGCGTATCTTTTGAACTCATGATTTATCCTTTAAATAATATTGTTAATGTCGGGACACTACCAAATTTAAACCACACTTCTACTCTAAAAAAACGATTGTCAGTTATGCAAATTTTACATAATACAATCATCAATTGTAATGAAATATCAGAAAAATACTATCAAACTTTGGAAGAATAAATTCCCATGGAAAAATAAAACAAGCCATAAGTATAGTCGGGGAAGAGTATTAATTTTTGGATCACAAACCCATATGGTTGGAGCAACAATTTTAGCAGCTGAGGCTTGTTTAAGAGTTGGTGTGGGATCAGTCAAAATAGTATGCAATAAGAAAAATCTTAATATTTATTCAAAAAGGTTTCCCTCAGTCTTGAAGGTTATTGGAAATACTTTTAAGGAGATTAAAAAGATTATTTGGCAAGAGTCTATCAATTGTGAAGTAGCTTTGATCGGACCAGGCGCAGGTAACAATAGTTTAACAAGAAATACTGTTTTAGAAGTTTTAAAAAAATTTAAATTTGTAATATTAGATGCTGACGCATTATCTAGCTTTGAAAAATCAAAAGAAAAATTAATAAAAAACTTGAATAATAATACATTAATTACCCCTCATAGGGGTGAGTTTTTTAGAATTTTTAAAAATCAAAAAAAAATTAAAAATGATTTAGCTGCAATAAAACAGGCGTCAAAGATTTGCAAATCAAACATCTTGTTAAAAGGCCACATAACTCTTATCGCTGATCACAAAGGGAGTATTATTGCTAATAAAAATAGTACACCAGAGCTTGCCGTTATCGGTTCTGGCGATGTTTTAGCTGGAATTATTTCAAGTTTGATTGGTAGTAAAAAAATGAGTATTAAAGAGGCAGCTGCAGCAGGTGTTTGGATACATAGTTATGCGGCTAAGAAATTTGGTACAGGATTAATAGCTGAAGATATTATAAAGAATATACCTTTAGCACTTAAATATTTAAAAAATGCGTAAAGCAAATACATTAGATTTCTTTTTACTTTTATTGCTTGGAGCGATTTGGGGGTCCTCTTTTTTTAATATTAAAATTGCTACTCTGCATTACGAACCAATCACTCTTGCAACGATTAGAGTTTTTTTTGCAGCGATACCTTTGTTGTTGTGGTGTAAAATTAAAAAAATTAGAATTTTATGTTTTTCTAAGGAATGGAAATCTTATGCCTTGATCGGTCTATGTAATATTGTCTTACCATTTATTTTTATTGCTATAGGAACTAATTATGTTGATAGTTATCTCGCTGCTATATTAATGAGTACTACACCAATTAGCGGTTCAATCTTAGCCCATTTTTTTACTCAAAATGAAAAGATTAATTTTATAAAGACATTAGGGATCATGATCGGTTTTTCAGGTGTAATTCTATTATTTTTTGACGATTTAATAATTAATTCAAGCAACATATTTTTTGCGATAATTATTTTGATTGGATCTACTTTTTATTCAATCGCTGGAGTTATTACTCTTAAATTGTTTACAAAACACAAAAATGAAAACGTAACTACTTCTACAATGATTTGGTCTCTATTATTTTTGATTCCATTAAGTTTAATTTTTGAAAAACCTTTATTATCCTCACCAGATTTTATTTCAACGTTGTCATTAATTTACTTAGGAGTTGTAGCGACCGGTATAGCTTGGATGATACGATTTTATATTTTAACTAATAATGGACTAGTGTTTCAAACCCAAGTAGCCTATCTGATCCCAATTTTTGGAGTAATTTTTGGGAACATTTTTTTAAACGAAGAAATAAGCTGGAAGGTAATTGTATCACTTATTATAATATTAATAGGAATTTTTATTGTAAAAAATAATAACATTATAGAAAAAAAAACTTATGCTTCTTGAAAACATTATCAATAGTTATTTGACACTTTTTAGTTTGTCATCCTTTTTGATTATGTTGGGTGTTTTAAAAATTTCCTCCAAATATTTTAAAAATGCTATTGATTTAGATTATAAAAAACCCCAGGCGTTTCATAATGAACCAATTCCGCGAACTGGTGGACTAGCATTAATATGCGCCTTTACGTTACTAGTGTTTTCTTTTGAATATATTTTTTCGGTAACCCTAACAAGTTATTTTATAATTGTATCATTGGTTTTTACCTTAGGTCTTTTAGATGATTTAAAATTCAAAATCACACCCAACATACGATTATTTATGATGATTATTATTTTGTCCTTAAGCATTTATTTTTTTGATATTCGGATCGAGAAAACCGGATTAGCATTTCTTAATAATTGGTTGGAAAACAACATATTTAATTTACTATTTGTGCTGATTTGTTTTCTGTTTGTTGTCAATGGATCAAATTTTATAGATGGCTTTAATGGTTTATTAGCAATACATTCATTCATTATAATTCTTATTCTAACGATAATTGCTGCGAGTATAGAGGAGTCAAAATTATATCTTTTTTTGACTGGACAACTTTTTATAATATTTGTTTTTTTATTATTTAATTTTCCAAAGGCAAAAATATTTTTGGGGGATAGCGGATCGTATTTTTTGGGTGCTGTAATTGCTTTAAATACAATTACTGTTAGTCAACTAACTCCGAATATTTCCCCATTCTTTTATTGCTCTTTACTTTTCTATATTTTTTTTGAAGTTTTATTTTCTTTTTTGAGAAAAACTATAAAAAAAAGATCTCCTTTACTACCTGACAGCAATCATCTCCATATGTTAGTTTTCAAATTTTTAGAAAAGAAAAAGATAGATTTTGCTAACCCCAAAACATCTATCATAATTAATCTTTTTTATTTGACTTTAGTTATTTTTAGTTTTTTTTTAAAAGAAAATGCTTTATTTGTGAGGTACTGGTTTTTTCTATCTCTAATAATTTATTTGATATTTTATATAATTACAAAAAAAACTTTAAAAGACCAAGTTTAAAACTGTC
>JAYPCI010000011.1:0-37072 GCA_038124645.1 Candidatus Pelagibacteraceae bacterium
TAAAAATATTAAAAAAGGCGAAATTGGACGTAGTAAATTCTTAGATGAAGTCTGGAAATGGAAAGATGAGTCAGGAAATATTATACTCGATCAATTAAAAAAGCTAGGGTGTTCTTGTGATTGGTCACGAAATCGTTTCACAATGGATAAAGATTTATCTTCAGCAGTGACAAAAGTTTTTGTGGATCTTTACAACAATAATTTAATTTTTAAAGATTTAAAATTGATTAATTGGGACACCAAACTTCAGACTGCAATATCTGACTTAGAAGTTGTACAAAAGGATGTTTCGTCTGAACTTTATTACATTAAGTATCAAATTGATGGTTCAAATGACTCTATTATAATTGCTACAACACGTCCTGAAACAATGATGGGTGATACAGCGATCGCGGTTAATCCAAAAGACAGTAGGTATAAAAATCTTGTTGGCAAGGATGTAATTATTCCAATAGTTAATAGAAAAATAAAAATTATAGAGGATAATTATGCTGATCCAGATCAAGGTTCTGGTGCTGTAAAAATTACTCCCGCTCATGATTTTAACGACTATGAAGTCGGTCAAAGGCACAACCTTAAAATTATAAATATTTTAGAAAAAGATGGAACTATCAATAATAACGGCATAAGAGATTTTATTGGATTAGACAGATTTGAAGCTCGAAAAAAATTAATTGAACAACTTAAAACAAATAATTGTCTTGAAAAAGTAGAGTCAATTAAAAATAGTGTACCTTATGGAGATCGTTCAAATTCAATCATAGAACCTTACCTTACAGAACAATGGTTTGTGGATGCAAAAAAATTAGCTAAAATTCCTATGCAAACTGTCAAAAATAAAAAGACTTCTTTTTTTCCTTCAAACTGGACTAAAACTTTTTTTATTTGGATGAGAGAAATTCAACCCTGGTGCATTTCAAGACAGATTTGGTGGGGACACAGAATTCCAGCCTGGTATTCAAATGATGGAAAAATCTTTGTTGCAGAAAATGAACAACAAGCTAATAAATTAGCTAAACAATTTTACAAAAATAAATCATTTTCATTAACACAAGACGAAGACGTTTTAGATACTTGGTTTTCTTCAGCACTCTGGCCTTTTGCCACTTTAGGTTGGCCTAAAAAAACAAATGAATTAAAAAAATTTTATCCAACTTCAATTTTGGTTACAGGTTTTGATATTATATTTTTTTGGGTAGCTCGTATGATGATGATGGGTAATTTCTTTCTTAAAAAAGTTCCATTTAAACAAATTTATGTTCATGCATTAGTCCGTGACGAAAAAGGTCAAAAAATGTCAAAATCAAAAGGAAACATTATTGATCCTTTAGAACTTATCAATGAGTATGGTGCTGATGCTTTAAGGTTTACTTTAATCTCAATGGCTTCACCAGGCCGAGATGTCAAATTAGCTAAAGATAGAGTAATTGGTTATCGAAACTTTATTACTAAAATAAATAATGTAAATAATTTCCTTAAAGTGAATAAGTTTTCTCTAGATAAGAATTTTAAATATCAAAATTGTAAATCAGATTTAAATGTTTGGATTTTGAATAAACTAGAGTTAACAATTGATGAAGTGAATAAATATATTAAATCATTTAGATTTGATGAAGCTGCAAGGAAATTATACAATTTTATTTGGCATGATTATTGTGACTGGTATTTAGAATTGATTAAACCAGTTATTTCTTCCAAGAACAAAGACTATAAAGAAACCAATAATTGTGCGCCTTATATCTTTTCCCAGATCTTGCTTATTGCGCATCCATTCATTCCTTTTGTTACAGAACATTTGTGGAAACAAAATAACTTCAAAAGTTTTTATAAAAGCGATCTTATGGTTTCGAATTGGCCTAGGTTAAAAAGGCTTAAATCCAAAAAAATGAAACTAGATGGTATAAATCAAATAATTGATCTTATTACTACTATTCGATCTACAAAGGTAGTTTTGAATGTATCTCCTGGAGAATTTTGTTCATTAATTATTTCAAAAAAATCAAAAATATCTAAATCTATTGAAAGCAATTCTGCAGTTCTCAAGCAAGTTGGTCGAATTGAGAAAATTTACTTTGATAAGACTAATAATAACTCTGTTGAAATACTGGTCAAAAATGAGAAACTTCATCTTATTTTCGATACCAAAGTTGATTTGGCTTCTCAAAAATCCAAAATTAATGAAAAGATAAATATATTACTTAGCAAAGTAAAAAATTTAGAAAAAAAACTTTCTAATAAGGAATTTATTAAAAAAGCGCCTAAAAATATTGTTGAAAATGATAAGAAAATGTTATCAGATTTAAAAATAGAAGAAAGCAAATTATCAAGTATCATAAGAAGTATTAATTAAATATGACTTTTGACAAAAAAAAATTACCTAGCAGACATACTTCAGTTGGTCCTGATAAAGCGCCTCACCGTTCTTTTTATTATGCCATGAAACTTACCCAGGAAGATGTCGCTAAACCTTTTGTTGGTGTTGTATCAACTTGGAATGAAGCAGCTCCGTGTAACATAGCACTAATGCGACAAGCTCAATCTGTTAAAAAAGGAGTTACAAATATGAATGGGACTCCCAGAGAATTTTGTACTATCACCGTAACTGATGGAATAGCAATGGGCCACGAGGGAATGAAATCTTCTTTAATTTCAAGAGAAGTTATCGCTGATTCCACAGAATTAACTGTAAGAGGACATTGTTACGATGCATTAGTTGGTGTAGCGGGTTGCGATAAGTCATTACCAGGATTAATGATGGCTATGATAAGATTGAATGTTCCGAGTGTTTTTATCTACGGTGGATCAATCTTGCCAGGAAAGTTTAACAATAAAGATGTAACAGTTTTAGATGTATTTGAAGCCGTTGGTGAACATTCTGCGGGAAAAATAAATGAAAAAGAATTAACAGAATTAGAATTAGTCGCTTGCCCTAGTGCTGGCGCTTGCGGTGGACAATTTACTGCTAATACTATGGCGTGTGTTTCTGAAGCCATAGGTTTAGCTTTACCTTACTCTTCAGGTACACCAGCTCCTTATGAAGAAAGAGATAAATATGCTTACGCGAGCGGTGAAGCTGTAATGAATTTACTAAAGGAAAATATTAGACCGAGAGACATTGTTACCAAAAAATCTCTAGAGAATGCTGCGGTAATAGTAGCTGCTACTGGTGGATCAACAAACGCTGCTTTACATTTACCGGCACTAGCAAATGAATGTGGAATTAAATTTGATTTAATGGATGTAGCTAAAATATTTAAAAAAACACCTTACCTTGCTGATTTAAAACCCGGCGGTAGATTTGTTGCTAAAGACATGTACGAAGCGGGTGGGGTACCAATGCTACTCAAAACATTGCTTGATGGTGGTTTTATACACGGGGACTGTTTAACAGTAACTGGTAAAACAATGGCTGAGAATTTAAAAAATGTAATTTTTAATGAAAATCAAGAAGTAATGAGAAAGTGGAATAATCCAATAACCAAAACTGGAGGTGTTGTGGGGTTAAAAGGTAATTTAGCTCCAGAGGGTGCAATCGTGAAGGTTGCTGGAATGAAAAATTTAAAATTTAATGGCACAGCAAGATGTTTTGATAGTGAAGAAGCAGCTTACAAAGCTGTTTTAGATAAAAAATTTAAAGATGGCGATGTGATAATTATCAGATATGAAGGTCCAAAAGGAGGACCTGGTATGCGTGAAATGCTTTCCACGACTGCTGCTCTTTACGGACAAGGTAAAGGTGAAAAGGTGGCCTTAATTACTGATGGCAGATTCTCAGGTGCAACACGGGGATTTTGTATCGGTCACGTTGGTCCCGAAGCAGCTGTTGGAGGTACTATTGCACTTTTAAAAGACGGTGATCGAATTGAAATAGATGCAGTTAAAGGTACAATTAATGTCAAACTTTCTACCAAAGAACTAAATAGCAGAAGAAAAAAATGGAAACCAAAAAAAGATAATTTCGGTAACGGAACTCTCTGGAAGTACGCACAAACAGTTGGACCAGCATTTAAAGGTGCATCAACACATCCTGGTGCAAAAAAAGAAGTTAAATGCTATGCCGACATTTAATTGATGAAAGTTGTTCCGGTAATATTATGTGGTGGATCAGGATCTAGATTGTGGCCTGGTTATAAAAAATACCAAGCAAAACAATTTATAGATTTCGGTGGCTGGACATTATTTGATAAAACTTTAGAAAGAATTAAGCACCCTATCTTTGATTTTCCTATCATAAGCACTAATAGTGAGTACGTAAGCACTGTTAAAAAACATTTAAAAAAAAATCGAATAAGCAAATATAAAATTGTTGTTGAACCTCAAAAGAAAAATACTGCTGCTGCAATTTTATCTTCATCTTTGTTAAGTGAAATTAACATTTATCAACCAATCATTTTCTTTTCGTCAGATCATTATATTTTAAATTTTGACAAGATGATTAATATCATCAAATTAAATGAGAAATATTTAGATAATGAAAATATATGTGTTTTTGGCATCAAACCCAAAAAACCTTCAAGTCTTTATGGTTATATAGTTAGTAAAGATCGCTCCACGATTTCAAAAGTAATTAAGTTTGTAGAAAAACCCTCATTCATGAACTCAAAAAAGATAATCAAACGAGGTGGTTATATTAACGCTGGAATTTTTTTCGCCAAAAAAATATCGATTATCAAAAATTTTAAACAAAATAATAAAAAGATCCTCACACTTTGTCTTAAGTCTTATGTTGATGCCAGAATTAAAGATAAAATTATTTATTTAAATAAAAAATACTACGCTAAGCTCGATTCCATATCTTTTGACTATGCGATTATTGAAAAATGTAAAAATTTGTTGTCTTTAAATATCAATTTAAATTGGAATGATCTTGGGAGTTGGAGTGAAATATTTCATGTTCTTAAAAAAAAAAAAACCAAATCTTTTTTAAGTAAAAATACTTTTTACCGACCTTGGGGTAAATATGTGAATATTTTTAAAGGTAAGAACTTTCTTTTAAAAGAGATTAGTGTAAACCCAAATGCTTCATTAAGTTTACAAAAACATTTACATCGTTCGGAAGTTTGGAAAGTTTATAAAGGAAATCCTTTAATTACTATCAATTCAAAAAAAATTACAGCCTATCCCGAGCAACAAATTTTAATTCCTCTTAAAGCGAAGCACCGTATTGAAAATAAAACTAAGAATAAAGTTACAATTATTGAAGCACAATTAGGATCTATTCTTAAAGAAACAGATATTATTCGATATCAAGATGTTTATGGCAGAGTTAATAAATAGTTAATTCTATTGGTGTATGATCTGAAGGTTTTACTCTAGCCCTCGGTTCTTTATTAATTTTAATTGATTTGATTTGATCTATTAAATTACTACTAACAAAAAAGTGATCAATTCTCATGCCTCTATTAGTTGACCATGCGTTAAACATATAATCCCAAAAAGTATATTCAATTTTATCTGGATTTATTTTCCTAAAAACATCTACAAAACCTAAACTAATTATTTCATCATAAAACTTTCTTATTTCTGGTAAAAATAAAGCATCATTTAAATATTTTTTATGATTATAAACGTCTAATTCTTTTGGAATTATATTAAAATCTCCAGCTATAATAATGTTTTTATATTTAGTTTTAATTTTTTTTAACTCTTTAAAAAAAAGTTTTAACCAAGTAATTTTATAGGTAAACTTATCTGTATTAACAGGGTTTCCATTGGGGACATATACATTGATAATATTAATTTTTTTATTTTTTATTTCGCCACTAATTATTCTTGATTGTTTGTTTTTATCAGAAAGTTGATTTAATTTAATATTACTTAGCTCAATTTTTGAAATTATGGCCACACCATTATAAGCTTTTTGTCCATTGACGTAACAATGATAGCCATTTTTTTTAAATAATTCGAAGGGAAAATTAATTTCTTCAGTTTTAATCTCTTGAAGTAATAAGATATCTGGCTTGGATTTCTTCAAATACTCATCAACATTACTAACCCGTGCTCTAACAGAATTAATATTCCAACTTGTTATTTTCATTATACAGAAAAAGATAAACCACAACCACAAGAAGATTTTGCTTTAGGATTTTCAATAACAAAAGAGCTACCAATCATTTCTTCTTTAAAATCTACAATAGAACCAGCGATTAATTCGAGAGAACCTCTATCAATTATTACACTGTTGATTTTAACGTCACTGTCATCAAGATTATTGTCAGTTGTAAAATCGTATTTAAATCCTGAACATCCTCCACCTTTTACCGTTATACGAAAATAGTTATTATGATCCTTATTTAAAAGTTTTGAAATTTGCTTTTGTGCGTTTGGAGTAATAATTAAATCTTTAATCATTTGTTATAAAATATATATTACATATATCTATTAATTTAAAAATGATAAATTATTCAAAATTAGCAATACCTATAAAATCAAAAGGTAGAATTTATAAAGAAAATTTAAGTTCTATTAGATCACCTTATCAAAGAGATCGAGACAGAATAATTCACAGTACAGCATTTAGAAGATTAAAACATAAAACACAGGTTTTTATTAATACTTCCAGCGATCATTTTAGAACTAGAATAACCCATTCTTTGGAAGTTTCTCAAATTGGTAGAACTTTAGCACGATATTTTAATCTAAATGAAGATTTAACTGAAACCTTGTGTCTATCGCACGACCTTGGTCACACACCGTTTGGTCATGCTGGGGAAGAAGTTTTAAATGAATGCATGTCTGATCATGGAGGTTTTGATCATAATCTTCAAACAGTTAGAATTGTTATGTTATTAGAAAAAAAATATTACAGTTTTAATGGATTGAATTTGACAAGTGAGACTTTAGAAGGGCTATTAAAGCATAACGGTCTGCCTGTAGATAAATACACATTGGTAGAAATTGTTGGAAGAGATTGTTTAAATAAGAAAATTGGTCTTGATAATGGTTTATCCTTTGAAGCACAAATAGCAGCAATTTCAGATGATATAGCATATAATAGCCATGATTTAGAAGATGGGTTAAAAGCACAATTATTTAAATTGGAGAATCTCAATGAAATAACGATAATAAAAAATCTTTATAAATCTAATAAAAAAAAATTTAAAAATATTGACCAAAAAACCTTGATTAATATTATTACGAGAAATCTAATTAATGTTTTTGTAACCGATATTATTAAAGAGACTCAAAAGAATATAAAAAATTTGAAATTAAAAAAATTTCAAGATTTAGATAAACAAAAAGATGTATTTGTGAGCTTCTCCAAACCGATTTTTCAATTAGATAAAGAACTTAAAAGTTTTCTTAACCAAAAAATGTATAATAATAAAATTGTAAAACAAAATACAGATAGAGGTAAAAAGATTATTGAAAATCTTTTTAAAAAAATTAAAAAAAAACCGCTTAAATATATTAAAAAAGAAGCTTTAAATCTTTATAGTAAAGAGAGATGTATTGCTGATTTTATTGCTGGCATGACGGACAGATACGCAATAAAATTAAATAAATCGATTTAATGAATATTTTTAAATATTACGAACAATTATTTAAAAAAATTATAAAAGCAAATACAAATTTGCTTGGAGTAAATAATACTTCTTCAATAAAAAATCTTACTGTAGAAACACCACCACCAAATTATAATTTTGATATTTCTTCAAATGCAGCGATGATACTTGCAAAAGAAAATAAATTAAATCCAAAACTAGTAGCAGAGAAATTAATCAAGATTTTAAAAGATAATGTAAATGAATTTGAGCAAATCACAATTGAAGGTCCTGGTTTTCTTAATTTTAAATTAAACGATAAAAAGAAAATGGAATTTATAGAAACCATTTTAACTTTAGAGGATAATTTCGGAAAATTACAACGTAACTCTAAAATAAATTTAGAATATGTATCAGCTAATCCGACTGGACCTCTTCATGTAGGACACTGTAGAGGGGCAATATTTGGTGATGTTTTAGCTAATCTACTATCTTTTTGCGGATTCCAAGTTACAAGAGAATACTATGTAAATGATTATGGAAACCAAATTTTTAATTTTGTAAACTCAATTTTTTATAGAATAAAAGAAATTAAAGACAAAAGTCCATTTCCTAAACAGTCAGATTTATATCCAGGTGAATACATTATTGATATAGCAAAAAAAATTGTTGAATTAGATAAAACTAATATAAATTTAGACATAAAAAAAGATTTTGATAAATTAAAAGATCTATCATTAAGATTTTCCTTGGATTTGATCAAAAAAGATTTAGCAGACTTAAATATTGTTCATAATAATTTCGTCTCTGAAACCAAACTAGTCGAGGAAAAACTTGTTGATAAAACAATTCAATTCTTAACAAAAAAAGAACTTGTAAAAAATGATTTCTTAGATCCTCCTAAAGGTGAAGAAAAGAAAAACTGGAAAAAAATTAAAAGACTTGTGTTTAAGTCATCTTTATTTGGAGATGACACTGATAGAGCGTTAACTAAAGATGACGGAAGTTGGACTTATTTTGCTTCTGATATTGCTTATCACTATGATAAGATTTTAAGAAATCCAGATCAGTTAATAAATATTTTAGGTGCTGATCATGCCGGTTATATAAAAAGAATTTCTTCCGCCGTTTCAGCTTTGTCAGAAAAAAAATTAGAACTAGTTTGTAAAATTTGCCAATTAGTAAAACTTTATAAAGATGGCAAACCTTTCAAAATGTCGAAGAGAGCTGGTGATTTTATAACTGCCCAAGATTTATTAAATGAAGTTAGTGTAGACAACATTAGATTTATCATGCTTTCCAGGAGTAATGATGTTGAAATTGAATTTGATTTTAAAAAGGTAATAGAAAAAAACAAAGATAATCACGTTTATTACATCCAATACGCTAATGCCCGTATAAATTCAGTTTTAAATCAATCTAATAACAAAATGAATGATAAAATTGATTTAATTAATTCGAAAGTAGAATTTAACGATTACGATAAAGCTATAATTAAAAAAATATTTGAATGGCCAAAAATAATTGAAACCTCAGCTACAAAACTTGAGCCGCACAAAATTCCTTACTACCTTTATGATCTAGCAAACCTTTTTCATTCATATTGGACCGCAGGTACCAAAAATCCCAAATATAAATTTAATCAAGAAAATACTATTACACCTAATGCTTTAATTTCAATTATACTCGTTAAAAATGTTATTAAACTAGGTATGAACTTATTAGGGGTAAGTTTACCTAAAAAAATGTGATGTCTAAAATTAAAATATTCTTTTTTCTTTCTGTAATAACAATCTCTTTTTGGTTTACTTATACAATCTTTAATATTTACATTTCTGAGCAACATCAAAATAAAATTCTTTTTAATCGAAATATATCTGAAGAAAAAATTCTTAAAAATCCTGATGATTTGATTATTCTTAAAAATGATACAAATGAGGTTATTATTTTTAATAACGATTTAGAAACAGAAATAAACTCAAAAAAGAAAAGAAGTTTTTGGAGCATTTTTAAATCTGATGAATAGAAGAGCAATTATAACCAGCATCAAAGGAACCAAGTTAAGCACAAAAGAAAAAGCACTAATAAAAAAATACAAACCTTGGGGAATTATTATTTTTAAAAGAAATGTTGAAACCTTTACTCAACTTAAATATTTAATTAATTCAATAAAAAAATGTATTAATGATGCTAATTATCCTGTTTTAATTGATGAGGAAGGCGGACCGGTATCCAGGTTATCTGATATTTATTATACCAGGATGTTTTCTCAAAAATTGTTTGGAGAATTGTATTCTAAAAATAAGAAAGTAGCGTTATCGTTATACCAAAAATACCTTAATCATTTATCGAGAAAACTTAAAGAGTTAAATATCAATATAAATACGATCCCGGTGTTAGATTTATTGCATTCAAAAACGCATAAATTTTTAAGTCAAAGATCTTTTTCCACAAAAGTAGCAACTATTGAAGCACTTGGAAAATTCTGTGTTAGTGTATTAAAAAGAAACAAAGTCGCTGCCGTTGTAAAACATTTTCCAGGTCATGGTTTAAGTACAGTGGATAGCCATTATAAATTACCCGTTATTAATGAAAATTTAAAATTTTTACTTAATAATGATTTTAAATGTTTTAAAAATTCTTCTGCTTTATTCGCAATGACAGGTCATATTTTGATTAAAGCATTAGATAAAGATAATTGTATTACTTTTTCAAAACGGGGTTTAGCTTATCTTAGAAAAAAATTAAAATTTAAAGGATTGATTATTTCTGATGATATCTCGATGAAAGCACTATCAGGAAATTATTTAACAAATTCACAAAAAGCTTTAGCGGCAGGTTGTAACTTGTCATTATATTGTGCCGGAAATACTAAAGAGTCTGAAAATTTACTTAAAATAACACCTTATATTGACTCATTCACAATTAAAAAAACTAAACAATTTTATAATTTTTTAAGATAATATAATGAATATGGATTCAAAAACAGAATTTAATTTAAGTTTAACTTCATATTCAGGTCCTTTAGAAAAGCTATTAGATTTAGCAAAAGAACAAAAAGTTGATTTAAACACTATATCCATTACGGAATTAGCAGACCAATTTTTGGATTTTATCAATGCACAAAAAAAACTTAACCTTGATATTGCAACAGAATATCTTGTTATGGCTGCCTGGTTAACTTATTTAAAATCAAAATTATTGTTACCAGAGGATGATGATGAAATTTTTGAATTACAGAAAGTTGCAGAAAAACTTAAAACTCAATTAAAAAAATTAGAGTTAATAAGAATATTATCTTCTGAATTGCTGAAAAAAAATCAATTAGGTAAAAACATTTTTTTACGAGGGATGAAAGGTGGTATCAAATCGATACACAGCCCTGTATACAATGTTTCCCTTTATGAAGTTTTAAAAACTTATTCTATTATTCAAATGCAAAGAGATTTTAAATCATTAAATATTCCAAGAATGGCTGTGATGACTACTGAGGAAGGCATTAAAACAATTAACGAAAATATTGAAAAATTAAAAACCTGGAAGAATATAGAGGAGCTTGTACCTAAACACTTTATTAAGAACAAACAATTAAGCCGAAGCGGCTTATCAGCAATTTTTGCAGCGAGCTTAGAATTAACGAAACAAGGAGTAACAAGTATCATGCAAAAAGAATTATTTAAAAAGCTTTTAATTAAGAGTGCAAACAATCATGAGTGATAAATCTAAAATTATCAACTTTCCAAAAAACTTAACTAAGATTGAACGTCAAGTAGAGGCTATTTTATTTGCAGCAGAAGAACCTTTAGATATCGAAACTATCGAAACAAGGTTAAACACTTCAGTAAATATAAAAAAAGTTTTAGAAAAATTACAATCTGAATATGCTAATCGAGGTATAAATTTAATTTGTATAAAAGATAAATGGTCTTTTAGAACATCTATTGATCTAGCAAATGAAATGGCATTACAAAAATCCGTTCAAAAAAAACTGTCAAAAGCATCGATTGAAACACTAGCCATAATTGTTTATCACCAACCAGTAACAAGATCAGAAATAGAGGAAATAAGAGGCGTTGCGCTAGCAACAAATACTCTTGAAATACTGCTTGAACTCGATTGGATAAGACCAGCAGGGCGTAAAGATGTGCCGGGAAGACCAATACAATATGAAACTACCGAAAACTTTTTAAGCCATTTTAATATTAAAAAATTATCTGATTTACCGACGATTGATGAATTAAAGACAGCGGGTTTAATAGATGTGTCAACTGTAGACTCCTCGATTTTTGGTACTGGTAAATTCTATAAAGAGCAAAAAGAAAACATTTATACCAATATAGAAAAGGCCATAGACGAAACCCCTGAAACGAACAAATAATAACTATCGTTTTAAAATAATTTAAGGTATAAATTTATCATGGGAAATATAGGTTGGACAGGTATCATCATAATTGCAGTCTTGATTGTTATTTTGTTTGGTAAAGGTAAAATTTCAAGCATTATGGGAGACGTAGCAAAAGGTATTAAAAGTTTCAAAAAAGGTATGTCCGATGATAACACGGAGTCATCTTCAAAACCGCTTGAAAACCAAAGTGACGATCCTGATAATAAATCAAATAGCTAATTAAACGCAATGCCTCAGATAGGTTGGTTTGAGATTGTTTTAATTATAATCGTTGCGATTCTAGTTTTAGGACCAAAAGAATTTCCAATCGCAGTTAGAAAAATTGGTAACATCATTGGTAAAGCCAAAAATTATTTTTCTTCTTTTAAAAGAGAAATTTCGAATATAGATCAAAATATTCAGAGCGATATTCCCAAAAATCCAATTGAAGAGAATAAAAAAAACAAAAAGAAAGATAGTTAAATTTAGATGAGCGAAGAAACAGACAATAATTTTTTATCATCAAATTTAAATGAACTTAGATCTAGATTGATCAAATCACTATTATTTATTTTATTTGTTTTTATAGTTTCATATACTTTTGCTGAGTCTATTTATAATTTTTTACTTGAACCTTATGCCTCTGCAGTAAAAAATGAACCAAATAGAAGACTGATTTTTACAGCGCTTCATGAAACATTTATTACTTATTTAAAAGTAGCTTTTTTTTCTGCGCTTTTTGTTGGTAGCCCTTTTTTCTTAAATCAACTATGGAAGTTTATCGCTCCTGGTTTATACGAACATGAAAAGAAAGCATTGTTACCTTATTTAATTTCTACACCCATACTTTTCTTGCTTGGTGGCATGTTAGTTTATTACTTGGTAATGCCATTGGCGATAAAGTTTTTTTTATCTTTTGAAACTACAACAGCCAATACGAGCTTACCTATTCAATTAGAAGCTAAAGTTAATGAGTATTTATCTTTAATTATGAGATTAATATTTGCTTTTGGAATCAGTTTTCAATTGCCAGTTTTATTAAATTTACTTGGAAAAATTGGCGTTGTGAATTCAACTTACCTTAAACAAATAAGAAGATATGTGATAGTTATTTTGTTCACATTAGCTGCAATATTAACACCACCTGATCCCATTACTCAAATCGGATTAGCAATTCCTTTATTACTATTGTATGAGTTATCTATTATCACAGTTAAAATGACAGAAAAAAAAACTGATGATGAGGATTTAGATGCATAGTATTAAAGATATCAGATCAAACATAGATCTTTTCAAAAAGAAAATCAGTGAGCGAAATACCAAAATTAATTTTGATGAATTGCTTGCTTTAGATAAAGAGTACCGTGAAATTATTCAACAAAAAGAAAAATTAGAACATGATAAAAAACAATTATCTAAATCTAAGGATGAAAAGAATTTTTCAAAATCAAAAGAAATTTCTAATAAGATATTAGAATTAGAGAAACAGCTTCAAAACATAAAAAAAAAACTAGACAATATTCTCAATATTATACCAAACATTGCTCATAGCGATGTTCCAATCGGCAAAGATGAAACAGCAAACAAACTAATTAGGAAGAACGGAGAAATTTCTAAATTTAATTTTAAAGTTAAATCGCACACTGAAATTGGTGAATTAACTAAATTGATTGATTTTAATACGGCTGCAAAATTATCCGGATCTAGGTATGTAATGCTTAAAAATAATTACGCTAAGTTAGAAAGAGCTCTAATTAATTTTATGTTAGACATACACACTGAAAAATTTGGTTATACTGAAATATCTCCTCCTTTAATTGTTAATGAAAACATTATGTTTGGCACTGGCCAATTACCTAAATTCGAAGAAGATCAATTTGAAGTCAAAATTGAGGAAAAAGAGAGAAAGTTTTTAATACCTACAGCCGAAGTCGTTTTAACTAATATTGTCAGAGATGAAGTCATTGAAGTTAAAGAATTGCCGCTTCGTTTTGTTGCAGGCACTCCATGTTTTAGAAAGGAAGCAGGTAGCTACGGCAAAGATACAAAAGGAATGATCCGACAACATCAATTTTATAAAGTAGAACTTGTCAGTATTGTAGATCCCAAAAATTGTCAGTCAGAACTTGATAGAATGTTAAGTTGTGCAGAAGAAATTTTAAAATTATTAAAATTACCTTATCAAGTCACTTTATTATCTAGTGGTGATATGGGATTTAGTGCTGAAAAAACTTATGACATTGAAGTATGGATGCCATCAGAAAATAAATATAGAGAAATATCAAGCTGCTCCTCTTGTGGTGTTTTTCAAGCTCGGAGAATGAATGCTAAATTTAAAGATGGTAAAGACAAACAATTTTTAGGCACATTAAACGGCTCAGGTTTAGCAGTTGGAAGATTGTTAATTGCAATAATAGAAAATTTTCAAAATGCAGATGGCACAATTAGTATTCCGGAAGTATTAAAAAAATATATGGGAAATTCAGAAAAAATTTAATCAATTTTTTCTTGTTAAATATACTTTAATAATATAATCATTGGTCATCATGGACGGACAAGGCATAGCATCATTTATTCCACTTATTCTTATTTTTGTTATCTTTTATTTTTTTCTAATTAGACCACAGCAAAAGAGGGTGAAAGAACATAAGACAATGGTAGAAAATTTGAAAAAAGGAGATGAAGTCATTACTTCTGGTGGGATAATTGGGATTGTCGATAGAGTTTTAGAGGATGACCGAATTGAAGTATTATTAAATGACGATGTCAAAGTTCAAATTATCAAATCTACTGTCACTGGTCTCTTAAAGCCCGAAGTAAAAAAATAAGCAAATCGTGCTAAGTTTTTCAAAATTAAAAGTTTTTTTAATTTACTTACTTTTTATTATAATAAGTTTCTTTTTTTCATTTAACTTTCAAGATGAGAACAATTTATACGTCGACAAAAAAATTAATTTAGGTTTAGATTTACAAGGTGGATCATATCTTTTACTAGAAGTCGAAACTGAACAGTTAATTGAAGAAAGACTACAAAATAAAGTTTTACCTTTAAAAAAAACTTTAAGAGAAAACAATATTAATTACACAAACTTTATTTTTAAAAATAAAGAAATCACATTTAATATTGAAAATGATAAATATGAGGAATTTAAAAAAATAATATTTAGTCAAAATGATAACGAAGTTAATACTTACTTGGATCTGTACAGAAATTTTGAATTAGAGACAAAAAATCAAAATGGTCTTGTATCTGTATATTTTTCAGATTTTGGTATTTTAAATTTAAATAATTCAGCAGTTAAACAATCAATCGAAGTTGTTAGACGGAGAATTGATGATATTGGTACACGTGAACCAACTATTATTCAAAGGGGCGATAAAAGAATTCTTGTTGAGTTGCCAGGTATCAAAGATCCTAATAGAATAAAATCTCTATTAGGAAAAACTGCCAAACTAAATTTTAGATTT
The DNA here is from genome assembly GCA_038124645.1 of Candidatus Pelagibacteraceae bacterium. Classification (GTDB taxonomy): domain Bacteria; phylum Pseudomonadota; class Alphaproteobacteria; order Pelagibacterales; family Pelagibacteraceae; genus JAYPCI01. The sequence goes on from JAYPCI010000011.1 coordinate 15,337, forward strand.
GTTTCTGAAAACGATGATGAATTTGGTGTTGATTTGTTGCCTTCTGATGAAACAAGTGAGCTTTTATCTGTAAGTAAAAAAATTATTATTAGTGGTGATAATTTAATAGAGGCTCAACCACGCCTTGATAGTAGAACCAATGAACCGATTGTTTCCTTTACACTGGATCGCACAGGGTCACAAAAATTTGGAAAAGCTACTACGGAAAATGTCGGTAGACGATTAGCAATAGTTTTAGACGATAAATTAATTAGTGCTCCACAAATACGTGAAGCTATAACTACAGGTAGTGGAGTCATTTCTGGTAATTTTGATTTTCAATCTGCAACCGATCTAGCTTTATTACTTCGCTCTGGAGCTTTGCCAACAGAGATCAAAGTAGTTGAGGAGAGATCTGTTGGACCAGATTTGGGTCAAGATTCTATTGATGCTGGAAAACTATCTTTAATCGTTGGGTTTGGTTTAGTTATTATTTTTATGTTGGTTAAGTATAAAGTTTTAGGTTTAATAGCTAATATTTCTTTAGTAGCTAATCTTTTAATGTTGCTTGGTATCCTTACTATTTTTAACGCAACACTAACTCTCCCAGGTATTGCGGGTATTATTCTAACTGTTGGTATGGCTGTAGACTCAAACGTATTAATTTTTGAACGGATTAAAGAAGAATTAAAGTCTAACAAATCTATAATTCAATCATTTGATACTGGTTATGAACGTGCAAAAAGTGCTGTTATTGATGCTAACATCACTACTTTATTAGCCGCTATTGTTTTATTTATATTTGGAACAGGACCGGTAAAAGGTTTTGCCGTTACACTTGGGGTTGGAATTTTAACTACATTATTTTGTGCCTATTATTTAGCAAGACATTTAACCTCTATCGTCGCATTTAAAAACAAAGATAAGGCTGAATACCAAATATGATAAATAAGATAAATTTTTCGAGTAAATTTAAATTATGCTTTTCTATTTCCTCAATTTTATTTTTTATAAGCATAGGCTTAATTTTCTTCAAAGGGTTAAATTTAGGTGTAGACTTTAAAGGTGGAACCGTAATCGAGATACGACTTGCTAATACTAATGTTGCTATAGGTGACTTAAGAGATAAATTTGATAAAAATATTTACGGGGATGTAAGCATAAAAGAATTTGGTAATACTCAAGGTGATTTTTTAGTTAAAATAGAAAAATTTGAAAACGACAATAATCAAATTGAAGAAATTAAATTAAATTTAAGTCAATTAGATCCCGATATTAATTTCAGAAGAGTAGAGAGTGTAGGACCTAAAGTAAGTGAGGAACTTTTACAAACAGGGATACTTGCTATAGCTATTTCATTAGGCGCTATGTTGTTTTATATATGGATGCGTTTTGAATGGCAATTTAGTTTAGGTTCTATTACAGCTTTATTTCACGATGTGATAATCACGCTTGGAATATTTTCTCTTTTTGCTATTGAAATGAATTTATCGATTGTTGCAGCTATTTTGACGATTGTTGGTTATTCGATGAATGATACCGTAGTAATTTATGATCGAATAAGAGAAAATTTGATTAAATATTCTAAATTAAATATTTCTGAAACTTCGGATCTTTCGATTAATGAAACTCTTTCTAGAACCCTAATTACCTCTATCACAACTTTACTTGCCTTGCTGTCTATTTTCATATTAGGTGGTGAAATATTAAGAGGATTTTCTTTTGCTCTAATTTTAGGGGTTGTTATTGGAACTTATTCTTCAATTTTTATTGCCTCACCAGTACTAAAGTTTCTTAAAGTATCTCATCGCACAATGCTTAAAGAAACTGACGATAAAATTGTACCTTAAATTAAAATAGATTTTGTGCTGCTACCATTGAAAGCAGCATCGGTAATGATAGTAACGTATTTGTTCTTGAAAATAACATAGCTTTTTTTGCCGCTGCAGCTTTTTCCTCAGGAGAGCACTCAACCATGCCTAATGCTTTTTTCTGATTAGGCCAAATAACAAACCATACATTGAAAGCCATAATAATTCCTAACCACATACCAATACCAATAGCTGTGTGCTTAATAACTCCATCTGTTATACCTAACACTAAGGCTTGGTGAACATAACCGTTTAAATAAGCGACAATCAAGCCAGTAACAATAGTCGCTGCTGCTGCCCATCTAAACCAAAATAAAGCTTTAGGCGCAATTACTTTGCTAATCGCTGGTTTTTGTTCATCAGGAATATTTGGCATACTTGGTATTTGAACAAAATTAAAATACCACAATAAACCGATCCACATTACACCAGAAATCACATGCAAATATCTAAATAACCAACTCCAGAAAATTCTATCGAAATCAATCTGCCCACCGAAGAAATACAAACCTAAAAATAACAAAAGGGCTAATAAAGCTGAAAAGTGAACTGTTCTAGATAATGATTGTAAAATTCCAGTCATGATTCTTAAGTGTTATTCTATCTGATTTATGCCGTTTTTTTAAGAGATTTATTGTTCAAAATGTCTTTTAAAAATTTCGCTGTATAACTTTGGTTGTTATCAGAGACTGTTTCTGGCGTTCCACTTACTATAATATTACCTCCATCAGTCCCTCCCTCTGGTCCCATATCAACAATCCAATCTGCTGTTTTAATAACATCTAAATTGTGTTCAATTACAACTACTGTATTTCCAGTAGCTACAAATGCTTGAAGGATATCCATCAATTTTTTGATATCATGAGAATGTAATCCGGTTGTAGGTTCATCAAGTATGTATAATGTTCTACCCGTCGATCTTTTAGATAGTTCTTTTGCAAGTTTGATCCTTTGCGCTTCACCACCAGAGAGGGTAGTAGCTTGTTGTCCAATTTTTATATAACCCAAGCCAACATGTTTTAGTGTTATAAGTTTTGATCTAATTGTTTGTATATTCTCAAAAAATTCACAACCTTCATCAACTGTCATGTCTAAAACATCAGCAATATTTTTATCTTTAAATCTTATTTCAAGAGTCTCACGATTATATCTCTTACCTTTACATTCATCACAGGGCACAAAAACATCGGGCAAGAAATGCATTTCATATGTTAAAACACCATCGCCTTCGCACGTTTCACAGCGACCACCTTTTACGTTAAATGAAAATCTTCCAGGTTTATAACCTCGCGCTTTAGCTTCGGGTAAACTCGTAAACCAGTCACGGATTGGACCAAAAGCGCCAGTGTAGGTCGCAGGATTGGATCTTGGAGTTCTTCCAATAGGCGATTGATCAATATCAATAATTTTATCGATTAGTTCAGTTCCTTTAAATCCTTTAAAAGGTTTTGGTAACTTTCTAGATTTGTTTTTATTTAACATTAAGTTTAGTGCGTTATATAAAGTATGAAGTATTAAGGTTGATTTTCCGCTGCCGGATACTCCTGTAACACAAGTAAAAGTTCCAAGAGGTATTTTTAAATTAACATCTTTTAAGTTATTTCCTGTAGCACCAGTAATTTCTAAAAATCTGCCATTTTTAGCACTACGTCTTTTTTTTGGAATTTTTATAAAGTCTTTTCCTGATAAATATTTACCCGTGATACTTGTTTCACTATTTCTAACTTCATCTGGTGTCCCTTGAGAAACGATTCTGCCTCCATTAGCACCAGCTTCTGGACCAAGATCTATTAAATGGTCGGCAGCTTCCATTGTTTCAATATCATGTTCAACAACGATCACCGTATTACCAAGATCTCTTAATCTTTTTAATGCATTAATTAACTTTTTATTATCTCTTTGGTGTAAACCAATTGAGGGTTCATCAAGCACATACAAAACACCAGTTAAACCTGATCCAATTTGAGAAGCTAATCTTATTCTTTGTGCTTCCCCTCCAGATAAAGTTCCTGACTCTCTTGATAATGTCAGATAAGTAAGTCCAACATTGATTAAAAAATTCAATCTTTCATTTATTTCTTTAAGAATATGAGTTGCTATTTTAATGTCTCTCTCGTTTAATTTATTTTCTAAGTTATTAAACCAGATTTTTGCATCATCTATCGATTTGCTTGTTACTTCACTTATATTAAGATCATCTATTTTTACACATAAAGCTTCATCTTTTAACCTTTGACCATTACATTTTTCACAGTTCGACTCCGATTGGTATTGTGAAATTTCCTCTCTTTTCCAATCACTATCTGTTTCTAAATACCGTCTTTCAAGATTATTTATTACACCTTCAAAAGTTTTTTTAGTTGTGTATTTTTCATAACCATCATCATAAGAGAATTTGATTTCTTCATCATCCGAGCCAAATAAAATAATATCTTGAATCTTTTTAGGCAGTTTTTTCCAAGGATCAGTTAGTGAAAAGCTATAATGTTTAGCGAGTGAAGATAATGTTTGAACATAATACATTGAAACAGACTTAGCCCATGGATGGACCGCACCATCTTGTAAACTCAATTTTTCATCTGGGATAACAAGTTTAGGGTCTACATTTAAATTACTACCAATACCTTCGCATTCTTCGCAGGCTCCGAAAGGACTATTAAAAGAAAAAAGTCTTGGCTCAATTTCTTCAATGGTAAAACCACTTTCTGGACAAGAAAATTTTGAAGAGAATAGCACATTTTCTTTTTTTCGAAATTTTTTGGGTAATGTTTCATTTTCATATTCAACAACCAACAAACCATCTGATAAGTTAACAGCAGTCTCTACACTGTCTGCTAGTCTATTACCGGTACTAGAGTTTAAAACTAATCGATCGACCAATATTGAAATATCATGTTTAACTTTTTTATTTAAATTGGGAAATTTATCTATTTCATAATATTCACCGTCAACCTTAACCTTCTGAAAACCTCTTTTTTTAAATGCTAAAATCTCTTTTTTGTATTCTCCTTTTCTCCCTCTAACTATTGGTGATAAAAGATAAATTGTATTATCTTTTGGTAATTTTTTAATTTTATCAACCATTTCACTGACAGATTGTGAGACAATAGGTTTTCCTGTGAACGGAGAGTAGGGCACACCTATACGAGCATATAAAACTCTTAGGTAGTCATAAATTTCAGTAACTGTAGCTACTGTAGATCTTGGATTTTTTGATGTATTTTTTTGTTCGATTGAAATTGCCGGGCTTAATCCCTCGATTAAATCAACATTTGGTTTTTTCATCTTATCTAGGAATTGACGAGCATATGCTGATAAACTTTCCACATATCTTCTTTGACCTTCTGCATAGATTGTATCAAAGGCTAATGATGATTTTCCTGATCCAGATAAGCCGGTTATTACGATAAATTTGTCTTTTGGAATCTCACACGAAATATTTTTTAAATTGTGCTCTTTTGCCCCTTTAATCAATATTTTTTTAAGCATAATTTTTAGTCCGAAAATTCTTAGCTGTTAATATTTACCATTAAATATGTTATATTTTGAATTGAATTAATATATATATCTCAATTAATAATTCAAATTTTTATGGCAGGAAGTTTAAATAAAGTTCAATTAATAGGTAGACTTGGCGCTGATCCAGAAGTCAAACAAATGGTAAATGGCAAAAGTGTCGCTAGATTAAGTATTGCAACCAGTAATAGCTGGAAAGATAAACAAACAGGCGAAAGAAAAGAGAAGACAGAATGGCATAGAGTTGTCATCTTTAATGAGGGTTTAGTCAACGTTGTCCAACAATATGTCAAAAAGGGTGCCAACGTTTATATCGAAGGTCAATTAAGTACTAGAAAATGGAAAGATGAGGCTACTGGGCAAGACAAATACTCAACCGAAATTGTACTGCAAGGATATAATTCTAATTTAACTATGCTTGATAGCAGAGGCGGAAAGTCTGGAGAAAATAATCTGGTTAGTGAAAATAAAAGTAGTTTACCTAACGATGATTTAAATCAAGATATTAAAGATCTTGATGATGAAATTCCATTTTAAGTTATATGGAAAAAGTATCGGTTCAAAATAATAACATTATAAAACCAATTTTAATGCATGATGAGATGAGTACCTCATACTTGTCTTATGCGATGAGTGTAATCGTTAGTCGAGCTTTGCCTGATGTCAGAGATGGCCTAAAACCTGTGCACCGTAGAATAATTTATGCCATGTACAAAGGTGGTTTTGATTGGTCAAAAAATTTTAGAAAATCAGCTAGAATTGTTGGAGATGTAATTGGTAAATATCACCCGCATGGTGATCAAGCGGTCTATGATGCCTTAGTTCGACTAGTACAAGAGTTTTCAATGAGTTTGCCTTTAATTCAAGGTCAAGGAAATTTTGGTTCTCTTGATGGAGATCCTCCAGCTGCAATGAGATATACTGAAACAAGATTAGCTAAAATCGCGCAACATTTAACAGAAGATTTAGAAAAAAATACTGTTGATTTCAGAAGCAACTATGATGAAACAGAACAAGAACCAGTTGTTTTACCATCTCAGTATCCAAATCTTTTAGTTAATGGTGCGGGTGGTATTGCTGTAGGTATGGCAACAAGTATTCCACCACATAATTTAGGTGAGATCATTGATGGAACAATAGCATTCATAAATAACCGTGATATTACAATAGGACAATTAATGAAGCATATTCCTGGTCCCGATTTTCCTACGGGCGGGGTCATAATCGGAACCGATATAATTAAGCAAGGCTACAATAAAGGTCGTGGTTCATTCAAAATGAGAGGTGAGATAGACGAGGAGTCGACAAAAAGTGGCAGGTCGACTTTAATTATCAAATCTATCCCTTATCAAATAAATAAATCAACTTTGGTAGAAAGAATTGCAGAATTAGCACGAGACAAAAAAATTGAAGGTATAAGTGACATCAGGGATGAGTCTAACAGCCAAGGTATTAGAATAGCGCTAGAGTTAAGAAAAGGTGTTGAAGGTGAAACTATTAGAAGACAACTTTATAAACTTACAAGTATTGAAAGTTCGTTTGGATTTAACACACTGGCGATTGTTGACGGCAAACCTAAAATCTTAAATCTTAAAGAGTTTATTTCAGAATTTGTCAAATTTCGTGAAGAGACAGTAATCAAAAGAACTCAATATGATTTAAATAAAGCAGAGGAACGAGCTCATATTTTAATAGGACTAGCGACTGCTGTTGAAAATATTGATGAAGTTATAAAAATTATTAAGCAATCAAAAGATACTCAAACTGCTAAAAAAAACTTGCTATCAAAAAAATGGAAAATTAAAAAAAGTGTTAAATTAATTAAATTAATTGAGAATAAAAATGCATCAAGTTATCAACTTTCTGAAAAACAAGTTCTATCAATTCTAGAATTAAGACTTCAAAAATTAACTGCGTTTGGAATTTCTGAAATTGAAAATGAAATTAAAGAAATTTCTTTAATTATTGAAAATTTAAAAAAAATATTAAAATCAAAAAAAGAACTTTACAATGTTGTAACCAAGGAGCTTTCTGAAATTAAAGATAAATATTCAGTCAAAAGACGAACTAAAATCACAGATACAGAAATCAAATATGATATTGAGGAAACGATTCAAAAAGAATCGGTTGTTATCAATATTACAAATCAAGGATATATAAAAAGATCTCCGTTAGCGAATTTGAGATTACAAAAACGGGGTGGTGTAGGTAAAACTGGCATTACAACAAGAGATGAGGATTTTGTTGTGCAAATATTTACCGCTACAACTCACACACCTGTTTTATTTTTTTCAACACAAGGATTGGTTTATAGATTAAAAGCTTGGAAAATTCCTGAAGGATCAGCTAGCTCTAAAGGGAAATCAATTTTTAATTTACTTCCGTTGAAAAACCACCAATCTATTTCTTCAATCATGCCACTACCAGAAAGTGACAAGGATTGGAAAAAATATATGGTCATTTTTGCTACTGCAAACGGTAATGTGAGAAAAAATTCACTAGATGACTTCCTTCATATAAACGTTAGTGGAAAAATTGCAATGAAGCTCGCAGAGAATGATAAAATTATTGGTGTTAAACTTTGTACGGAAGATCAAGACATCATGCTAAGTACAAAAAATGGAAAATGTATTAGGTTTATGTCTAAAAAACTTCGAGTGTTTAAAGGAAGATCTTCAAAAGGTATTAAAGGGATTAACTTAACCGAAGGTGATAAAGTAATTGCTTTATCTGTATTAGATAGTCCGAAAATAGCCAAGGAAGATTTAAAGAAAAATTCCAAAATTAAAAACGGATCAAATGCATATATTTTGTCTGTTACTGAAAATGGTTACGGCAAGAGAACATCTTTTTATGATTATCGTATAACAAATCGTGGCGGTAAAGGAATTATAAGCATTATTAACTCACCTCGAAATGGCAATATAGCATCCTCTATAATTGTTAGAGAAGATGATGAAATAATCATTTCTACAGATAAAGGTAGTGTAATGAGATGCTCGGTCAAAGATATTAGAATTGCAGGTAGAAATACTCAAGGAGTAAGAATAAAAAAACTAAGTGGAACTGAGAAGGTGGTTTCTGCTATAAGAATAGAAAATAATTTAGAATAGTAAACTACTACTTATGAGCAAAATTATTTACCCTGGAACATTTGATCCAATTACTTTAGGACATATTGACTTAATTAAAAAAGCTACCAAAATATTTGATCAAGTAATTGTTGCAACAACTGACAATATTAATAAAAAACTCTTTTTTTCTTTAGAAGAACGAGTTGAAATGATTAAAAAATCATTATTTAAAGACTCTAATTTGTCAAAAAATAAAATAAAAATAGTTTCATTTGATACATTAACTATCGATTTGTGTAAAAAATATAAAGCTAACGTTATCATGCGTGGATTAAGAGCCACTTCTGATTTTGAATATGAATTTCAATTAGCAGGCATGAATAAAAAGTTAAACAATCAGATTGAAACTATTTTTTTAATGTCAGATGTTGAGCATCAAATAATTTCATCAAATTTTGTAAGAGAAATAGCGGTACTTAAAGGTAACTTAAATAAGTTTTTATCGAAATCTGTGATAAAATTGGTTAAAGAAAAATTCGAATGAAAAAAATTATAATTTTTAGTTTTTTTTTAATTTTGACAACAAGTTTTTTATATGCGAAAGAGAACACCATGATAATGAAATTAAAATATGGAGAAGTCCATATACAGTTATATGATGACTTGGCGCCTAATCACGTCAAAAGATTTAAAGAATTAGCAAATTCGGGTAAATACGATGGAGTTGTTTTTCATAGAGTAATCGAAGGCTTCATGGCTCAAACGGGTGATGTACAATTTGGTAATACAAAAAGTCCAGATTTTAATCTTCGAAACGCTGGAATGGGTGGTTCTGATTTACCCAATCTTAAAGCTGAGTTCTCTAACTTAGCACATGAAAGAGGAGTTTTATCAATGGCTCGATCAGCTGATCCTGACAGTGCCAATAGTCAATTCTTTATTTGTTTTGATGCAGCTCCACACCTTGATAGACAATATTCTGCTTTTGGCAAAGTTATAAAAGGAATGGAATATATCGACCAAATAAAAAAAGGTGACGGTCCAAATGGTTCTGTTTCTGAACCAGACGTAATAATCAGCATTCGATCAAAATAATACTTAATGCAAATCAAAAAAATTTCTTTTGAGTTAAAAACTCAGGATGGGAAAGCGCGTCTTGGCAAGATCAATACTCAAAGGGGAATTATTAATACTCCTGCATTTATGCCCGTTGGAACAGCTGGAACTGTTAAAAGCATTTTTGTTGAGGATTTAATTAATACGAAAAGTGAAATTATTCTTGGAAACACTTATCATCTTATGTTGAGACCAGGAACGAACACTTTAAAAAAATTTGGTGGTTTACATAAATTTATGAATTGGAATAAACCAATCTTAACGGACAGCGGTGGTTTTCAAATTATGTCGCTTGCAAAGTTAAATTCGATAGATAAAAAAATTGGTGCAATTTTTAACTCACATATTGATGGAAAAAAATTTATATTGAGTCCAGAAAAAAGTATTCAGATCCAAAAAGATATTAATTCTGATATCTTAATGGTTCTGGATGAATGCCCAAAATATACTGAAAATAAAGACACTATCCAAAAAGCCATTGATGTCTCTACCGATTGGGCAAAAAGATCAAAAATTGAGTTTGGTAACGCTAAAAACAAAGCTTTATTTGGTATAACTCAAGGTGGTTTATTTAAAGATCTTAGAATTCAAAGTTTAGAAAAACTTATTGAAATAGGATTTGATGGTTATGCTGTAGGAGGAATGGCGGTTGGGGAGAGTCAAGAACAGATGTTAGAAACTCTTGACGATTTTGTACATTTAATGCCTACAAATAAACCAAGATATTTGATGGGCGTAGGAACACCCTCTGATATTTTGGGCGCTGTCAATGCTGGAATTGATATGTTCGATTGTGTTATGCCAACTAGATCAGGGAGAACAGGCCTAGCATTTACTTGGGATGGAAAAATAAACTTAAAAAATGCTAAATATAAAAATGATAAATCGCTTATAGATAAAAAATCAAATTGTGCCAGAACTAGCTATTACACTAAATCTTATCTTCATCATTTAATCAAATCAAATGAGATTTTAGCCTCAATGATATTGTCTTTACATAATATAAATTTCTACCAGGAATTTATGATTGAAATACGAAATGCAATTAAAAACAAAAAATTTGGTAAATTTTACAAAAAATATATAAACAAATATTAGATTTTATCATTGAAAATAATTCTTTAAGCTTATAAAACAACCTTTTTTGAAGGGCCCTTAGCTCAGTTGGTAGAGCACTTCCCTTTTAAGGAAGGTGTCGATGGTTCGAGCCCATCAGGGCTCACCACAAATGTGGTGGGATTTAATCTAAATAAACACTATGCTAAAGGCGGGTATTTAATAATTACCTCATTAATCCATTTGGATAAATTATTTATTCTATTTGTACTCGAAGGATGTGTGCTTAAAAATTGAGGGGGTTCTTTACCTTTGTTTTTTTCAGACATTTTTTTCCAAAACGGTACTGACTGTCTAATATCATATCTTGCTAAGGAACTAAAAATTAACCCTAAATAATCAGCTTCCGTCTCTTGTTGTCTACCAAAAGGATTTAAGATACCTATTCTAAAAATATCCAATCCTGTGTTTCCACCAACTGTATTTCTGGTTCTATTAATTGCGCCCCCTAAAAAAATATCAGCAATTTGAGATCCTAATTGCAAGGTAAGTGCCTGGCTTTGTCTTTCAATAGAATGTTTAGCAACAGCATGAGCTATTTCATGACCCATAACAATTGATAATTGGTCATCGTTATCAACCAAATCTAACATGCCTCTATAAACAGCTATTTTGCCTCCCGGCATACACCATGCATTTACTATTTTTTCATTCTCAACTACAACATATTCCCATTCAAAATTTTTAGTTGGGTCCTCTAATTTTTCATTTTCAAAATATTTTGCAACAGCATATTCAATTCGATTACCGATACTTTTAATTCTTTCAAAATCCGAGCCTTTTAAAGACACTTTTTCTTTAGACTTAAATTGCTGGTATACAGCTGACGCCTGTGCATTAATTTTAGTTTCTGATAAAATTCTTAATTGTCGTCTTTCGGTAATTGGAACCTGTGCGCAACTTGTTAAGACTAAACCACAGCATCCACAGCCAAAAAGTTCAAGAAATTTACGTCTGTTTGTGCTATACATTTATTATGAATCTCAACAATAAAGTTTTACTATTTCTTTTTATATTAATAATTATTTTTATTATATATTCTAGTTATAATTAATTTATGGTCAAACCAAATAAATGCAAAAAAAATCATTTTTAATCAGACTAAGAAACTATTTTATTACAGGTGCATTAGTTTTAATACCTATTGGTGTTTCAGTTTATCTCACTTTGTTTATTATCAAAGTTTCCTCAAAAATTTTACCAAAAGGGCTGAACCCAAATACATATTTGATAAGAGATATACCTGGTGTTGAAATCATAGTTTCAATTGTATTAATAACAATAATTGGTTGGTTGTCCCTTTCTTTTTTAGGAAAAAAAATAATTCAAATCATTGATAACTTTATTAAAAGAATTCCTTTATTAAAAACAATCTACGGCGCTATAGTTCAGATGACAGATACTTTTTCTAAATCAAATAATAGCAAGAAAAATGTTGTATTGATTGAATACCCTCGAAAGGGTATTTGGGCAGTAGGGTTTGCCACTAAAGAGAATAAGACTAGCATGAACAGTAAAACTGGCGAGCAATTAGTTAATGTGTTTGTGCCAACAACACCAAATCCTACTAGTGGATTTTTACTTATGTTTCCCAAAAAAGATATTATTTATTTAGATATGAGTTTTGAAGAAGCGTCTAAATTTATAGTTTCAGCTGGAACTTCAGAAAATAAATAAATTTATTTTAGCACTTCTGATTTTTTAAATATTTTTAAAAGATCATTGAATTTGTCTAAATCATCTCGTTTTTTTTCTAATAGTTTAATATATTGTTCATTCTGTTTAAAAAGGTTTTCATGAATATTTGGATCAGCCAGTTTAAAAATTTTTTCTCCGCTTTGTTTAAAACCTATTAAGTCTCCATAGCCCCTTAAATGAAGATCTTTCTCGGCAATATAAAATCCGTCATTTGACTCTTTAAGGATTGATATCCTTTTTTTTGCATTTTCAGACAAATCATTTTTAAATAACAGTATACAAATAGACTCTTTATCTCCTCTTCCAACTCTTCCTCTTAATTGATGTAATTGAGCTAATCCAAATTTGTGGGCATCTTCTATTATTATTAACGTAGCATCTGGAAAATCAATTCCTACTTCTATCACTGTTGTAGATACCAGGACTTTAATTTTTTTTGTTAAGAAATTTAATAAAACAGTATTTTTGTCTTCTGGTGACATAGCGCCATGAATAATACCAACTTCATTTTTAAAAATTTTATTTAGATGATCAAATCTTACCTTTACAGATTGGTGATCAATTTTTTTTGACTCCTCGATTAATGGGCATACCCAAAATACTTGTTCATTTGTATTAATTTTTTTTTGAATTAATTGATAGATCTCTTTAATTTTGCTCGAAACTTTTCCTAATGTTAAAATATTTTTTCTATTGGATGGTTTTGAAATTATTCTTGATACGTCTAAATCACCATACATAGACATCATCATTGTACGAGGAATAGGGGTAGCTGACATAAGCACGATATCACAATTAGCACCACCCTTATTAGAGAACTCTCGCCTTTGCTTTACGCCAAATTTATGTTGTTCATCTATCACAGCTAATCCTAATTTTTTGAATATTGTTTTACTTTGAAATAACGCGTGTGTTCCAAAAATTAAATTAATTTCACCATTAGCAATTTTTTTATAGATATCTTTTTTAACAGCTATAGGTGTTTTTCCTGTTATGAGTTCATTTTTAATACTCATTTCTTTAGATAACGATTTAAATAAATTAAAATGTTGCCTTGCCAAAATCTCAGTCGGCGCCATAAAGGCTGCTTGATAACCTGCTTCAACTACATTTAACGCTGCAAGGATAGCAACTATTGTTTTTCCTGAGCCAACATCGCCCTGTAAAAGTCTGAACATTTTAAAAGGGCTTTTTAAATCAGAATTAATTTCATTGATTGCATTTTTCTGATCACCTGTGAGTTCAAATTTAAGTTTGCTAAGAAGTATGTTTTGAAGATTTAAACTAAATAATTTAGGTTTTTTTTTAATTTTAAATTTCTTTTTATTAAGCAAAAGATTTATAGAGTTTGCTAAAATTTCATCGAAAACTAACCTTTTATATTGATTAGAATTAAGGTCGAGTTTTTCTTTAGTGTTTTTATGAATAAAAGTTAAAGAATTTTTCCAGCCATCAAAATTATTTTGATCTAAAATTTCTTTATCTAGCCACTCATCAAAGGAGGGTAATCTTTCCAAAACTTGACTGATGATCTTTCTATATATTTTTTCATTTATTCCCTCAGTCAATGAATACTTTGGAATGTCCTGCCTAACATAATCTAAATTTTTTTCTTCAGTAATATAAGCTGGATTTACTATTTGGTATCTTTTTTTATAATAATTTATTTTACCACTTATAATTACAGTTTTGTTTATAGGTAGAATTTTTTTAATATAAGTCTCATAAGAATTAAAAAAAATAAGATCGATAACGCCAGTTTCATCTCTTGCAATAACTTTTTTAGGTAAATTTCTAATTCTTGGAAAATTATATTTTTCTGGAATAATCTTTATCGTGCAAATTTTGCCTATTTCTAATTCATTTATTTTGACTAAATTAGATCGATCAGTATTTGAATAAGGAAAATTCCATAATAAATCGACAATCTGTTCTATATTCTTTTTTTTTAAATATTTAGAAATTTTTACACCAACCCCATCAAGAATTTTAAGATTCTGAAATAAAAATTCTTTATTATTTCTCTGCATATTTAGGTATATTATTTATATGGGAGAAATTGATTTATTAAAAAAGAAAATATTATACTTATCTACATATCGAGGTACAAAAGAACTTGATATTTTGATTTCTAAATTTGTAAGAAAAATAATTAACGATTTAAACCTAGAAGACTTAAAAGAACTTAAAAATTTTTTAAATATCGATGACCAAGAAATCTATGATTTTTATTTTAGCGATATTCAAATTAAAAACTTTGCTAATTCTAAAATTTTAAAACTATTTAAAGATTTTAAAATTTAATGGCGGAGAGGGTGGGATTCGAACCCACGAACGGGTTGCCCCGTTGCTGGTTTTCAAGACCAGTGCTTTCAACCGCTCAGCCACCTCTCCTGATAAAAATAGTCTTATATTACTATTAACTTACAATTGAAATCAGAAAAAGAGTTTTCTATCCAATAATTATAAATTGTGATATTAAAAAAAATGCTCAATTATGTAAAGATTCTCTCTATTTCAATTGTTATTGCTTTATGTTTTTTAACACAAGGCTTAATAGCCCAAGAAACTTTTTCAGAATGGTTGGAGGGGTTTAAAGTTCAAGCGATTAAAAAAGGTATCTCAGAACAAACGGTAAATGATGCATTTAGAAATGTTAAATTTTTAGAGAAAGTTATTGGGTATGATAGAAAACAACCTGAATTTATTGAAAAAACAGAAACCTATTTAAGCAAAAGGGCTAATAAAAAATCTTTGGAAAGATCAATTCAAGCTTATAAAGATAATAAAAAGATTTTAGACAAAATAGAAACCGAATTTAATGTAGAAAAAGAGTATCTCTTAGCTTTGTGGAGTATTGAAACTAACCATGGCAGAAACTTGGGTAAGATGGACATAATCTCGTCATTAGCAACTTTAAGTTTTGACAAAAGAAGGAGAGACTATTTTTCAGGACAGTTATTTATTCTCTTAGAATTATTAGATAAAAAAACAGTTTCTTTAGATATGCTTTATGGTTCTTGGGCGGGTGCTATGGGTAACTTTCAATTCATGCCATCTACGCTTAAAAGTTATGGTATTGATTACAATAAAGATGGAAGAATTGATTTAAAAAATTCTTCTGAAGACTCAATCGCCTCTGCTGCTAATTATTTAAAAAAAATTGGTTGGCTTTATAATTCTCCTTGTAAACTTAATGTAGAATTTTCAAAAGATATCAATAAAAAATTATTTAACCATTCCGCTAGAAATATAAAAAATAAAAAGAGTATAAACTATTGGATCAATGCAGGAGTAAAGAATAATTCTTTAGGTGAGTATAGTAATTCAAATCTTCAATCAGCTCTTGTTTTACCTGATGGTGACATTAATTCGCCTAAATATTTAGTTTTTAATAACTATGAAAAAATTTTAAAATGGAATAGATCATTAAGATTTGGTGTCTCAGTCTGTACGTTAGCGGAAATGATTAAAAATGAAATCTAATATATTAATAATCTCATTGCTTATTTTTGTAATATCATGTGCTAACATAAATAATATAAACTATAGAGTTCCTGAAACTTTTAATGCAAATGGTTTTGCATACATTTATGAGGAAAGCGATTTTGAAAATAAAGTAATTTCCAAAAGAATTGATAATGCAAAAATTGTCATTGGTCATAATCTTCTTACTCCAGGAACCAGAGTTATAATCACAAATCCTGAAAATAATAAAAGCATAACTTCAAAAATAACAAAAAAATTAAATTATCCTTCTTTTTATAATGCGCTTATTTCATCTAAATTAGCTCAAGAACTTAACCTTAATCCAGAATTTCCTTATATCGAAATTACTCCGGTTAAAAAAAATAAAACATTTATTGCAAAAAAAGCTGAGACTCACGTAGAAGAAATGAAAGTTTCTAATAAAGCTCCAGTGACATCAGTAAAAATCGAAAATATTTCTAAGGTTACAAAAAATTTTACTCCATATAAAAATAATAAATACTATATATTAATTGCTGATTTTTATAGTAATGACTCTGCTTTATTTCTAAAAAAAGAACTCTTAAACCAAGTCAAGTTTACAAACAAAAACCTTTTAAAGATTAAAAAGACTAACAATACTCGTTATGAGCTATTACTTGGACCGTATCAGAATATAAAACTTATAAAGCAGGATTTCTTATCTTTAAAAACATATGGATTTGATGATATAGATATTATCTTTAATGATTAAAAAAATTATTTTACTTTTTTCTATTCTTTTTATTTCAACATCTTTGTATGCAAATCCTAATATTGTGGCTAAAACTGCAATAGTTGTTGATTATCACTCAGATGAAATTTTGTATGAATATGATCCTGATATGAGCATCTATCCGGCTTCTATGACAAAAATTATGACGTCGATTATTGCTTTTGATTTATTAAAACAAGGAAAAATTAAATTAGATGATAAATTTCTTGTTTCAGAAAAAGCATGGAGAATGTCCCAAGCAGGTTATTCTTCTATGTTTATAATGGTTAATGATGAAATTTCTGTAGAAAATTTACTTCGTGGAATAATTGTTGCATCCGGTAATGATAGTTGTGTTGCTCTGGCAGAAGGAATAGCCGGATCTGAAGAAAATTTCGTGCTATTGATGAATGCAAAAGCCGCTGAAATAGGAATGACAGCAACTAAATTTGACAACTCCTCAGGTTTAAATAGTCCAGAGAATTATTCAACTGTCAGAGACATTGCTTTAATGTCTAAGTATTTAATTAAAAATTATCCGGAATTTTATCATTACTATGCAGAAAAAGAATTTACCTGGGATAGAACTGGCGGTGATCCAATTACTCAAGCAAATCGTAATCTCTTAGTAGGAAGAAATCTTGGTGTTGATGGTATTAAAACTGGTCACCTTGCTGTTGAACAATACTCTTTAGCAAGTTCCTTAAAAAAGAATAAAAGACGTATCATTGCCGTTGGTAGTGGTTTTAAAACCATGGCAACCAGAAGTTCACATTCTTTCCGTTTGTTAAATTGGGGCTTGAGAAATTTTGATACCTTGGAGGTAGCTGAAAAAGGAGTTACTGAATATAACCTGAAAACATGGTTGGGAAAAACTGAGACAGTAAAAGCAGTAGCGAATGATGATGCTTATGTAACCATCAGTAAAAAGGATGTTAGGGATTATAGAGCTGAGCTTTCATACGAAGGACCTATAAAAGCACCAATCAAAAAAGGGCAAGAAGTAGGTAAAATAAATGTTTATATAAAAGATAACTTAATTAAATCAGTAAAATTGTACGCAAATGAAGATGTTAAAAAAGTAAATTTCATCAAAAGTATCTTTCTCTCATTAAATTATTTAATATGGGGAGATGTATAAAAAAAGATTCTATTTTATAGTTTTTGAAGGAATAGAAGGTACTGGTAAATCTTTTCAAATTAAAAAACTATCACACAATTTAAAAAAAAGAGGATTACCAGTGGTTACTACGAGAGAACCAGGTGGATCTAAAACAGCAGATTTAATTAGAAACTTAATTTTTAGTAAAAAATCAAATAATTTTGACGCATTAACAGATTACTTTCTATTTTTAGCTTCAAGAAATGAGCATATTAAAAATACAATAATTAGAGCAAAAAAAAATAGAAAAATACTTATCTGCGATCGCTTTATTGACTCTACTTACGCATATCAAATCAAGGGGAACAATATTAATGCTACATTAAATAAAACTGTACATAAATATCTATTAAGAGGATTAAAACCTGATATTACAATTATTTTAAAATCTAATTTAAAATCAATTCGTACCAGACTCAAAAAAAGAAAAAACAATAATAAATTTGATAAATTAAAAAATAATCTTCTTAAAAAAATACAAAATACTTTTATTAATATTGCAAAAAATACAAAAAATTATTTTATTTTTAATTCATCTAATAATGATAACAAATTAGAACAGCAAATTTTAAATCTTATACTTAAAAAGATCCAATATAAATGAAAGAAGAAACAACTAATTATTACTCTTTAAAATTATTTGGTTTAGATAATTATTTTAATAATTTTATAAATTTGCTACAAAAGAATGCTTTTCCACAAGTGCTAAGAATAGTAGGTGATAAAGGTTATGGCAAATTTACTTTAGTCTCTCATATTCTTAATTATTTTTTTTCAAACAAGAATGAAAATTTTTATAATCTCAATGCTAAAGAAATAAATTTTAATTCAACTTTATATAATCAAATTTTTTCAGGCACATTTGAAAATATAATAATATTAAACGAAGAACATAATTCATTAAAAATAGACACTTTGCGTAAACTGCTTGAAAAATTAAATAAAAAAACTACAAACGGTCAAAAAAGATACATTATTATTGATAATGCAGATAATTTAAACACCAATGTAGTCAATGCATTACTCAAGGTTATTGAAGAGCCTTTAAATTTAAATCATTTTATCCTTATTGATAATAAAGAAAAAAAAATTATAGAAACTTTAAAATCTAGGTGCTTAGAATTTAAATTTAATTTAACCCAAATAGAAAAAAAAAATATTGTAAATAGTTTATGTAATTATTTGTCTATAAATCAATATCTACCTTTTGACTCAAATTTGACGCCAGGTTGCTATTTAAAATTTAATGATATTTGCCTAACACATTCATTAGACGCTAATCTGAGTACTCTAGAAAAATCTATAAAACTTTTAAATCTTTATAAAAAAGATAAAAATAAAAATTTTATTAGTCTTTTGATTTTTTTTCTTTCAAATGAACTTCTTATAAAAAAAAATATTAGTGAACCATTAATAAAGTTTAACCAAATTAAAGATCTAATTAATAATTTTACAATCTATAATATTAATGTTAATTCAGTGATCAACCAATTGAGAACTCATCTTAAATGAACAAGAATAAAAACTATTACATAACGACTCCAATATATTATCCCTCAGCTAAGCCTCATATGGGTCATGCTTACTCCAGTATTATTGCTGATATTTTTGCAAGATTTAAACGTTTAGAGGGCAATGATGTTTTTTATTTAACAGGCACTGATGAGCATGGATTAAAAATACAACGGGCAGCAGAAAAAAACAATTTAAGCCCAAAAGAATTTTGTGACAAAATTTCTGTAACTTTTAGAGATTTAACCAAAACCCTGAATTTAACAAACGATGATTTTATCAGGACCACTGAGGAACGACACTATAAGTCTGTGACTGAAATATGGAATAGATTAGTTAAATCAGGAGATATTTATTTGTCTAAATATTCCGGCTGGTATTCTGTTTCTGATGAAGCTTATTATGATGAAGATGAAATTGAGGACAAGGAAGGCAATAAATGCGCTATTTCTTCGGGATCTAAAGTTGATTGGGTAGAAGAGGAGTCTTATTTTTTTAAATTATCTAAGTGGGGTCCTAAATTACTTGAGCATTATTCAAAAAATCCAGATTTCATTTTACCGGTAAGCAGAAGGAATGAAGTGGTGGAATTTGTTAAAAGGGGACTAAAAGATTTATCAGTTAGCAGAACTTCGTTTAACTGGGGCATACCAGTTCCGAACGCCAAAAATCATGTAATTTATGTGTGGTTAGATGCACTTACGAATTATATTAGTGCGTTAAATTTTCCTAACGAGCTAGATAATTTATATAAAAAATTCTGGCCTGCTACGGTCCATATCATAGGTAAAGATATATTAAGATTTCATGCGATCTATTGGCCAGCTTTTTTACTTGCAGCTAAAGTTCCTTTGCCACACAGAGTTTACGGTCATGGCTGGATTCTCTCTGGTGAGAAAAAAATGTCTAAATCATTAGGCAATATTTTAGATCCACTTGAAATAATCAATAATTTTGGAATTGATCCATTAAGATATTATTTGGTTAAAGAAGTATCATTAGGTAACGATGGCAGTATATCTTTAGAAAACTTAAAAAATTGCATCAATAATGATTTAGCAAATAATTTTGGCAATTTATGTCAAAGAGTATTTGCATTTATTGATAAAAATCTTTCTGGCAAAATACCAAATACAAAAATAAAAGATAAAAAAGATCTTAATTTAATTAATAACACACTTAAAAACTTGCCAAATTTAATTAAATATATCGATCAACAAGAATTAAATTTATATATTAAACAAGTGATTGATTTTTCATTTGAAGCAAATAAGTATTTCAATGATATGGAGCCTTGGAGTTTAAAAAAGACAAATCCAGAGAGAATGAATGAAATTTTACTTACAATATTAATTCAAATTAAAAATATTGCTATTTTACTAAACCCAATTATTCCAACTACAACAGAAAAAATTTTTAAAGTATTAAATTTAAAAGATTTGAAATTAAAAGATGTAGAAAGTCAAAATATATTTAATTTTGATAAACCTTTACAAAAAAGTGAAATTTTATTTAAAAAAATTGAAGATTAATGATTATAGATTCTCACTGCCATTTAAATTATGAACCAATGATTACTAATCTTGATGAAGTTATGGCACGAGCAAAAGAAAATAATGTCAGCAAAATGCTAACTATTTCAACTGATGAGAAATCTTTTCAAAATAATCTTGAGATTATTAAAAAATATGAAAATGTTTATGGTACTTTTGGAATACATCCGCATGAAGCAAAATTATTTCAATCGATAACTGCAAAAAAGATTTTAGAAAACCTTAGATTAAATAATAAATTAATAGGAATAGGTGAGAGTGGATTTGATTTTTATTATAATCATTCAGATAAAAAATCTCAAACCAAATTATTTATAGAACATATTCATGCAGCTCAATCATCAGGTAAACCACTTATAGTTCATACAAGAGCAGCTGAAAAAGAAACATACGAACTATTATATTTAGAAAAAAAGAAAAAAGATTATAAAATATTAATACATTGCTTTACCGGGTCATTAGAATTTGCTGAAAAATTAGTAGATTTGGGTTGTTATATTTCAGCTAGTGGCGTTATAACATTCAAAAATTCAAAAAGTCTTGCAGATACATTTAAAAAATTACCATTGAATAAAATTTTAGTAGAAACTGACTCTCCATACCTCTCACCTATGCCCTTGAGAGGAAAAAGCAATGAACCAAGTCATATTATTCATACAGTAGAATTTTTAGCTAATTTAAAAGGTGTTGAAAAAAGTGATGTAGAAAATTCTACAACCAATAATTTTAATAAACTTTTTGGATTATAATGGAATTTTCTGTCATTATACCGACGTTTAATAATCTTGAATATTTAAAACTCTGCATTAAAAGTTTATTAAAAAACTCAAAATTTAAGCATGAACTTATTTTTCACGTCAACGAAGGTAAAGATGGTTCTTTAAATTATCTAAAAGACCAAAACTATAAGTACTCAT
>JAYPCI010000012.1:0-7832 GCA_038124645.1 Candidatus Pelagibacteraceae bacterium
AATCTACAAGTTCTTTATCTTTAACTTGATCAATCTTGTTTAAGAAAACAACAATGGCAGGTACACCAACTTGTCTTGCTAAAAGAATGTGTTCTCTAGTTTGAGGCATTGGACCATCAGCAGCATTAACAACTAAAATAGCTCCATCCATTTGTGCAGCCCCTGTGATCATGTTTTTTACATAGTCAGCGTGACCAGGACAGTCTACGTGCGCGTAGTGTCTTTTTGCTGTTTCATATTCTACGTGCGCAGTAGAAATAGTAATTCCTCTTTCTTTTTCTTCTGGTGCTTTATCAATCTGATCGTAAGCAACAAATTTTGCTCCACCTGCATCTGCTAAAACTTTTGTTATAGCTGCAGTTAACGTAGTCTTACCATGGTCTACGTGTCCGATTGTACCGATATTACAATGCGGTTTACTTCTATTAAATTTTTCCTTCGACATTTTATTTCCTCACTTTATTATTTAAATCTTTTGGAGCGGGTGAAGGGAATCGAACCCTCACAACCAGCTTGGAAGGCTGGTGTTCTACCATTGAACTACACCCGCACAGTTCCAAACATACTACACTCACTTTATATTATTAAATGTTTAGTTTGGTGGAGGGGGAAAGATTCGAACTTTCGAAGGCCGAAGCCAACGGGTTTACAGCCCGCCCCATTTGACCGCTTTGGTACCCCTCCTTATTTTAGGGTTACCAAATAACTTAAAAACCATTTAACAACAAGGGTTTTATAAGCGAGAGAGGTGTCAAATGCAATAAATTGTTTAGTTTATTTAACCAGTGAATTTGATAAAAAAAGCCTTATTTTATGAGAAAAAACTCATTTCTTTTAGCTGGCAAACACCCTGTTATGGAAGCTATTAAAAACAAAAATCGAAAAATTGTCAGAATCTATATTACTGAAAATTCTTTCAAACAAATTAATAAAGAATATGAACCTAAAAATATATTCAACAAAATTGCGATAGTTTTTAAAAATAATAAAGAACTTAGTAATTTATGTGGGAGCAACGATATTTCCCATCAAGGCATCATGGCTGAGGTTGAACCTTTAGATCAAATTTCAATTAAAGAATTTATAAAAAATAATAAAAAAAATATTAATTTTTTAGCACTAGAGGATGTTACAGATCCGAGAAATATTGGTTCAATAATTAGAACCGCTGCTTCATTTAATATTGATGGGATTATTATTAAAGACAGACTTTATCCTGAAAAAAGTAAAGTGATGTATAAAAGTGCTAGCGGTGGAACCGAACATATAAATATTTTTTCAGTTTCTAACATTAATACGACACTTAGTTATTTAAAAAAAGAAGGCTTTTGGGTAAGCGCTTTTGACTCACATGCCAAAAAAGATTTTGCATCGCATGACTGGAAAGGAAGAAACATTCTTTTATTTGGATCTGAAGGTTATGGACTTAAACACCACACTCTCAAAAATGCTGATTTTCATTTTAAAATTGATATTAGTGATAATATTGAAAGTTTAAATATATCAAACTCTGTATCAATCGTTTGTCATTATATTAAAAATAAACTTAAACGACTTGAAGATAATTAGTTAATTATATATATAGATCGCAATGCCCCTATAGCTCAATTGGTAGAGCAACTGATTTGTAATCAGTAGGTTCGCGGTTCAAGTCCGTGTGGGGGCACCACTAATAAATTTATTATAAGTATTTTCTCAAACCGTATTTTTTAATCGAGTTAATAATTACATTTGTCACAACATAAAGATTAAAAAAAATATTAAATTTATTGTATTTCCTATTGACCTGAATTAATTGAATTAAATTTTTTAACAAGCCTGATGACCTATTGTCACTGGTTATCCGATAAGCAGTACTAGATTGATTGAATTTATAAGCAATAATATTTTTTTTTAATAAATCACATTTAAAAATATAATCTTCTAATAATTTCATTTTTTTAAATCTTGAATAACCTATTGAATTTTTTTTTAAAATTATAGTTGAGGTGTTGATAGAAGTATTTTTTACAAACGATAAAAGATTGAACTCTGAATGTAAATTTGTTGTTTTTTTAACATCTTTGTTATTTTCATTAAAAAAGAAATAATCTGTATAAGAGAAAACATAGTTTTTATCCTTTAAAAAATTTAGATGTTTTTCTAGTTTATCTTCTAACCAATAATCATCAGAGTCTAAAAAGGAAATATATTTTGTTTGAGCTAATCTCATACCTAAATTTCTACAAAAAGATACGCCTTTGTTTTTCTTCAATTTTATTATTACAATTTGCTTATGATTAATGAATTTATTCAAAATTTTTTTTGACTCATCGGTCGAAGCATCATCAATAATTATTAAATTCCAATATTTAAATGTTTGGCTAATTACTGAGTTAATGCACTGCTCAAGGTATTTTGATTTATTAAAATTTGGTATTATGACAGTTATTTCAGGTGTCATAATTATATAATATGACATTTAGATTATATTTCATTAAAAATTTTCTAAAGTATTGTGAATTTAGATTTTAAATATATATTCAACTTATTTATAAAATAAATCATGTCACGATTCGCTCCATCTTTAATTGTAGCTCTTATTCCAATATCTTTTATTGTTGGCATACTCGCAATAAATCTTAATATTTTATTAATTGCTATTTTTGCAATTTACGCTTATTTCAAAAATAAAAAAAAAATTGAATTTATATTAATCGACAAATTAATACTGGTATTTTTTTTGTACGTATTATTTAATGGGATAATAAACTCAATAGATTATATTTTTTTAAAAAAAGGTTACTTTATTGATTATACGGTTATAATAAAATCTTTCTCATATCTTAGATTTTTTGCTTTATATGTTTCGTTAAGAATTTTACTTCAATTGAGATTATTAAAATTAAAATATCTATATTGGGCAACTACTAGCTCTGTTCTATTTGTATCATTTGATTTAATTTATCAGCTGTTTAATGGTAAGGATATTTTTGGTTTTACTTCTCCTTTTCCAAAAAAATTAACTGGTCCTTTTGGATCAGAGGCAATTGCTGGGAGCTATTTACAAAAATTTTCCTTAATTTCAATATTAAGTCTATTATTTTTTTTACATCTAGGAAAATTCAAGAAATACTTATTGAGTATATTTTTTTTAAGTTTGATTACTTTTGCAATAATTATCTCTGGAAATAGAATGGCAATGATATTATTTTTTTTATCCTTAATTTTAATTTCATTAAACTTACAAATTGTAAAAAAATATTTTTTTTTATTAATGACTGTAATAGTAATTTTGTTTAGCCTTACTTTTAAATATAATAATAACGTTCAAGATTATCTTTTAAATTTTCATACAACTTCAACTTCTATTGTTAAATTATATATTTTTAGATTAACTGGAATAGGTAATGATTTACCTGAAAAAAAAAGGCCTAGTTACATCCACGAATTTGATAACGGCATTGGGACTTGGAAAATGAATAAATACTTTGGTGGTGGTATAAAATCATACAGATATAATTGCCCTTATCGAACATACTCTTCACCTGAAGAAAGAACTACATGTAATATGCATCCGCATAATTATTATTTGGAAATTCTGTCAGATTTAGGAGTTTTTGGAATGCTTTATTTCTTATATATAGTTTTCTCAACATTTAAATCCTTTATTAAGATTCCAAAAAGATCAATTGAAAAATATATTGCTTATCCTTTTCTATTTATCTTATTAATTGAGTTTTTTCCTTTACGTTCATCTGGAAGTATTTTCACAACAACTAATTCAAGCATAATTTTCTTTGCTTTAGCTGTAATTGTAAGTATGAGTAAATTAGCAAAACTAAAATCCCATAATAATTAAAAATAGAGTTACAAGATTATTAACAATATAAAACAGCACAATAATATTGAGATAAAATAAAAATCTTATAAAATTTTTATATTTTCTTTTTTTTATATAGTTACGAGACTCATAATCAAAGATATTTCTCACTTTTTCAGGTTTAAAATCATATGTATACATCCAATAATTTTTATTATTTTCATTTTTGTTGCCAGTTTTAAATTGGATTAGAAGAAATTTTAAATATCGGTAAGTAAAATAAAAAAAAATTAAAGAGAGTAAAGTTTCCGTCATAAATTTAAATTCTTAATTCTTGTTAGATAATTTCTATTTTTCTCAAATAAAATATATATTTTAATTTTTGAACTTAATTTGATTGACGCCTTCTCAACATTCCTAACTTCAAAATTGTCAGCTACAAGTGAGATAGGTCTATTTTTTTTAAGATTTTTTATATTGATAATATTTTTATCTGATAATTTTATGCTCTTCCAGTTTCTAGGACTAAAAGGACTTATTGGAGTTATTGCTAATTTCTTTGATTTTAAAGTAAGAATAGGTCCGCCAGCAGAATAATTATATGCTGTGCTTCCAACTGGCGTTGCAACTATCACACCATCACCACTTAGTTTATTTAAAATTTTTTTTCGGTTAGTTCTTAAAGATAATGAGATCGTTTGTTTTGTTTGTCTTAAAACAGAAATATCGTTAATTGCGTTAAGCTTAATATTTTTTTTCCCACTAAATGAAGTAACCGTACCTTCCAACGGTTTTATCTGAACTATTCGCGAAGAATTAATTTTTTTTGATAAATTTGAAATATTTAAACTATTCATTAAGAAGCCTACATTGCCACAATTAATACCATAAAAATTTTTCTTATATTTTAGATACTTTTTAATTGCATAAAGCATGTATCCATCTCCCCCGCAAACAACTATGACGTCTGATTTTTGTACAGGATAATTTTTATAAATTTTTAAAATTTTCTTCTTTAACTTTTGTGCTTTATTATTCCGCGAGAAAGTAAAATGTAACTTATGGTGGATCATCTTAGATAGCATACACTATTTTATTAATAACTTAATGGTGCCCTCGGCCAGACTCGAACTGGCACTCCCTTACGGGCAAGGATTTTAAGTCCTTTGTGTCTACCAATTTCACCACGAGGGCATTAAATTAAATTTATATATTAGATTTATTAAATTATAAGGAGATATAAGTAAATATTAATAAATGTACAAAAATATTTTAATTTATAATTCTGGTGGAGGATTAGGAGATTCTATTCAGCTTCTGCCCTTTTTGGAAACCTTAAAACACAATTTTTCCGAAAGCAATCTTTATTATTTAGGGGCACATGAAAACCACTTTAACAATAAACTAAAAGATTATGGAATTCAGATAGATACTTTAAATCTAAATATTCAATACTTTGGTTTTAGATTTTGGCATTACTTTGTTGCTCAATCAAAATTTAAAAAATTAAATTTAGATAAAATGAGTGCAATAATAGATCTTCAATCAAAATTAAGAAATACATTGATACTAAAAAAATTACCTCATGAGAAATTTTATTCAAAAACTTTAAATCATTTTTTCTCAAAACCTAAAGCTGATTATTCGAAAGCAAACGATATGAATAACTTGATAAACAATATTTCTCTTAATCTTGATAAAAAACTGGTTATAAAAGACTATCAAACTAATAGAATTGATAGAAACTTTTACAATGAAGCAAAAAAAATTTTACCAAACAAGTCATATATTGGGTTTTCTTTAACGCAAGGTAATATTTATCGAAAAAAAAATTGGCCTATAGAAAAGTTTATAAGATTAGCTAATTTATTAGTCTCGAGAAATAAAATTCCAGTTTTTTTCATTGAAAAGAATTTTTTTGAATTAGCAGATAAAATAAAGAGAAGTGTAACTAATGCAATTATACCCGAAATGGAATCTCAATTATTTGGTCCTGCATTTGTTACTGCTTTAAGTTCTAGATGCGAAAGATTTATAACCATAGATAATGGAGTAATGCACATGGCGTCCCTAGCAAAAATACCAATGATTATTTTATTTGGACCTACAAATGCTGAAAAATTTGCACCCAAAAATGAAAATGTAATTATTTTGGATAGTAAAAAATTATACAATTCAAAAGATATAAATAAAATAACTTTAGAAGATGTTTTAAAATATTTTTAAAAATGTTTTAAATCAAAAAAACTTCAATTTTTTTCAAATTTATCATTTTTTGGATTAACTTAGAGCAATCACTAATTTTATTTTTATTTTTCCCTCTTAATACAACTGAAACTCCAATTTTTCCCAGTCTGAAAAAAGGATAACTACCAATATCAACGTGCCCTCTGAATTTCTTTTGAATTAAATCAAGGTCTCTAGCAATATTACTTTCAACTGTTACCAAATGAAAACTTTTTGTATGAACTTTTGATCCTTTAGAAAGCAAAGTTTTCGTTGAGGGGAGCATTGCTTGTAAGATGGAAGGCACTCCTGGCAAACAAAGAACATTTTTAATCATAAATCCTGGAGCTCCACTTGATGGATTATAAATTAGTTTTGAACCTCTTGGCATCTTAGCCATCTTCTGCCTTGCATTATTAAATCCTGAATTACCATAATATTTTTTTAATATTGAAAATGCCTGCTTATTAAATTCATATTTTTTTTTAAATGCTGCAGCAATTGACTCGGCAGTTATATCATCGTGGGTCGGACCTATTCCCCCAGTTGTAAAAACATAATGATAAGTTTTAGATAATTCTTTTATATTTTTAATGATTATTTTTTTGATATCAGGAATGATCACAACTTTTTCAATTGCAATACCACAATTGTTATTTAGCCATTCTGATAAATATTTTACGTTAAGATCTTGGGTTCGACCTGATAAAATTTCATTACCAATTATTAAGATTGAAGCATTGATTTTTTTTTTTAAACTCATAGTGTGGTAAATATGAAATTTAACCCTGTTTTATTATCAGGTAAACTTAAAAAAAGATATAAACGTTTTTTTGCAGATATAGTGATTGGCAACAAAACCTTTGTTGCTCATTGTCCTAATTCGGGGTCAATGATGGGTCTTTTACAAGAAAAAAATGGTTGCTGGATAAGCAAAGTAAATGATCCAAAAAGAAAACTTAAATATACTTTACAAATTATTGAAGTTGATAAAAACCTTGTAGGAGTTAATACACATTTAACTAATAAAATCTTTTTAGAAGCGCTAGAAAAAAATATAATTACCCAATTTAAGAATGTCTCTAAAATAAAGCCTGAATTTAAGTTTAATGAAAATACGCGTTTTGATTTTATGTTAATTAACAAAAAACAAAAGTGTATGATTGAAGTTAAAAATGTTACCCTCAAAAGAAATAGCAACATTGCTGAGTTCCCAGATGCGGTTACTTCTAGAGGCAAAAAACATTTAAGAGAACTTATTAATGCCCAAAAACAGGGTTATAAAAGTTATTTATTTTTTATTGTACAAAGAGAAGATTGTGATTTATTTAAAATTGCTGAGGATTTAGATAAAGAATACTTTGCTGAATTTAATCATGCTATTAAAAATGGTTTAAAGGTACATGTATATAAATGCAAAATTACATCTAACGAGGTCAAAGTTGATAAAGAAATTGAATTAAAATGAATGATAAAATTTTAGAAGCATTTGCCGGCACCAGGAAAGCGGGCGCAATTGCTGCAGACACTTTGGATAAATTGGTTAATATAATTCAACCAGGTATCACAACAAATGAAATTGATAAATTTTGTTTTAATTTTATAAGCGATCATGGCGCACAATCAGCCCCATTATTTTATAGAGGTTTTCCAAAATCATGTTGTACATCTGTAAATCATGTTATTTGTCATGGAATACCTAAAGATAATGTGCTGCTGGAAGGCGATATTGTTAATGTTGATGTAACTGTTTTTAAAGATGGTTGGCACGGTGATACCAGTAGAATGTTTTGTATTGGTGATG
>JAYPCI010000012.1:7932-35886 GCA_038124645.1 Candidatus Pelagibacteraceae bacterium
GTTTTTAAAGATGGTTGGCACGGTGATACCAGTAGAATGTTTTGTATTGGTGATGTTTCGATCAAAGCTAAAAATTTAATACAAACTACATATGAATCCATGATGGAAGGAATAAAAATTTTGAAAACTGGTATTCATTTAGGTGATTTAGGAGCAACCATTCAAACCTTCGTTGAAAAAAAAGGTTACTCAGTAGTTAGAGATTTTTGTGGACATGGGATTGGAGAAAAGTTTCATAAAGAACCCAATATTCTTCATTATGGAAATAAAGGAACTGGAGTTACATTAACAGAAGGTATGATTTTTACAGTTGAACCAATGATTAATGAGGGAAAATATGATAGTAAAACTTTAGGAGATGGTTGGACCGCAGTCACTAGAGATAAAAAATTATCTGCACAATTTGAACATACTGTTGGTATAACAAAAGATGGATGTGAAATTTTTACGAGCTCTAAAAATAACTTAAATCATCCACCTTATAAATTATGATAGATCGTTATAGTCGTAAAATATTAAAAGATATCTGGGAAGATAAAAATAAATATTCTATTTGGTTAAAGATTGAACTTGCAGCAGCTGAAGCTATGGAAAAGTTCAAGTTAATTCCAAAAGGTGTTGCAGCAAAAGTTAGAAAAAAATCTAAAATAAAAGTAGAGAGAATTTTAAAAATTGAAGAAAAAGTCAAACATGATGTAATCGCTTTTTTAACTTCGATTACAGAACAAGTAGGTCCTGAAGGTAAATTTTTACATAAAGGTATGACTTCTTCAGATGTCTTAGATACTTGTTTCAATATTCAATTAATTCAATCAGCAAAAATTATTTTAGACGATATCAACGTATTAATAAAAACTTTATATCAAAAAGCTAATAAACATAAATTGACTTTATGTATCGGTAGAAGTCATGGAATACATGCAGAACCAACTACTTTTGGTTTAAAGTTGCTTACTTTTCATCAAGAATTTTTGCGAAACAAAAAAAGACTTGAAAGAGCGATAGAAGAAATTTCAACTTGTGCAATTTCAGGTGCGGTTGGTACATTTGCGAATGTTGACCCTAAAGTTGAAGCTTATGTTGCTAAAAAATTAAATTTAAAAATAGAGCCCATTTCAACACAGATTATACCAAGAGATCGTCACGCCCATTTTTTTTCTATTTTAGCTGTAATCGCAAGTTCTATTGAAAGACTGGCTGTTGAAATACGTCATCTGCAAAGAACAGAAGTTTTGGAGGTTGAAGAATTTTTTTCAAAACAACAGAAAGGTTCTTCTGCAATGCCACATAAAAAAAATCCTATACTCTCAGAAAATTTAACTGGTTTAGCTAGATTAATCAGGGCTGCAGTTATTCCTGCTTTAGAAAACGTAGCTTTATGGCATGAAAGAGATATTTCTCACTCTAGTGTTGAAAGAAATATAGGTCCCGATGCAACAATCACATTAGATTTCGCATTGGTAAGATTAAATAATTTGGTAAAAAACCTAGTAATACATAAAAAAAATATGGATAGAAATTTAAACTTAACCAATGGAATATTTTTTTCACAAAGAGTCATGCTAGAAATGATTTCTAGAGGATTATCACGAGAACAATCTTATAAAATCATTCAAAAAAGTGCACTGATGGCTTGGAATAAAAACAAACCTTTATTTGAAATACTCGCAGAAGATAAGTCAGTTACTTCAAAGATACCTGTTAATAATCTTAAAAAATTGTTCGATTTTAATTACCACACTAAAAAAATTAATATAATCTTCAAGCGTTGTAAAAAAAATTAATCTAAATGAATAAAGGTAAAAAAATCTACGAGGGCAAAGCTAAAATTCTTTACGAAACAAACGACAATGATTTAATCATTCAACACTTTAAAGATGAAGCTACGGCATTCAATAATCAAAAAAAATCATTAATTGAAGGTAAAGGTGTAATTAATAATCGTATTTCTGAACATCTATTAAATATCCTTAATGAAAACGGAATTAAAACCCATTTTATAAAAAGATTAAACATGAGAGAACAATTAATTAAAAAAGTTGATATTTTTCCGCTTGAATTTATTGTCAGAAATGTTGCTACAGGATCTTTAACCAAAAGGTTAGGCATTCAAGATGGAACTGTCTTGAGAAAACCATTAATTGAATACTGTTATAAAAATGATGCTTTAGGTGATCCTTTGATTTCTAAAGAGCATATTTTTAATTTTCAATGGGCTGATGAAAAACAGATTGCTGAGATTAATGAGACCTGTTTGAAGATTAATAATATTTTAATCGGTTTGTTTAGAGCTATAAATATTAAATTAATTGACTTCAAAATTGAGTTTGGATTGCTAAAAAATAATTCAAATAATGAAATATTATTAGCGGATGAAATCAGTCCGGACACTTGTCGACTTTGGGATTACAAAAGTGAAAAAAAATTAGACAAAGATAGATTTCGTAATAACCTTGGCAATGTAATTGAGGGTTATCAAGAAGTCGCAAGAAGACTTGGGATAATGCCTGAGGAAACTAATATTGCTGAAGCTAATATAAACAAACCTATTCAATTAAAATTTAGAAAAAAAAATTAAATTGATAATATCATTAGTCGTAACTTTAAAAAAAAGCGTTCTTGATCCTCAAGGTAAAACTATCCAGTCAACTTTAAATAACATGGGCTACAAATCACTTTCTAACTTAAGACAGGGTAAGTATTTTACCATTGAATTAAACGAAACAGATAAATCAAAAGCAGAAAATATAGTCAAAGAAATGTGTGAAAAACTTTTAGTTAACCAAGTGATCGAAGATTATAAAATTGATTCCATAAAATGAATTCTTCCATAATTGTCTTTCCTGGATCTAACTGCGACCGTGATATGCAAGTTGCTCTGGAAAAATTACAATTTAAAAATACTATGGTCTGGCACAAAGATAGCGTGTTACCCAAATCTGATTTGATTGTTATTCCTGGAGGCTTTTCCTATGGTGACTATCTTCGCTCTGGTGCTATAGCATCAAAATCTAATATTTTAAAAGAAGTAATCAAACTAGCAAACACAGGAGTGCCTATTCTAGGGGTCTGTAATGGTTTTCAAATTTTAATTGAAACAGGTCTGCTTAAAGGAGCTTTGTTAAGAAATAGAAGTTTAAAATTCATCTCTTCAGATGTCTTCTTAAAAGTTGAAAACACTGAAAATAAATTTTGTTCTAAACTAAAAAAAAACCAAATCATTAAATTAAATATAGCTCATAACGAAGGTAATTATTTTACCAATAAAGAACATTTAAAGGAAATTGAAGATAATGACCTTGTGGCTTTTCGATATTGTGATGCTAACGGGACAGTTAGTGAAAAAACAAACATTAATGGTTCAATAAACTCTATTGCTGGTATTTTTAATTCAAATAAAAATATCTTGGGTATGATGCCCCATCCTGAGAGAATGATTGATAAAGAAATTCATGGTGATGATGGTTTGTCAATTTTTTTGAGTTTGATCTCGTAAAATGAAAATTACAAACGATATTGTCAAAAATCATGGTCTAACTACTCTTGAATTTAAAGAGATTAAATCATTAATAGGTAGAGAACCAAATTTAGTTGAATTAGGCATATTTTCAGCTATGTGGAATGAACACTGTTCATATAAATCTTCTAAGGTTCATCTCAAAAAACTACCAACGAAAAATGAAATTGTAATTCAGGGACCAGGAGAAAATGCCGGTGTTATTGATATTAAAGATGGAGATGCCATTGTATTTAAAATTGAAAGTCATAATCATCCGTCTTACATAGAACCTTTTCAAGGTGCCGCAACGGGCGTGGGTGGAATTTTAAGAGATGTCTTTACAATGGGTGCTCGACCTATTGCTTTGCTCAACTCTATACACTTCGGCGACGTTAATCATAAAAAAACAAAACATTTATTAAATGGTGTGGTCTCAGGCATTGGCGGCTACGGGAACTGCATTGGTATACCGACAGTAGCTGGGGAAACTAAATTTAACGAAAGTTATAATGAAAATATTTTAGTGAATGCTATGGCTGTGGGCTTAGCTAAGAAAGATAAAATTTTTTACTCAAAAGCAAAGGGTATAAATAAGCCTGTTGTCTATGTTGGTTCTAAAACTGGTCGAGACGGTATACATGGGGCATCAATGGCTTCAGCAGAATTTGATGAAAATTCTGAAGAAAAAAAACCTACGGTTCAAGTAGGTGATCCTTTCACAGAAAAATTATTATTAGAGTCTTGTTTAGAATTGATGAAAGATAAATCTATTATAGCTATACAAGACATGGGAGCTGCCGGCTTAACATCTTCGAGTGTTGAAATGGCATCAAAAGGAGGACTAGGTATAGAATTGGAATTAAACAAAGTTCCAACTCGAGAACAAGATATGACGCCTTATGAGATTATGCTTTCAGAAAGTCAAGAAAGAATGCTGATAATACTGGAGGAAGGTAAAGAAGATTACGCTAAAAAAATATTTGAAAAATGGGATTTGGACTTCTCTATTATAGGAAAAACTACTGCAACTAATCGATTGGTTTTAAAATTTGATAATGAAACTATAGCAGATTTACCTTTGTCGGCGTTATCGGATAAAGCACCGATGTATGAGCGTAAGAGCAAAAAAATTAAATTACCAAAAAAATTTGACTACAAAGATAAAATAAAAAAATTTGAAATTAAGGACTTAATTTTAAAACTTATTTCACATCCAAATTTCAATAACAAAAATTGGATTACTAGCCAATTTGATCAGTTAGTCATGGGTGATACTATTCTTAGAAGCGGTTCTGATGCTGCGATTATAAAAGCACATGATACGAATAAAGGGATTGCCGTAACAGTAGATTCTTCAGCAAAATTTTGTGCTGCCTTCCCTCTTTACGGTGGTAAACAAATTATAGCCGAATGTTGGAGAAATTTAATTGCAGTGGGAGCTAAACCTTTAGCTGTTACAAATTGTTTAAACTTTGGTAATCCGGAAAATCCAGAGATTATGGGCCAATTTACAGATTGTCTTAAGGGCATGAAAGAAGCATGTGAATTTTTAAATATGCCAATTGTTTCAGGCAACGTATCTTTTTATAACGGTACTAATCAAAAGAATATTGATCCCACTCCAGTAATTGGAGGGGTTGGTTTAATAACTAATTTAGATCGAAAATTAATTGACCATAAATTAAAAAAAGAGGGGAATATCATTATTAAAATAGGTAAAACTTTTGGTCATCTCTACCAGAGTGCTCTTTTTTTAGAAATTTTAAATTTGAAAAATGGTCCACCACCTGAAGTGAATTTAACAAATGAGAAGAATAATGGAGAGATGATTTTAAAATTAATATCAGGCAACTTGATCGAATCCTGCCATGATATTTCTTCAGGAGGAACTATTATGAGTTTATTTGAAATGGCTATTGGAGGTAACTTAGGATTAAAAATAAATAAATTAAAAAGTACGCAAAATTATATAGAATATTTTTTTGGTGAGGACCAAGGTAGATATTTAATAGAAGTTTCCAAAGCCAATTTGTCTAAAGTAATTGAACTATTAAAAAAAGACAATATTGCCTATCAAGAAATCGCAACGGTTATAAAAGAAAACATTAAATTAGAATCATTTTTTGAATTCAAGATATCAGAATTGGACAATCTAAATCAAAAATGGTTTAATGACTATAATGCCAATTAAAATTGAAGAATTACAAAACTTAATTAAAACTGGACTACCTGGATCGACGGTGGAAATTAGGGACTTAATGGGTGACAATAATCATTACGAAGTATCAATTACTTCTAAAGATTTTAATGGTTTATCCAAAATTGAGCAACATAAGTTAGTTTATAAATCTTTAAAAGGCAAAATGGGAAATGAATTACATGCATTAGCAATTACAACCAAGGAAAAAAAATGACTATTGATAATACTATTAAAGAATTAATAACTAACAATACTATCTGTCTGTTTATGAAAGGAACAGCCGATGCGCCGCAATGCGGTTTTTCGATGGCGGTAGCTAATATTTTAAAACATTTAAAAGTAAATTTTAAAGATGTCGATGTGTTAACAAGTGATGAATTGCGTCAAGGCATCAAAACCTTTAGCGATTGGCCTACGATTCCTCAATTATATATCAAAGGAAAATTTATTGGTGGATGCGATATTGTTAAGGAAATGTTTGAGACAGGTGAACTTCAAAAAATTTTAAAAGAAATTTAAATTTTTATCTTGAATAATACTCAATAACTAACTTCGGTTCCATGACAATTGGGTAAGGAACTTCACTAAACTTTGGAACTCTTACTAATTTTACTACTTTGTTTTTTTCATCTAAATTAATGTATTCAGGCACATCACGTTCTTTGCTAGCAAGCGATGAGTCTATATTAACAATATTTTTTGATTTTTCTTTTAATTCAACTGTATCTTTCTCAGTAACTAAATAACTAGAAATATTTACTCTTTTTTTATTTACACGGATGTGACCATGATTGATAAGTTGTCGTGCAGAAAAAACTGTAGGAGCAAGTTTAGCTCGATAAACAACTGTATCTAATCTTCGCTCCAGAAGACCAATTAAGTTTTCTATTGTGTCTCCTCTTTTTGCTATCGCTTTTCGGTAAATATTTCTGAATTGACGTTCATTAATATTACCATAATAATTTTTTAATTTTTGTTTAGCTAATAATTGAACACCGTAATCTGTGGGCTTGCCTTTTTTACTTTGACCATGTTGTCCAGGACCATAGTTTCTAGTATTAAATGGACTTTTAGGTCGACCCCATAGATTTACTTTTAATCTACGATCAACTTTATGTTTAGATTTTAATCTTTTAGTCATCTTTTAAAGTGGTGTTTATATAATTATATACTGTTTTGTCAATTATAGTTTCTTGCTGTTTTTATCTGATAATCTAGCCATTATCGAGGTTAATATTTTAACGTCCTGAGATGTTAAATTGATATTAGATAATAAGTTACCAAAATTTAACTTTAAAGCATTATTTAATTTTTTACCTTTAGGCAATCGCTCCATAACAAATTTAAATAAATTGGTAATTTCATTTTTTTTAGCAGTATTTAATTTAGATTTGCTTTGTTGGCTTTGTTTTAATTTACTTAATTCATAAGCTACAAGCAAAACAGCATGGGATAAATTTAATGACGAGTAAT
Source organism: Candidatus Pelagibacteraceae bacterium (assembly GCA_038124645.1). GTDB lineage: Bacteria > Pseudomonadota > Alphaproteobacteria > Pelagibacterales > Pelagibacteraceae > JAYPCI01. The sequence continues at coordinate 15,105 of JAYPCI010000012.1, forward strand.
GATTTTGGGTTTTTATATTTAAAATATAGTCTGCTCTTGAGACCTCATCATTACTTAAACCGTTTGCTTCTGAACCGAACAGAACACCAATATTTTTTGATTTATGACGACTTATTATCTTATTTAAATGTTGTAAAGTAATATACCTTTTAGGAATTGATCTTTGTCTTGCTGAACAAGCTATAAGTAAATCAAACTTTTTTATAGCATTATTAAAATTAGTAAAAACTTTTGTAGATTGAATAATTGATGAACCACCAGCAGCACTTTTTACGGATGTTAAGTTGGGCCATTTATCTCGGGGATTAATTAAAAATAATTGTTTAAAACCAAAATTAAAAATTGCTCTAGCGCTAAGTCCAATGTTTTCACCTAATTGAGCTTTAGATAATAAAAAGGTAATATTTTTCACCTTTTAAGACTTGTTTCCAGATGCTTTGCTTTTAAAAAGTTTAAACTCTAAACTGTCCATTAAAGCTTTAAATGAAGCCTCAATTATATTAGCAGAGACACCGATAGTGAACCAGCTATCACCACTGTTGTCTGTAGACTCAATTAAAACTCTGGTCGTAGCACCAGTACCTGCGTTCAAAATTCTTACTTTGTAGTCAATTAATTTAATATCTTTTAAAAATTCTGCATATTGTGCAAAATTTTTTAGATTACTTCTTATAGCGTTGTCTAATGCATTGACCGGACCGTTTCCAGATCCTGTGCATTTGAGTTCTTTATTATCTAATAAAAAAACTACACTAGCGTTAGTTTTAATTTCATCTTGTTTTTCTACTGTCACTGAAAAATTTTTAACTTTAAAATAAACCGGTAATTTTCCGAGCAATCGATTGACTAAAAGTTCAAATGAAGCATCTGCGCCGTCATAAGTATAGCCACTAAATTCTCTATCTTTGACCTCATCTAAAATTCTTTGGATTTTTGGATCCTTTTCATCAATTTTAATTCCAAATTTTTCCAATCGAGAAATAATATTTGATCTACCAGATTGATGGGATATTATAATTTTTCGATAATTTCCTACTAAACTTGGGTCGATGTGTTCGTAAGTTTTAGGATCTTTTTTTACAGCTGAAACATGAAGACCACCTTTATGAGCGAAGGCAGATGAACCTACATAAGGTAAATTTTTTGAAGGAGTTCGATTTAAAATTTCATCTAAGAGCCTGGAACAGTCAGTTAATTTTTCAAGGTTATCATTTTTAAAATTTGTCTCAAATTGTTTTGAAAAAGTTTCTTTGAGTAACAAATTAGGAATAACTGACATCAAGTTGGCATTACCACATCGTTCACCCAAACCATTAATAGTTCCTTGAATCTGTCTGGCACCAGCTAAAACTGCACTCAATGAATTGGCAACGGCGTTTTCAGTATCGTTATGGGCATGAATACCAATATTTTTTCCAGGTATTTTTTTTGTAACCTGATTAATGATTTCACCCACTTCATTTGGCAGCGTACCGCCATTGGTATCGCAAAGCACGATCCACCTAGCTCCAGAATTATAAGCACTCAGTAAACATTCTAATGCAAATTCAGGATTATTTTTATAACCATCAAAAAAATGTTCAGCATCAAAAATAAATTCTTTTTTACTATCAACAAAATATTTTGTAGTTTCTCTTATATTTTCTAAGTTTTCTTTTTTTGATATTCCAAGAGCTAAATCGACATGAAAATCCCAAGTTTTACCTACAACGCAGACTGTTTCGGTATTTGCGTTCATTAATGATGCTAGACCTGGATCATTATTAGCACTTCGACCAGATCTCTTAGTCATGCCAAAAGCTGTGGTTTTGCTTTGTTTGAAATTAATTTTTGAATTAAAAAATTCTGTATCAATAGGATTAGCTCCAGGCCAGCCACATTCTATATAGTCTAAACCTAGATTAGCGAGCGCTAAAGCAATTTTCTTTTTATCTTCAATAGAAAAATCGACACCTTCGGTTTGCGCACCATCTCGCAAGGTTGTATCGAATAAATATATTTTATCTTTACTCATGCTTATTTATATTTCCAAATGGTTTTACTATCCACGTCTTCAATTACTATACCGTGCTCGATAAGTCGATCGCGGATTTGATCTGATAACTGATAATTTTTTTCTTTTCTTGCTTTGTTTCTTTCATCAATTAATTCATTTATTTCTTTTTCCGATATAGCTATTTTTTCTTGCTTACTTTTTTCCCATTCCGCTTTTGATTGATTAAATAGACCTAGTAATCTGATTAAGCTATTTAACTCAGGTACTAAATCATTGTCCCCACCAGAGATCCTATTATAAATTTCGTGAATTTTACTAATTAAAGCTGGAGTATTTAAGTCATCAAAAAGAATTTTTAAATTTTCATCAGAAATTTTCGCAGAAGTTTTTTCACTATAAAATTTATACCATTTATCTAAATTTTTTTTACTTTGCTCTAAGAGTTCAGTGCTCCAATCTAAAGGTTGTTTATAGTGAGCGCTTAATAAAGCTAATCGAATGGTCTGACCGTTGTGAGATTTTAAAACATCATTTATGGTAACGATATTTCCCACTGACTTTGACATTTTATCATTTTTCATTGTTAAAAAACCATTATGCACCCAATAATTAGCAAAATTTTTATTACCGCTATTAGCACAAGATTGGGCAATTTCATTTTCGTGATGAGGAAAGATCAAATCTAAACCACCACCATGAATATCAAAATGTGGTCCTAAAAACTTTTCACTCATAACTGAACATTCTAAATGCCAGCCTGGCCTACCCTCACCCCAAGGAGATTGCCATTTTGGTTCATCCGCTGTTGAAGGTTTCCACAAAACAAAATCTAACGGATCTTTTTTTAATTTAGACACTTCTACTCGTGAACCAGCCTGCAACTCAGTAATTTTTTTATTAGATAATTGACCATAAGCCTTGAAGGAATTTACTTTAAAATAAACATTTGTATCAGCAACATAAGCATGTCCTTTTTTTATTAAAGACTCGGTCATTGCAATCATGCCTTTAATATGTTCTGTAGCCTTTGGTTCTTTTGTTGGCGGGAGACAATTCAGATCTTTACAATTTTCATGAAAAACTTTTGTAACATCAGCAGTAACTTTCTTGATGGGCTTACCTGTTTTTTTTGAAATCTCTATAATTTTATCATCGATGTCAGTAATATTACGAACATATGTTACTTTTTTATTTCCATACTTTTGTTGTAAAACTCTATAGAGTAAGTCAAAAACAACTAGTGATCTTGCATTCCCTACATGAGGGTCGTTATAGACCGTCGGTCCACAGGCATATAAAGTTATATTATCTTTATTTAGAGGAACAAATTTTTCTTTTTTTCTACTTAAAGTATTAAATAAATTGATATCACTCATTTTTTTTTAAATTTACAAACTGGGATTGGTTCCATTTTGTGCAGATTTTTTTTTCTAATCTGCATATATTTTTCGTAGTTTTTATCTTTTTTGCTACTCATTGCTGCTTCTAGCTCTTGATAAGTCATACCTAATTGATTTACATCGGTACGGCCATCATCCCATAAACCATCAGTCGGTTCAGCATCAATGATGTCTTTGGAAATTCCTAAGTATGTTGCAAGTTCCCAGACCTTAGTTTTACTGCAATCAGCTATTGGAGCGATATCCACTCCACCATCACCATATTTGGTATAAAAACCCACACCAAAATCTTCAACTTTATTTCCAGTGCCAACGACAATTCCAGAGTTAGCTGCTGCTACTTGATATAACGTTACCATCCTTAATCTTGAACGAGAATTAGCAAATCCATGTTCATGTTCAAACTTTTTCATCGAATTAGTAAAATCTTCAAAAGTTTTGTTAAGATCAATCATATTATATTCTACATTTTGATATTTAGATTTTAGCCATTCTGAATGTTTCACACTAAGCGAATGTTGATCTACTTTTTGCTTAATTGGCATACTTAAAACAATAGTCTTTCTTCCAGTCTCTGCACACAAAGTGCTAACGACGGAAGAGTCAACGCCGCCTGAAATACCAACAACTAAAGCTCCTGGCTGTGGATCCATCTTGCTACAATAATCGTTAATCCACTTTGTAATTATTTCTGCTCTTTTTTTTACATCCATAGTCAATGCCTATCCTTTTTTCAGGATTTGCCCAATGATTATTTTATAATCATTAGGACGCTGCTTTAATAATATTTTTTGAAAACTGTGAATTCTTTTTGATCTCTTCTGAGATTAAGAATGCTAATTCTAACGCCTGACTTGCATTAAGTCTTGGGTCACAATGAGTATGATATCTATGAGAAAGATCTTTATCAGATATCTTTTGTGCTCCACCAGTGCACTCTGTGACATCTTGACCAGTCATCTCAATATGTAAACCACCAGCATAACTATTCTCTGCTTGCTGAACTGCAAAGAAAGATTTTACCTCGGTTAAAACATTATTGAATGGTCTTGTTTTAAAACCTGTAGCAGCTTTAATCGTGTTACCATGCATAGGATCGCACGACCAAATTACTTTAAGACCTTCTTTTTTAACTGCCTTAATAAGTTTTGGTAAATATTGTTCAACTTTATCATGACCAAATCTTGAAATTAAAGTTAATCTCCCAGCTTCATTAGCTGGATTTAAAATATTGCACAACTTAATTAATTCATCCGGACTTAGAGTCGGTCCACATTTTAAACCAATTGGATTTTTTATCCCTCTACAGAATTCAACGTGCGCTCCATCTGGTTGTCTGGTTCTATCGCCAATCCAAACAAAGTGAGCTGAAGTGTCATAATACTCACCTGATGTAGAGTCTATTCTCGTCATACTTTCCTCAAAAGGTAGAAGCAGAGCTTCATGGGAAGTGTAAAAATTAACTGTTCTTAATCTTCGATTATGCTCTGGTGTAATTCCACAAGCATCCATAAATTCTAAGGCATCTGAAATTTTATCTTCAATTGCTTTATATTTTTTTCCTTGATCGCTTTTAGTGACGAAACCTAAATTCCATTGATGTACTTGTCTCAGATCGGCGTAACCCCCTTGAGAAAATGCCCGAAGTAAGTTTAAGGTCGAAGCCGATTGTGAGTATGCTCTAAATAATCTTTTTGCATCTGGCACTCTTGCTTTCTCAGAAAATTCCATTCCATTGATATTATCACCAAGGTAACTCGGTAAAGTTTTACCATCTTTAGTTTCCGTTGGTGCACTTCGAGGTTTGGAAAACTGTCCAGCTATTCTTCCAATTTTAACAACCGGCGTGGTAGCAGAGGCAGTTAAAACTAAAGCCATCTGTAAAATAACTTTAAAAGTATCTCGAATATTATCCGGATGAAACTCTGCAAAACTCTCAGCACAATCACCACCTTGTAAGAGAAAAGCCTTGCCTTCAGCAACTTTAGCAAGTTCTTGTTTTAAATTTCTAGACTCTCCGGCAAAAACCAGTGGAGGAAATTTACTGACCTTATCTAGTACAGTATTTAATTCTTCCTGGTCCTGATATTCAGGAATGTGTTTTGCTGGAAATTTTCTCCAACTATTTAATGTCCACTTTTTCATATTCAACCTGAGATATATATAGTTTAATGACTCAAACTATTCAATTAATTTATTACTCTACAGTAACTGATTTAGCTAAATTTCTAGGTTTATCGATATCATAACCTTTATTTAAAGCAGCGTAGTAAGCTAATTTTTGTAAAGGGATAGTTAAGAGTAAAGGTAATAAATCATCAGTAGTGCTTTCTACTTCAATTGACTCCCAAATGTTTTCAGAAAAAACTTCATCTTTACTTTTATTCGTGATGAGCAGAACTCTTGCTCCTCTCGCAATAACTTCCTGCATATTAGAGATAGTTTTTTTATAATAATCATCTCTTGGTGCTAACACCACTACAGGCATTCCCTCTTCAATCAAAGCAAGCGGACCATGTTTCATTTCTCCCGCCGGATAACCTTCAGCATGCACATAAGCTAATTCTTTAAGTTTTAAAGCACCTTCCAAAGCAATTGGAAAAGAATAACCTCTGCCTAAAAACATTGAACCTTTAGCATCAGAAAAGTTACTACATATTTTTTGAATTTTATCTTCGGTTAATAAAGTTTCTTTTGCTTGTTTAGCTAGATTAAGTAGAGCTTTAATTTTGCTATTATAAGTCCTTTTATCAATATCTTTTCGCTCATAAGCAAGTTTTAGGGTTAAGATGTATAAAACTAACATTTGCCCAAGGAATGCTTTCGTTGAAGCTACACCAATTTCGGTGCCACAATGAATTGGTAAAACAAAATTTGAGTCTCTAGCGATAGAACTTTCTACAACATTAACAATGCTACAAGTCTTCATTTTATTTTTATTACATAAGTCAAGAGCAGCATAAGTATCGGCTGTTTCTCCGGATTGTGAAACAAAGATATAAAGACAATCTTTTTTAAATCTATTTTTTCGGTATCTAAATTCAGAAGCAATATCTACATTAACATCCACTGACGTAAACTGTTCCAACCAATATTTAGCCATTAAACAAGAATGGTAAGCGGTACCACAACCAATTAAAAGAATTGAATTAATATCATCTCTCTTCCAAGGAAAATTAAAAATATTAATCGTATTATTTACCTTATCAATATATTCATTGACGCAATTCTTAATAGTCGTTGGCTGCTCATCAATTTCTTTAGCCATGAAATGTTTATAATCCCCTTTGTCATAATTTTGATCATCTTTAGATAACTCTAATATTTTTTTATTAACTTTTTTACCTTCAGCATCATAAAATTCGACTTCGTCTTTTTTGATAATACAAAATTCATTATCCTCTAAATAAGTAATTTTATTTGTCATTGATTTAAGTGCATAAGAGTCTGAACCTAAATAATTTTCATTAGGACCATAACCAACGGCTAAGGGCGAACCTCTTCTTGCACCAACAATTAAATCTGGATTATCCTGAAAGATAATGCCTAAAGCAAAACTACCATGAAGTCTCTTAAGCATTTTAATAATTGAAGTTTTTAAATCATTTCGCTTTAAGTAATCAGTTATTAAATGCACGATAACTTCTGTATCTGTTTGAGATTTAAACTTGTGCCCTTTTTTTATTAATAGTTTTTTTAAAATAGTAGAATTTTCAATAATACCATTATGTACTACTGAAACTTTTTCAGATGAATGAGGATGTGCATTAACTGTACTTGGTATACCATGAGTAGCCCAACGCACATGCCCAATACCAACTTGTCCTTGAGATTTTGTCTTTAAAAAATTTTTTTCTAATTCCTCTACTCTTCCTAAACATTTAACTTCATTAATAATTCCATTTTCTAAAGTAGACATGCCAGCAGAGTCGTAGCCTCTGTATTCTAATTTTTTTAAAGAACTTAAAATAGAAGTGGAGACATTTCTTGAACTAGTTATACCAACAATTCCACACATTATTTTTTCCTCTTATAATTTTTAATTTCAACTTGTGCATTTCGTTCTAATGCTAAAGCGTTTTTTTTAACATTTTTGGTGATCGTAGACCCTGCACCAATAACTGAGTTAGAATCTATTTTTAATGGAGCAACTAAAGAGCTATTTGATCCCACAAACACTTTATTACCGATTTTAGTTTTAGACTTTTTTCTTCCATCATAATTACAAGTAATAGTTCCAGCGCCAATATTAGTTGAATTACCAATCGTTGCATCACCAATATATGATAAATGGTTTACTTTAGAATTTTTATCTATTTTTGAATTTTTAACCTCAACAAAATTTCCAATTTTGACATCATTGTTAATTTTGGTACCCGGTCGTAATCTGGCATATGGTCCAATGACAACATTGTTGCCGATCTTAGATCCTTCCAGATGAGAAAAAGATTTTATAGTAACATTATTACCAATACTTACTTTTGAAGCAATCACTACATAAGGTTCAATCACAACATTTTTTCCAAATTTTGTATCTTCTGAAATAAAAACAGTCTGCTCTGCAATAAATTTTACTCTTGCGTTAATCGCTTTTCTCCTGAGTGCAGCTTGGGTAAGAGGTAATTTTTTATTTTTTTTAATTGTTTTCATAAAAAATTCTCTTTACATTAATACTTGGAATTTAATAATCACAAAATATTACTTTTTAAAACTTACAAAATGACTCAAAAATTTACTGTTATTTTCGATTTAGATGGAACTATTGTGGACACTGCACCAGATTTAATTGGCGCTCACAATCATGTCATGCGAAAATTTGGTTACAAAGAAAGAAAAGTTGACGAAATTAAATATCTTGCGGGTCGAGGTGCTGCGGCAATGATGGACGAGTCTATAGGCGCTGAAAGATTACGATCTGAAAAAATTACGCCAGAAGTTATGTTAAAAGAATTTTTGGACTATTATAGCAATAACATTGCTAATGAGAGCAAACCCATAAAGGGAGCAATTGATTTTTTTAAATGGGCTTCTAATAACCAGGTGTCTTTAGCAGTTTGCACTAATAAGACAGAAAGACTTGCAGTGGACTTGTTAAAAAAAATTAAATTATTTGATTATTTTGAATACATTGCTGGTCACGACACTTTTAATTTTCATAAACCTGATGGTAGGCACATTACTAATATTTTAGAAATAATAGATGGTGATCTTAACAAAACTATTATGGTGGGTGACAGTGAAATAGACTCGATGGCAGCCTACAACGCTAAAGTACCATTTGTATTAATTGAAGATGGTTATACTTCCAAAAAAGTTAATGAGATAAAACACGATCATCTTATAAAGAACTTTTTAGGTTTTGAAAAAATAGTTAGTAAATACCTATAAATATTTAATTATTTCATTTTGTTTTGATTTATTGGCATTACTAATCTATAAAATGTCTAATGCATTTTACTAAAAAAACAGCTCAGGAAAAAAGACTAGATTTAAGAAATGCTCTTAAGACAAAAAAATTATTAAGGTTTCCGGGTGCTTATAATCCGCTATGTGCAAAATTAATTGCTGAGATTGGTTTTGATGGAGTTTATATTTCTGGCGGTGTGATGTCGAATGACATGGGAATTCCTGATATTGGTTTAACAACTTTAGAATATGTCAGTAATCGTTCTGAACTTATTACAAGAGTAACTGATCTCCCCACAATAGTTGATATTGATACTGGTTTTAATAATTGTGCTTTAACTACTGAAATTTTTGAAAAAAAAGGTTTAGCTGGTTTTCATTTAGAAGATCAAATTGCTGAAAAGCGTTGTGGTCACTTAGATAATAAAGAATTAGTTTCTAAAGATGAAATGGTCAAAAAGATTAAGGAGTGTGTAAAGGCTAGGAAAGATAATAATCTTTTAATTATTGCGCGAACTGATGCTAACGCTGTTGAAGGAATTGATAAGACAATTGAGCGTATTAAAGCTTATGAAGAAGCAGGAGCAGACATGATATTTCCTGAGGCAATGAAAGATGAAAAAGAATTTGAAAAAATTCGTAAAATAACTAAAGGATATTTATTAGCTAATATGACTGAATTTGGAAAATCTAAATTATTAACTAAAAAACAATTAGAGGACTTAGGTTATAATTTAGTTATTTATCCAGTGACAACACAAAGACTTGCGATGAAAAGCGTAGAAGATGGTTTAAAAACTATATATAATCAAGGCGATCAGAACAGTATTATAGATAAAATGCAAACTAGAAAAAGGTTGTATGAATTAGTTGAGTATGAGAAATATAATACCCCAGATAAAAAAATTACTGATTTTTCAACTGAGGGACATGAATAATGAGTAACGAAGAAGACATAAAAAAAGGTTTAGTTGGTATAGTGGTTGATGAAACTACTATTTCTCAGGTCATGCCTGAGATCAATTCGCTTACCTATCGTGGATATACTGTTCAAGAACTCTGTGACAAATGTGATTTTGAAGAAGTTGCCTATTTGGTGCTTCATGGAGAATTACCGGATAAAAACCAATTAAAAAAATTTATTAAAGAAGAAAGATCTCAAAGAAAATTATCTAAAGCAATTTTGCAAGATATTAAAAGAATGCCTAAAAAAGCTCATCCAATGGATGTGATTAGAACTGTTGTAAGTTTAATGGCTTTGGAAGATAAAGATACAAAAGATAATTCACCAAAAGCTAATTTGCGTAAAGCTTTAAGAGTTTTCGCTGCCGCACCAACTGCCGTAGCAGCTTATTTTAGAGTTAGAAAAGGAAAATCAATCATTAGTCCAGATAAAAAACTTTCATATTCTGAGAACTTTCTAAAAATGATGCTTGGAAAAGTTCCTGAAAAGGAAATTGTTAAAGCTTTTGATGTCTCGATGATTTTATATGCGGAACATAGTTTTAATGTTTCGACTTTTACGGCCAGAACTATCACCAGCAGTCTTTCTGATTTGCATGGAGCAATCACTGGTGCAATTGCGAGTCTTAAAGGTCCTCTTCATGGTGGTGCGAATGAAGCCGTGATGTATATGTTTAAAGAAATAAAAAAACCAGAAAAAGCGAAACAATGGATTGAAAATGCTATTGATACTAAAAGAGTGATTATGGGCTTTGGCCATAGAGTTTACAAAAGCGGAGACTCGAGAGTACCAACAATGCAGAAATATATGTACCAAGTTGCAAAAATTAAAAAAAGAGATGATCTAATTAATATTTATGAAACTTTGGCAAAGGTTATGCTGGATAGAAAAAATATTCACCCGAACGTCGACTATCCATGTGGTCCAACTTATCACATGATTGGTATTGATACTGATTTCTTTACTCCAATTTTTGTCATGGCAAGAATTACAGGTTGGTCTGCTCACATCATGGAACAACATACTGCTAACAAACTTATTAGACCGCTTTCAAAATATAGTGGTTCCGATTACAGAGAAGTTATACTTTTAAATCAAAGATAGACTTAACTAAAAGCCTCAGCCCAAGTACCTTTAGTTGATGCTTTAGAATATTCAGTAGCTCTTCCTTCAAAGAAGTTCATATGTTCTACAGCATTCAGCATGGTATCTAGCCAAGTCAGTGGATTCTTTTTAATGTCGTAGATAGGTTCTAAACCTAATTGCTCTAATCTTCTATTACCGATAAATCGTATGTACTGTTTAACCTCTTCAGCAGTTAAACCTTGCATCGGTCCCATCTGAAATGCTAAATCAATAAAAGCATCTTCATGTTTAACAATGGTCTTGCATGCATCGACGATTTCTTTTTTTAATTTGTCATTCCAAATTTCTGGTTTTTCTTTAACAAATTCTCTAAATAATCTGATCATAGAATTGCAATGCAACGTTTCATCACGAACGGACCAGGTAACAATCTGTCCCATGCCTTTCATTTTGTTAAACCTTGGAAAGTTTAATAAAATTGCAAAACTTGCAAAGAGTTGAAGTCCTTCTGTAAATGCTGAAAAGACAGCCATCGTCATTGCAATATTGTGATCCGAGGTTACATCAAAACCTTGCATGTAATCATATTTGTCTTTCATCTCTTTGTACTTCATAAAAGCTGAGTATTCAGTTTCAGGCATACCAATAGTATCTAGTAAGTGAGAGTAAGCAGCTATGTGTACAGTCTCCATCGAAGCAAAAGCAGTCATCATCATCAAAACTTCCGTTGGTTTAAAAACGGTCGTGTAATGACGCAAGTAACAATTGTTCACTTCTACATCTGCTTGAGTAAAAAATCTGAAAATTTGAGTTAATAAATTTTTTTCTTCTTTAGAAAGATGTTTTTGCCAATCTCTAACATCGTCTCCAAGTGGTACTTCTTCTGGTAACCAATGAATTCTTTGTTGCGTTAGCCAAGCATCATAACACCAAGGATATCTAAACGGTTTGTAAACAGGATTTTCAACGAGTAAACCCATTTTTGGTTGATGGTCTGTTTCTTGTATTATCTCACCTTTTTTAACTACTGACATGATAAACACTCCTCATATTTGTCTTCTTCATTTTTAGTTGGTTCATTTGCTGAATAGACGTTTTTAGTAACGTCCATATTTGTATTATTAACATTTTCAGCTCTTTGAATAGATTTAGATCTACAATAGTAGAGACTTTTAAGCCCCTTTTTCCATGCTTGGAAATGAATTTGATGTAAATCTTTTTTATGAATATCAGCAGGCACAAAGATATTAATTGATTGAGCTTGTGATACATATGGTGTTCGATCACCGCTTAAGTCGATTACCCAACGTTGATCGATTTCAAAAGCTGTTTTAAAAACTTCCTTCTCATCATCAGTTAAAAAGTCAAGATGAGATACAGACCCTTGATTAGTAGTTATAGTAGACCAAGTTTCATTATCGTTCTTTCCGTATTTTTCTAGAACTTTTTCAAGGTATTTATTTCTGACATTAAATGAACCAGATAAAGTTTTATGCGTATAACTGTTTGCTGCAATTGGTTCTACTCCGGGCGATGCTCCACCACAAATAATTGAGATAGAAGCTGTCGGCGCTATAGCAGTTTTATTAGAAAATCTTTCTTTAATACCATACTCTTCAGCATCAGGACATGCACCACGTTCTTCGGCTAACTCTTGAGATGCTTCATCAACATTTTCTTGAATATGTTTAAATATTTTTTGGTTCCAAACTTTACTCATGACGGAACCAAAAGGAATATTCTTTTGTTGAAAGAAAGAGTGTAAGCCCATAACACCTAAACCAACACTTCTTTCTCTCATTGCTGAATATTTGGCGTCTCTAAAACTGTCTGGTGCTTTATTAATGAAATCACTTAAAACATTATCTAAAAATCTCATTACATCTTTAATAAAAACTTTATCATCTTTCCATTCATCGTATTTTTCTATATTCAAAGAAGATAAGCAACATACTGCTGTCCTATCTTTACCATGATTATCAATTCCTGTTGGTAGAGTTATTTCACTACAAAGATTAGAAGTTTTAACTTTTAAACCAGCTAACTTATGATGTTGTGGAATTTGTCTATTTACCGTATCGATGTAGATAATATAAGGTTCACCTGTTTCTATTCTGGCTGTTAAAAGTCTGATCCATAAATTTCTAGCAGATAAAGTAGATTGGACTGAACCATCTTTTGGGCTTCTTAATGCCCATTGCGAATCTGTTTCAACAGCTCGCATAAAATCATCGGTGACTAATACACCATGATGAAGGTTTAGAGATCTTCTATTAACATCTCCTCCAGTTGGTCTTCTCATTTCAATAAATTCCTCAATTTCAGGGTGATCAATTTGTAAGTAACAAGCTGCAGATCCTCTTCTAAGTGATCCTTGGCTAATTGCTAAAGTTAAAGAGTCCATTACTTTTATAAATGGAATAATCCCTGAAGTCTTACCAACTTTTCCGATTTTTTCTCCGATAGATCTTAAATTGCCCCAGTAACTTCCAATACCACCACCCCTTGCTGCCAACCATACATTTTCACTCCACAAACCTAAGATGCCTTCGAGACTATCACCAGCTTCGTTTAAGAAACATGATATTGGCAGTCCTCTTTCTGTACCCCCATTTGATAGAACTGGAGTAGCTGGCATAAACCAAAGATTGCTAATGTAGTTGTAGAGTCTTTGTGCATGTAAATTATCATCAGCGTAAACGCTCGCAACCCTTGCAAACAAATCTTGGAAGGACTCATTTTGTCCCAAATATCTGTCAGTCAATGTTGCTTTACCAAAATTTGTAAGATTCTCGTCTTTTGATCTATCTATCTTGATAGTAATTCCCTTTTCATTCTGGAAAAGTTCAGTTTCACCGGTTAAAGAAAAAAGATCCGGTCTGTATTTATAGGAATCGTTTTTAATATCCTCTTTTTGGTTGGTATTTATAGAATTCAATGCTTTTTCTATTGCCAAAGATACGTTTTTGTTCATTATTCCTCTAATTTTATGACTTTTTACTTAAAAACAACTATATGTTGTGTGTATTAAATCTAAATACACTATATGAATTTTCACTTCAATAGAACATTATAAGAACATTTAAGTATTTTTGCAAGAGAAATAATAATGTTAATAAAGTTCTTAATAAAACCAATTAAATGAAAACACCAAAAATCAATCAAAATGGATTTAGAGAGTATGATGCACGTTGGCTATATCCTGATGATATCAATTTAGAGGGCATTAAGAATTTAGGCAAGGGATTCGGCACACAAGTAATTAAAAAAACTAAGAAAAAAAATCCAATAGTTAATGTAGGTCATGACTACAGGTCTTATAGTGAAGAAATTAAAAAAAATTTAATTGAAGGACTATTAGATACAGGTTGTTATGTAGAAGATTTCGGCTTAGCCCTTTCACCGATGATTTATTTTTCACAATTTAAAAATAATAGTGATGCAGTAGCGATGGTTACCGCAAGTCATAATGAAAATGGATGGACTGGAGTTAAAATGGGTATCACTAAAGGTCTCACGCATGCTCCAGAAGAAATGAATGAATTGAAAACAATTACTCTAAATGAAGAATTTATCAAAGGCGCCGGTCAATCAAAAAATATCAAAGGATTTAAAGAAATATATATTAACGAATTAGCAAAAAAAAATAAACTTAATAAGAAAATTAAAGTAGTTGTAGCTTGTGGTAATGGGACAGCAGGTGTTTTTGCACCGCAAATATTAAAGAAAATAGGCTGTGAAGTAATAGAGCTGGATTGCAATCTAGATTATACTTTTCCAAAGTATAATCCTAATCCCGAAGACTTAAAAATGTTACACGAAATATCAAAAGTTGTAAAAACAAATAATGCTGATATTGGTTTTGGTTTTGACGGTGATGGAGATCGTGTTGGGGTTATCGATAACAAAGGTAAAGAAATATTTTCAGATAAAATTGGTTTATTAATAGCAAGAAACTTGGCAACTAATTTTAAGAACTCTACTTTTGTAATTGATGTTAAGTCGACAGGATTATTCGAAAAAGATGAAATATTATTAAAAAATAACTGTAAAACTGTATACTGGAAAACGGGTCACTCGCATATTAAAAGAAAAGTGCACACACTCAAAGCATTAGCCGGTTTTGAAAAAAGTGGTCATTTTTTCTTTAATCACCCACTAGGTTATGGATATGATGATGGCATTAATTCAGCAATTCAGATCTGCCATTTATTAGATAAACAAGATCAAGATTTAAATACGATTGTTAATTTATTACCAACAACTTATCAATCACCAACGATGGGACCGTTTTGTAAAGATGAGGAAAAATATAGTGTTGTTCAATCTCTTACGCAGCAAATAGAGGATTTAAAACAAAAAAATACTTTGATAGACGGAATTAAAATTACAAGCATTTTGACAGTTAACGGAATAAGGTTTGGTCTAGAAGATGGGTCCTGGGGTTTAATTAGAGCTTCCTCGAACAAACCATCATTAGTTATTGTAACTGAGAGCCCAACTTCACAAGGTAGAATGAAAACAATATTTGAGTTTATTGATACGCTGTTACAAGCTACAGGCAAAGTAGGAAAATATGATCAAAAACTTTAAATACAATCATTACGTGTTAAACCAAAATGATCGAATCAGATATAATGTAGTTACGAGGTGGTAGAGGGAGACTGAAGCCACCTCATTTTTTTTAGAAGTTCCAATATTCGTAAAAAAATTTCGATCCAATAATTATTAGAAATAAACCAAAATATTTACTAATTTTTTTCTTATCAATTTTATGAACTGTCCTAGCACCAATTCTGGCCATAAAGGTAGTGATTGGAATAAAGATTAAAAATGCCGGCACATTTAAAAAACCGATACTGAGTGGCAAATTTGTATCTAAGTAAAAACCAGATATCAAAAATCCTGTTGCTCCAAATAAAGCAATTAAAAAACCGATAGCTGCTGCGCTTCCAATTGCATTGTTAATTGAATAACCGAAAAATTTTAAAATAGGAACATTCATTACTGCGCCTCCTATGCCCATAGGTGCAGAGATAAAACCAGAAACGAAACCACAAATAATTTTGGATAATATTTTCATCTCTAATTTAACGTTAGTCTCTTTCTCTTTTAAAAATAGAAGGTAAAAAGCTAATAGATAAACAACTACTGAGAAAAATAATATTAAAGGTCGTGTTTTAAGATTTGCAGCAAAAATGGTACCAAATATAACCCCGATAATTACAAATATTCCATAGCTTTTAACAATATTGAAATCTACAGCTTTAAATTTGTGGTGTGTCATAACAGAGACGGTAGAAGTTGGAATAATAATTGCAAAAGACGTTCCAACCGCCAAATGCATTATAAAAGATTTATCAATTCCAAATTTCTCAAAAATATAATACAAAAAAGGTACGGTAATTAATCCACCACCAATCCCAAATAATCCAGCAACAAAGCCAACCGGAATAGCTGTTATTGCCATGATGGTGACAAAAAATATTACATCTGCTTGGCTGAGTGTTTCCAACTTATCTTTCTAAAATAGGGCTATTATTTTTTATAACATCCATAATATGATTTACTTTTTGTAAATCTGCATTTCGAATGCACATATTGTTGCTTAAAAATTGTTTCCACCTTCTTGCCCCAGCTTGTCCATGAAATAAACCAATAGTATGCCGCATGATATGATTTAATTGAGCGCCCTCTTTTGTTTCAGATTTAATATAAGGAATTAAATTTTCAATGATTTCAGTTCGCGATGGAATACTTTTAGAACCAAATATTTTTTTTTCAATCTCTGCTAAAAAATACGGAGAGTGATATATTGCTCTACCAATCATAACACCGTCGACGACTTTAAGATGATTTTCAATTTCTTGTGTGGTTGTTACACCACCATTAAGTGAGATATAACAATCTTTTAATCTTGCTTTAATTTTATAAACAAAATCATAATTAAGTTTAGGTATATTAAGGTTCTGTTTAGGAGTAAATTTTCCCAGCATTGCTTTTCTTGCATGAATTATAAACTTCCTACAACCAGCATCATAAAGTTTTAAAATAAAATTTTCAAAACTTGGATAGTCTTCTACATGATCATAACCGATTCTGGTTTTCACAGAAAAAGGTATGTTAATTGATTTTATGATTGCCTGAACACATTCAGCTACTAGTTCAGGTTCTTTCATCAAACATGCTCCAAATTTATTTTTTTGTACTTTCTTACTCGGACAACCCAAATTTAAATTAATTTCACTGTAGCCATAATCTTCACCAATTTTTGCAGCTTCAGCTAATTCTTTGGGATTGGACCCTCCTAATTGTAAAACAACCCTATTTTTAATTTTTTTGAATTTAAGAAGTTTATCTTTATCTCCTTTAATGATTGCATTAGAAACAATCATCTCAGTAAAGAGTTCAACATTAGGGCTAATTAAGCTTAAAAAGTAAATTTCATGTCTATCTGTGCAGTCCATCATTGGAGCTACAGAAACTATTTTTGTCATTGTGTTTGATTATTCTTTTACTTCTTCTGCTTCTTCTTTAAGCTCAAGAGCTTCGTCGCTAACCTTGATCCCGGTTTCATCACTATCTTTTGATGAAGAGTCGTCATTCGCAGTCGCTTTTATTTCAGGAATTTTTCTTGCTCTCTTAGATGGCAAAACTGCTGCTCCACTTTTTGAAACCTGACCTTTGTATATATTCTCAAAATCATCATTTTCGTCTTCGATTTCATTATCTTCAACTTCGACTTCATCAGGTTCTTTACGAAGTCTAGCTACAGCACTTTTTTTAAGTTCATTTACATCTAGTTTGCCGTCACCAATTTCTCTTAACGCTACAACAGTGTTTTTATCATTATCTTGTTCAACTAACATTTCCATACCAGAATTAAGTTGTACAGTTCGCTCTTTTGCTAATAACACTAGATCGTATTGATTATCGATTTTTTCTAAACAGTCTTCTACAGTTACTCTTGCCATGCCAGGTTTGTAATAAATATCTCGCGTTTACGCAAGTTAATTTTGATATTCTGGTTGCAGTTTATCTCTGATCAAAACAATTGAGATTATAGAAAATACTATAAAAATTGCACATATAAATGAGATCTGTTCGATCGTAAAATTAGCATCAATTAAGAGACCAAAAATTGCTGTTCCAAAAGCTGTAGAAAAAACCATCAAAGAAGTTGTTAATGATTTAATGCCTCCAATAAACTTAACTCCATATATTTCTGCCCAGGTTGATGATCCTAAGACGTTCGCTAAACCATTGGAAATACCCACTAAACCTAGAAAGAAAAAGGATGAATAAAAAACATCAAAATACATGAGGACTAACATTGCTCCCAGCAAAGGTAGATTGATCAATGGTATCAATTTTCTGCTCGTAAATTTATCTACCAAGTAACCTGACAAAAATAAAGTTAGCAGTGATGAGATTGAATAAAACATGAATGAGGTTGGAATGACATGATTATCCCAGTTTTTTGACTCGGAGATAAATTGTTGATTAACAAAAATTCCAGTAGCAATCGCTGGCATTGCCAACATTGAAATAACCACAACATAAAATCTATAATCTTTTAAAATTTCAGTTCTGGTCCACTGCCT
Source organism: Candidatus Pelagibacteraceae bacterium (assembly GCA_038124645.1). Classification (GTDB taxonomy): domain Bacteria; phylum Pseudomonadota; class Alphaproteobacteria; order Pelagibacterales; family Pelagibacteraceae; genus JAYPCI01. The sequence goes on from JAYPCI010000012.1 coordinate 33,561, forward strand.
AACTTTTAAATTAATTTTTTCTTTTATATTTGACTCCCGGCTATCTATAGTAAGATCTCTAACAGTTAAAAAAATTATCAAGGGTAGGAAAATTATAACTATCAAGGCGATAATTTTCCAAATATCTCGCCAATAAAAAACGCTGATAAGAAATACAATTAAAGACGGTAAAATAAATTCTGCCGTTGATAAGCCAAACCAAGTTGTGCTTAATGCTTTACCGCGTGAAGTTTCAAAATATCTTGACACCGTGGTTGTAGCCGTATGTGACATCAATCCTTGTCCAGATAATCTTAGTAAATAAATTCCAAAAAATAAAAAAATTAGATTATGAACAAAAGAAAAGAAGAGTGTTGCAAAACCCAAAAGTACAACAACAAATAATGCATAATGTTTAAGATTATAGTCATCAATTTTTTTACCAATCCAGATTAAACTCAAACTCGATAAAATTGTTGCGGTTGCGTAAATAGAAGCAAAAGTGCCATAAGAAATACCAAGTTCCTCACGAATACTAGTATTAAAAAGTCCGATAAAATAACTCTGTCCAAAACTGGAAAAAAATGTAAATATAAATCCAAACAAAATAACTTTTAAACTTAATTTATTCATATGAGCAAAGTTTCTTTCATTGGTTTAGGCGTCATGGGTTTTCCTATGGCAGGATATATATCAAAAGCTGGTCACGATGTAACGGTTTATAATCGAACCAAAGCAAAAGCTGAAAAGTGGACACAAACCTATAAAGGTAAAATAGCAGATACCCCGATGGAGGTTGCTAAAGATAGTGATTTTATTTTTACCTGTGTTGGTAATGATAACGATTTAAGAGAAGTTACTTTGGGTGACAAAGGTTTATTTAAAACTGCAAAAAAAGGCGCGGTCTATGTTGACAATACAACGGCATCAGCAGAAATTGCTCGAGAACTTTTTAAAGAAGCTAAGAAAAAAGGATTTGATTTCTTAGATGCGCCAGTTTCCGGTGGTCAAGCTGGAGCTGAAAACGGTGCACTCACAGTCATGGTCGGTGGTGAAGCAGAACCTTACAAAAAAGCAGAGCCCGTGATTGACTGCTACAGTAAAAAAATAAAATTATTAGGTCCTGCTGGTAATGGTCAACTTGCCAAAATGGTTAACCAAGTTTGTATTGCAGGCTTAGTACAAGGTTTGTCTGAAGGTATTAACTTTGGAATGAAAGCAGGTTTAAATATGCATGATGTCATTGAAGTCATTTCCAAAGGCGCAGCACAATCTTGGCAGATGGAAAATAGATTTAAAACTATGATTGATGATAAATTTGATTTTGGTTTTGCTGTAGATTGGATGCGAAAAGATTTGAAAATTGCTATGGACGAAGCAAAAAGAAATGGTTCGCTTCTTCCTGTAACTAAAATAGTTGATGAGTTCTACGGTGAAGTTCAAAAAATGGGAGGTAACCGTTGGGATACCTCAAGCTTAATAAAGAGACTTAGAAAATAATTCGTGACCGACGAGACGGTAAGTTACTACGAAGATCCAAAAGAAATTGAAAAAAAAATCTGGCAACTTTTAACGCGCGCAGTTAATGACCGAAATTCTAACTTTAGAACACCCGTTTTTATTTGTGGCACAGATAAAGATTTGGATGGTAGAGTGGTTGTGCTTCGTAAAGCAGATCAAGAGCATAGTTTCATCCAATTTCATAGTGATTTAAGATCAGCTAAAATTCCTAAAATAAAAGCTAATCCGCACTGCGCTCTGCTCTTCTATGATAAAAAAGAGAAGATCCAAGTAAGAATTAAAGCAACATGCGAGATTAATCAAAACAATGAGGTTACAAAAGCATCCTGGAAAAAAACACAACATATTAGCCGAAAATGTTATTTAGTTGAAAGTGGACCAGGAACTGTGTCGGACAAACCTACGTCTGGTCAAGTCAATCCTAAATATGATCAGTTTGATTATACTAAAGAGGAAAGTGAAGCAGGTTATAAAAACTTTACGGTCATTAGATGCAAAATAAAAAGTATTGAGTGGTTATATTTAGCAGCTAAAGGACATCGTCGTGCGCTTATTGATATAGAAAATGCTAAAAAATTTACTTGGCTAGTTCCTTAATTTTTTTGAATTAATTTTAACAATTTCTCTTTTTTATTTGCTCTAAAAAGATTGTCATAATAAATGACTTGCGTGGGGTATTCACCATGAATTTTTTCATTCCATCTGCTAACCCAAGAATCATATATTCCAAATTTACTATAATGCTTCCCTTTTCCTAAGCTCGTATTCCCTTCGTACACATTATAAAGAACATCATTAACATACATTTTCATAAAACCTTTTAGTG
>JAYPCI010000013.1:0-13833 GCA_038124645.1 Candidatus Pelagibacteraceae bacterium
AAATCTTCTTTTCTTAAACAGTTCGCTTTATAAGTTAAATAGCGTAAGAAATTTTTTTGATAAAAATCTTGGTGATAATCTTCAGCAGAATAAAAAACTTCAAACTTCCAAACTAAGGTTGCGACTTCTTTTTTAAATTGTTGTCTAACTGCTTGTAGTTTTTGTTCAGCAATTAATTTTTCTTCCTCATCGGTATAAAAAATAACTGAGCGATAACTCTTTCCCTTATCGCAGAACTGCCCGCGTTTATCAAAAGGATCAATATTAACCATATGGATATCTAATAAAGTTTTAAAATTAACTTTTGCAGGATCGTAGGTTACCTCAACTGCCTCAACGTGCCCGGTATCTTTGTAAGTCACTTGCTCATAAGTAGGATTTTTCACATGACCGCCTGAATAACCTGAGGTCGTTTTGATCACACCTTCTACTGTGTCAAAGTATTCTTCTACACACCAAAAACAACCACCGGCGAAATAAGCTTTAGCGTACTCTGCCGCGACCAAGGGCGGATTAATGATTAAAAATAAAGTTAAAATGAAAAATCTCATAAGCCTATGATATAATCAAAATCATGAGTGATAAAGAAACTTATTATGTTATTGAAGGTGTGCACAAAGATCCGAACGATAAAAAGACAATTATTGAAGCAACAAAGAAAGTGCGAGGACCTTTTACTAAAACTGAAGCAGAAAAATTAGCCCAAAGTCTCATCCAAAAAAATGTTGATGATTTTTATCATCGAGCGTGGGTCGAACAATTTGATACTTTAACCGATATCCTTTGCGAAGAGTGTAAAAAAGAAAACGAGAGTGTTAGAACAAATTTTATCATCAATGGATTTAAAGTTTGTGATAGTTGTAAACTTTCGAAGACGATCTTTCCCCTTTAAATTATCTAATAAAATTCATTACAACGATTAACAAGATGACGACTGTTAAGATTTGAATAACATAAGACAACAAAACCACACCTAAACTTTTCCATAAACTTTTAAATTTGTAGATTTCCCGCAAGCCAACAACTTGACAAGCAATCACCCAAATAAAAGAGCCCCAACTTGTCACTAAAATTAGCTTGGGTGAAAAAAAAATCAGAATTTTTAATAATTCTGGTAAATACGAAAATGCCACGATGGAAAAACACTTCACTTGCGGTGTGCCACTTTCAGGAAATAATTTAGTTGAAACAAAATACATAACGTAAGTCAGCAAATACCAATTTACGAATAACCAGATCCCGGCAAGAAAAATGATGGAAACATTTAAATCAACCGTTCTTAGGAAGTAAGATTTGTAAATATAAGAGGTAATTAAGGCGACCAATAAAACAAGAATACCCGGTAATAATATGCTTTTATGCTCTTGTTCCAAAGCACGGAAAACTTTGGGTTCTAATTTATAAACTCCTAAAATTTTTTCAGATAAATTCATTTAAATATTACGAAAGGGTTTTAATAACTTTATTAATTTTCTATGTAAAACTTTATTAGCTGCCGCCACGATATGTCCACCCTTTTCTGCTGGTTCATTATTCCAATTCGTCACGATACCACCTGCATTTTTAACAATCGGTACTAAAGGCAAAATATCATAGGGTTTTAAGTTTGCCTCAATCACGGCATCAATTTTACCTTCTGCCATTAAACAAAAATTTAAAGCATCAAAACCTGCTAGCCGAAAGGACCAACCTAACTTTTTAATTATTTTCTTTTGTCGCTCATAAGAAAGCACGCCATGAAAATTTCCAACCATTTTAATGTTATGAATTGTCTTAGCGTTTGAGGTTTTGATTTTAGTTTTTTTATTTTTTTTAATCACGAATGAATGTTTTTGACTAGCAACATAATGTTTATCGAGTTCAGGAAAGTTTGCTAGTCCTATAACTGATTGCCCTAAGTATGATAGCCCAATTAAATTAGACCAGGTCGGTGCGCCAATGACAAACGCTCGAGTGCCATCAATTGGATCGATACACCATGTAAAGTCATTTTTAGAAACCTTATTTGGAAACTCTTCTCCGATAATGCCATCGTGTTTAAATTTTTTCTGAATGTGGGTTCTAATAAATTTTTCAATACCTTTATCGAAGTTCGTTACTGGATCATAATTCTTTTTATTCTTTCCTTTATTTTCAACCTTCATAAAAGAGTTAGATTTTTTTTTGTAAAAAGAATTTAATTGCCCAGCTAATTTTGATAAAAAATTGAATTGTTTTGTTAATTGCATAAATTGTATATAAAGCATTTATAAAAAAAATATATATGTATCCAAAAAAAAATTATGAAATGTTTCAAAATGCTTTGGGCGCTAGCTTAGTTATTGGTGTTTTAGCGCTTTTAACAGAAAAAACATCCACAGGTTTATGGATAATGTTTTCATTTGGCTCTACTGCTTTAATTGTATTTGTCTTTTATAAAAGTGAATTTGCTCAACCCAAAAATGTAATTCTGGGTCATTTACTATCAATGTTTATCGGAATAGTTTTGAATAACGTATTGGGATTTTCTTTTTTAAGTATTGCACTCGGTATTGGTTTGGCTGTTTTTTTAATGTCCTATTTTGATATTATTCATCCACCAGCAGCTGCCAATCCCCTGATTGCTATTTTCACAGATGTTTCTTATGAATTTTTATTCATGCCAGTTTTTGTAGGCAGTATTTTAATAGTGGTAATGACAATTTTTATTAATCAAATCCTATTTAAAAGAAAATATCCCAACAAAAAATTATCTTTTAAATTTTGAAAATAAACTTCTAATTTTTTTACTAAAGTATTTTCTAACCAGCGTTAAAAAAGTAATTTTTGACTCGACTTTAAAGGGTGCTCTTTCCTTCAAATCAATTGCATTTTCCCAATATAATTGAAGTAAAAAACTATCTTCAAAGTAATGTTGAAATTTCCAAATCGAACCAACTGATAAAAACTTTTCAAGCGCATCAATCTTTTTTGTATATAAAAGTTTTTGTAAATCGTCATCATACTCAAACCACCATTTGTGACCTAACTCATCATCACAACCAAATACCAGGTTATCATTTAATTTAGTTGGTAATTCTATGTATCCTGCTTTTGCAATTCGTTCTACTTCTTGCTTAAATTCTAAAAGATTTTCAACATGCTCCATGACATGGCTAAGAATGACATAATCAAATTCCTTATCTTTGAAGGGTAATTTTTTTCCGATCTCAAGTTTGGTAAAAGGTAATTTTAGTTTAGAAAATTCTTCTCTAAAGTCGTGTATGTCCGCAAAATGATTAGCTTCTTCCCAATAATTATTATTGGAACAGCCAAGATCTAAAATTTTTAAATTTTTATTTTGTTTAAGAAAATCTTTTTGGACTATTCTGTTAGTTCTCCTAATCATATTAATTGATTACTAATATCGTTAAATTAAGCACAAAGGCATAGGACGACCATAAGAGATACGGTACCATTAAATAAAAACTAATTTTGTTTTCTCTAAAATAAATCACCATTAACCAAATTATAAATCCTAAAATGATAATTAAATCAATTAATGCCAAAAGAATATTGTGGTAACCAAAAAATAACACGCTCCAAATCGCATTAAAGAACAAGTGCACAAAATAAATAGTCATCACTCTATTATTAAAGGATCTCTTCCAAACCAACCAGATAGCGACACTCATCATGATATAAAGTGTGGTCCAGACTGGCGCGAACACGGCACTCGGAGGATTAAAGGTAGGCAGAATTAATTCAGAATACCACGGTTCTTTGTAAGCCATGGTCGCATAACTACCGATAAAAGAAGCTGAAAAGGTAATTAATATTATTAAAGCTAATGAAAAATATTTATTATTTAGCATTAATTAAGATATAAAGAAAATGATGCAAGAACACCATAAAAAAATTTGGATCACGGGTGCAAGCAGTGGAATTGGAAAAGCACTTGCAGAAAAGTTTGCTCGAGAAGGTTGGCAAGTAGCAATTTCTGCCAGAAGTAAAGATAAATTAGAACAAATTGCGCAAGACCCGAATATTTTTTCTTTCCCACTTGATGTCACAAATAAAGATCAATGTGCGAACGTTTTCCAAGACATTATCGCAAAGTTCAACACAATTGATCTTTGTGTTTTTTGTAGTGGTACTTATGACCCAAATAAGGAAAAAGAGATTAATTTAGAACAAATAAAATTTGTTATGGACGTCAATTATTTTGGTGTTTTAAATTGCGTCAAAGCGGTTGAACAATATTTCAAAGAGAAAAAAAATGGTCATATCTCAATTGTATCCTCAATAGCTGGTTATCGAGGTTTGCCGAATTCTTCAGGATACGGTCCATCAAAAGCTGCTTTATCAAATTTTACTGAGAGCATTTATTTTGATTTTAAAAAGTATAACGTTAAAATTTCTTTAGTTTCCCCGGGATTTATTAAAACACCTCTGACTGATAAAAATACATTTGAAATGCCTTTTATCAAATCACCTGAGTTTGCAGCGGAGAAAATGTTCAAAGGGTTAACGAAATCCTCTGCTTTTGAAATAGACTTTCCCAAAGAATTAACAACACTGCTTAAAATATTTAGAATCTTGCCTTATCGACTTTATTTATTCTTAATTGATAAATTTGTGAAAAGATAATTATGTATCTACACACTAAGTTAAAAGAGAGGAAACAACCTATTAAGGTCTGTTTTATTGGCTGTGGAAAATTTATCAGCATGTTTCTCTCCCAATATAATCAGTTAGAAAAAATTAAAATTGATACCATTGTTGATCTTAAAATAGACCAAGCCAAAAAGAACTGTTTAAAGAGCGGTGTTCCTGAAAACATTGTTAAAGAAATAAATTTTGTAAACTCACTTGAGCAAGCATTAGATAGAGAAATTGAGATATTTATAGAAGCAACTGGTAATCCAATTGTGGGTACAGTTCATGCAACTAAAATCTTAAATAATAAAAAACATTTAATCTTAGTTAATGTCGAAGCGGATGTGACGTGTGGCAAATATTTAGCAGATTTAGCCAAACAAAATAATGTTATTTGCTCGATGGCCTATGGTGATCAACCCTCTCTGATCCTAGAGCAAATTGAATGGGCTCGACTAAATGGTTTTCATGTCACTTGTGCTGGTAAAGGCACTAAGTATCATCCAACGTTTGAGTACTCAACCCCGGATACGGTTTGGGAGCATTATGGACTGACTAAAGAACGAGCAGAAAATGAGTCAGGCATGAACCCTAAAATGTTTAATAGTTTTTTATGTGGAGATAAATCAGCAATAGAGATGTGTGCAGTCAGTAATGCCTCTAATCTAAAATGCCCCCCAAACGGTTTAACGTTTCCACCCGTGGGTGTTTACGATATTGCTAAAAAATTAATTCCAAAAGCAGACGGTGGTCTCATTGATTTTGATGGTCAAGTCGAAGTGATTTCAAGTATTGATCAAAATAAAAAAGATATTGCTAATGATTTACGTTGGGGTGTTTACATCGTTATCAAAGCACAGAATCAATATGTTAAAAATTGTTTTAAAGATTACGGTATGGTGACCGATGTTTCTGGATCTTATTCAGCGATTTGGCGACCTTATCACTATATTGGTTTAGAATTAGCCCAGTCTATTTATTCCATCGCTTTAGATAACAAAGCAACGGGTCATACAATTAATTATAATGCTGAAGTTGCCTCTTATGCCAAAAAAGATTTAAAAGTGGGTGAGAAATTAGACGGTGAAGGAGGTTTTTGTGCAAGAGGTCGATTGATCACCGCGAAGACATCTAAAGATAAAAAAGTTTTACCTTTAGGTTTAACAGACAACGCAGTGATGACTAAAGAAATTAAAAAAGATCAATTAATCACGCTTGCAGACGTTAAATTAAACTTACCTAAAGAAGTAACTACTGCAAGAGATTATCAACTAAATTTAATTTAAAATTTCTTCTGATAATTGAAAGATAATAAACCTGAGTCCATGGTGCCATGCTCGTTCTGAGTTAAAAAGGCACCAAAATTTAATAAGGAATTATTTATCTCATTGGTTGAAATATAACTTAGTCCAGAAGTTAAAAATTTATCTGTTTTTTGACTATCGATTAAAGCATAACCATCTCCGGTATCTCTAATTGTGGCTCTCGAGTCTGAGCCGTCTAATTTTTCCTCTTTGCTACCAAAGATCGAAAAACTTAGTTTTTTATTAGTACCGGGAGTATTGCCAAAATTTCGATCAAAACTTAAGCCGAGTTCAGGTTTAATTTGAAATAAATTATCCGTATTAATATCTAACGCTAAATCTCCACCGGACTCATTAATATCATCTTGGATAACATAACTTGAAGTTATGCTGGCCAGAGGTGAGACTTCCCAACCAAATAAATTGATAGTTTTAACTAGGTCCAATTTAATATCAAAACCTAGATCATAATTAGTCGATTTTAGAGTTTGGGTAGCGCCTTCTGTAACATTTCTAGTTGAATTACTTTTCGATAAAAAAGAACCAAAAGATAAATTCGTTTTATAAGAACCATAATCCTTATCGGCATAGAAATTAGCATGTAATGAATGAGTGTTATTTAAACCATAGCCTTCATCATAATCTAAACCTGTTGTTGAAAAACCCAGTCCCCAACCTGCTTGTAAATCTTGACTAAGCACACTTTGTGATCCAAACACAAAGCCAGCGGTGGTTGAAGAATAACCAATATCAGTTCCTACTTTATCTTGCTCAGTCGCACCACCAAAAGTTCTTAAATACATCTCATTCCCATAGCTGCCAAATGACAACAGATTTTTATTTTTGTAAATTGCGGCTAAATCTTTAAAGGTGAAATTATTTTTATCAATTATAGTAAAAGTATTTTGATCTAATCCATTAAAACTTAAATAATCAGTAGTTGTTAAATCAGCAAAATTATTTCTAACTAAATTAGTATTATTACCAATCGCTCTAGCGCTCGACATCGCTCTTCTAAAACTATTATTACTTCTAACGCTTTGACCAATATTCTTTTGAAGCGTCGCTCCTTTGATTTGTCGAACTGCTTTTTCTAAGGCTGTATCAGATAAAGCATCAAGATTAGTTGTGAGCGTAGATCTTGCTCCACGCGTATTAATACTCTCCAAAACTTTTGCTGCCGCTGATAGTGATGAGGTTGTAACTCTTGATGTATAAGAAGTTCTTGAATTAGTAAATGTGATATCCCAATAAACTATATCACTTACTGTCCTTGAAGTCAGTTCCCAGTTTAATGTACCAAAGGTTCCAGTTAGGGAATCGAAATTTGAAGAAGCAAAATCTCTTGCTGTTGCTATTCTAGCAGAAAAAACATCTTGGTATGTACCCGCCGAAACAGATGATCTTGAGTCTATATCAACATTCATAGTTCCAGTTATTTGATACCAGTTATTGCTATATGAAATTAATTTTCCATAGTCAGTTGTACTATTAATTATAATATTATAATTTTCCGGTAAGTTTCCTGTAAATTGCAAACCATTATCTCCACCTTGAGAATTATTTAATGTTAAAGAAGCTCCTTGAGAAAGTATTCCAACAGGCGTAGCTGAAGTACCAATGGTTCCTAGATTATCTATTGTTCCAGATGAGGCACCGCCACCATATTGAATAGCTCTAAAACCATCTGAGTCTATTACCCCGTTAACTCCGTTATTTATAGTAACGCCAGCAGACTCAAGATTTATTCCAAATTGTGATCTACTGTAAATCGTAGCATTGTTGTTGATTGTTATTGTTCCGCCACCACGTATATCTAGAGTATCACCATTTCTGCCGGTACCACCTCCTACATTATTTGTTATATTGTGGTTAATTGTAAGATTAGCGCCGTTACCTATTGAACTTTTTTGATTGTCTACTCCGCAAGCTACTGTTGTTGTGAATGTAGTCGTCAAAGTACCGGACCAACAAGCGCCGGCATGCAACATCGAAGGCATTAGTTCAATATTACTTAAAAAAAATACAAAGCTTAAAATTTTTCTGATCAATATTAAGTAGTATGGACAATATTTGATAAAAGTCCACTTTGGCTTTATTTTTTAAAGAAAATAATAATAAAATTTTTTTTTTTAAACCAGAGGTTGAGAATTTAGTCTTTTACAAACATCACTGTAAGTTCAGCAACTTTAATACCAAACTTCGTCATCGTGGCACGATTGATGGCTACTCGCTCATCTTGCATGAAGATCCAATCATCAAAAGTAATTTTAATGTTTTTGCCCTTAACCGGTACTAATAATACGTATTCAAATTTAAACGCGGGACCATAAGAAAATCCTTTTGCAGTACCCACTACATCAGAAGCCGTGCCTTCATAGTTATGTTCATCAATTTTTTTAATTGTCCACTGTCGCGTTTGCACTTCACCGTCAGTCCAATCGAATTTTTCATCTAAGATTAAAGTAGAGCCATCCCACTTGCCGTTTAAGTCGGCCTTGAATTGTCGCGTGACTTTGCCAGAGCGATTTTGTAAAACGCCCCAAGCTTTTACATTACCGGAGAGATAATCTTCAATAATTAAACGTGGTTGTTGTCCTTGAAAATCTGTTGGTTTCATATTACTTGCACAGCCTGTTAAAAAAATTAGTAATAATGCACTTAAAAAAAATCGCATTGTCATTACTTATTAGACATCGAAAATTGAATCAAGTCTATATTTTTTGATTTAAAGCCAGCTTCACAATAACTTAGATAAAACTCCCAAATCTTTTTAAACGCGTCATTAAATCCAAGAGGCGCAATTTGTTGCCAAGATGTTAAAAAATTAGAACGCCAGGTAGCAAGCGTTTGCGCATAATGATCTGCATAAGAATGAACGGCGGTTAAGTTTAAGTTATGCTTGTGCATAATAGTTTTCATAAAACCTAAGGACGGTAAAAAGCCACCAGGAAAAATATATTTTTGAATAAAATCTTCACTAGTTCGATAACGATCAAACAATTCGTCTTTAATTGTAATACCTTGGATTGCTGCAGTCCCGTTAGGATTTAATGACTGCTTAATCTTTTTAAAATAAGTATCGAGATAACTTTCGCCCACCGCTTCAATCATTTCGATCGAAGCCACATGATCGTATTGTGTTTTTAAATCTCGGTAATCCAAAAAATTGACATTGACTTTATTATCTAAACCAGCGTCATACATTCTTTGTTTAGCATACTCATATTGTTTTTTGGAAATAGTAATACAGTCTACTGTGACGTCATAATTTTTAGCTACATATTCAGAAAACCCTCCCCAGCCACAACCAATTTCTAAAACTTTACCATTGGGTTTGATGTTTAGAAGATCAATAAGTTTTTGATATTTATTCTTTTGCGCGGTCTCTAAATCATCAGTTGGTTTTTCATAGATTGCACTTGAGTAAGTTAAAGTTTTATCTAACCAGATTGAAAAAAACTCATTCCCTAAGTCATAATGTTTGGAGATATATTCTAAACTTTTAGATTTGGTATTGGAGGCAAAAATCTTTTTTAAAAAATTTTTAATGGTCTGTAGCTTGGCACTACCTGAGAAAGTATAAATCAGTTTTATATTCCTCGCCATCAATTCGATCAGATTAGTTAAATTATTAGTATAAAAATCTTTCGTAATATGTGCTTCAGCCATAGCTGAACTACCGCCTAAAATAATATTAATATAAAATTTGGGATTATTGATTTGTACTTCAGCTTTAAGAGGACTTGCCAGATCTCCGAACTGATAGACTTTGCCGTCGTAATTCACTAATCTTAAATTACCCTCATCAATATTTTTCAGTTTATTGATGACAAATCTTTCTGAAATCTTAAATAAACTCAACTCTCCCCCTCGTAACTTAAATTATTTTTAATTTTTTCTGAACGTCCCCGGTATTTTGCCCCTTTTTTCCATAAGCGTAAAGCTTCAAAATGAATAGCGGAAATTATTTTTAACGTCATTAAGGGATAAGTAAAAAAATTGATTAATAGTTGTTTAAAACTGAATTCTTTTCGCTCCCCTTTTTGCACTGCCGTTAATATCGTACCTGAACTATCCGTTTGTTTGATAAAGACAGATAACGTTTGTTTGGGTTTGATTAATCTAAAATTATAATCTGTTTCCATATCCATAAAAGGTGAGACATAAAACTTTTTTTTACAATTTTGATTGAGCACGCCCGTCTGGTTAATTTTAAACACATAAGTATGTTGCTCGTTAAAAGTATTTTTCACCTCATAAAAAATGAACTGTAACTCATCGTTGTGATAACAATAAAAAATACTTAACGGGTTAAAAACATAGCCAAAGATACGTGGAAAGCAAAGTAACTTGATTTTATTGATCTGATGCTCGATATTTAAATTGTTAAGATTATTTAAAACCCACTCTTTTAAAGATTTACCATCGCGGTCACCGTGATCTTTATTATAAAAACTAAACACATTAAATTTATTATAAGAAAAGAGAGGATTAGATTTTGCTAAACTTTCAATTTCATCAAGATCGAGTAATAGAGAAAAAGTTTTATAATACAGAAAGTGTTTTACGGGTTTAAACCGTCGGTGCGTTACAAAACCATTATAAAGACAAGACTCCATTAAGCTTTAAAATTTTTAACCAATGTTAAAGCAGATTTTAAACCATCTTCGTGGAAACCGTAACCAAAATAACTGCCACAATACCAAGTCCTTTTATAACCTTGAAGCGAAGCTAAATCTTTTTTTAATTGATGATTAGTTGCATTAAAGAAAGGATGTGTAAATTCAACTTCTTTAATAATGGTTTTGGGTTCAATTGCTCGAATAGGATTTAAAGTTAAAAAAAAGTTTTGTTCTGTATTTAAATTTTGCAGTTTATTTAACCAGTAACTAACACAAGTCTGACTAGCTTCTTTATTAGATAAAGCATTCCAACTGGCCCAAGCATTTTTTGACTTTGGCATTAAATTGGGATCTGTATGTAGAACTGCTACATTTTTTAAATAAGTAAACTCTTGCAAAATCTTTTGTTCTTGCGTTGAGGGTGTCTGCAATAGTTGAAGGCTTTGATCAGCATGAGTTGCTAAAACTACATGATCATAATCTAAATGTTGTTCATGATGATCAATAACTAATCTAACATTTTCATCAGATCTAATGATAGATTTGACTTTATAATTTTTAAAATATTCACCGCTAATTTTCTCTAACACCTTGTTAACATAAGTGTGACTTCGACCAGTGACAGTAAACCACTGCGGTCTATTTTTTAATTTAAATAAACCATGATTGTTAAAAAATTCGACAAAAAGATTTAAAGGTAATTCTCTAGCTTGCTGATAGGGCATGGACCAGATCGCCGCGACCATGGGAATAATATGATAATTTTCAAAATACGCCGAAGCCTTAATAGAACTTAAATAAGAACCTAGAGTAAATTTATTGGTCACCACCTCTGTTAATTGTGAGGTCTCTGTATAAAAATTAACTATTTCTTTAAGCATTTTAAGAAAATTGAAATTAAAAATATTTGTTCGATTAGCAAAGATTGCATTGAAACCGGTGCCACCGTACTCAACGTTGGTATCGGCTACGCTCACCGCAAAAGACATATTGCTTTTTTCATAACTAACCTCGAGTTCTTTGAAAAAATTTAAAAGATTAGGATAGGTTAATTCATTAAAAACAATAAAACCTAAATCAACATTGAGATTTTCATGTTCAATTTTATAAGTATAAGCATGCCCACCAAAGTGGTCATCTTTCTCAAATAAATCGACTTTATATTGTTTGGATAAATGATAAGCGGCAGCTAATCCTGAAATGCCTGAGCCAATAACCGCAATCTTCATTAATGTTTAAGCAGCTTCATCGCGGTATTCATCAATCGAAGGACATGAACAAACAAGATTACGATCACCGAAAACGTTATCGACTCTACCAACTGGAGCCCAGTATTTATTATTCTTAATAAATTCACTTGGAAAGGCTGCTGTTTCTCGAGAGTATGGATGTTCCCAATCAGAACTGCATAGTTCCACATACGTGTGGGGCGCATTTTTAAGTGGATTATTTATTTTATCAAATTCACCACTTTGCACTTTATCAATTTCTTTTTTGATAGAGATTAAAGCTTCACAAAATCGATTGATTTCACTTAAACTTTCACTTTCAGTAGGTTCGATCATAATTGTCCCGGCTACCGGCCAAGACATCGTTGGTGCATGGAAACCATAATCAATTAAGCGTTTAGCAATGTCTTCTTCGGAAATGCCACTTGCTGTTTTAATCGGTCTGATATCAATAATACATTCATGCGCAACGTTGCCGTTATTGCCCGTATAAAGAACTTTAAAATCACTAGATAGTTTTTTTGCAATATAGTTCGCACTTAAAATTGAAACTTGTGAAGCTTGCTTTAAACCCTCCGGTCCCATCATTTTAATATACATCCACGAAATGGGTAAGATCGACGAACTACCCCATGGAGCTGCGGAGACCGCTCCTAAACCACTTGCTGGACCACTTTCTTTAATAACTTTATGATTTGGCAAAAACTTTTGTAATTCTTTCGTGCAGGCGATTGGACCCATGCCTGGTCCACCACCACCATGAGGAATGCAAAAAGTTTTATGCAAATTGATATGGCAAATATCTGGACCAAAGTTGCCTGGTTTGGCAATACCTACTAAGGCATTAAGATTAGCGCCATCCATATAAACTTTACCACCGTGCTGATGAATAATTTTACAAATATCAGTAATTTTTTCTTCAAAGACTCCATGCGTTGATGGATAAGTCACCATTAAAGAAGATAATTGTTTCGAATGCAATTTAGCTTTAGTTTCTAAATCATTAATATCAACATTTCCATTCGCATCACAATTAACGACAACGACTTTCATCCCACACATCTGTGCGCTGGCAGGGTTAGTGCCATGCGCTGAACTTGGAATTAAACACACATCTCTATTTTTATCACCTCTACTGAGATGATATTTTCTAATTGTCATTAAACCAGCATACTCACCTTGAGCGCCAGAGTTCGGTTGCAGTGAAACAGCATCAAAACCGGTGATGACTTTTAAATCATGAATTAAGTCATTAAAGAGTATTTTGTAACCTTGCATTTGTGTTGGGGGCACGAAAGGATGCGGTGCTGAAAATTCTGGCCAAGTAATAGGAATAAGTTCTGCCGTTGCATTGAGTTTCATTGTGCAAGAGCCTAGTGCAATCATTGAACGATTTAGAGCAATATCTGAGTCCTCTAATCTTTTTAAATATCTAAGCATCTCAGTTTCTGAGTGATATTTATTAAAAACCGGATGGGTCATAAATGCTGAAGTTCGTTTAAGATTTTCAGGAATATTCGTTAATGTTATTTTTTGTTTAATTGTATATTTTTTCTTAACCCCGAATAGTTCAAGCAACGTATTAACATCTTCGATTGTTTTATTTTCATCAAAAGCAATAGCAATACTCTTGTTGTTTACATTTCTAAGATTAATATTTTTTTTAAGGGCTTTTTGTAAAATTGTCTTAGTTTGTTTGTCTGTTTGCACCGTAACCGTATCAAAGAAATCTTTGGAAAGAACTTTAAACTTACTTTTAGCTAGACCGTCATAAAATAATTTAGCTAACTTTGAAATTTTATCGGCAATCTTGCTAATGCCTTTTGGACCATGGTAGATGGCATAAGCAGCTGAGATAATTGCTAAGAGTGCTTGCGCAGTACATATGTTACTTGTTGCTTTATCTCTTCTAATATGTTGCTCCCGTGTTTGTAATGATAGGCGATAAGCTTTATTGCCATACCGATCTTTGGAAACACCAATAATTCGACCAGGCATTGCTCTTTTAAATTCATCTTTAGTTGCAAAAAATGCTGCATGGGGTCCACCATAACCCAT
>JAYPCI010000013.1:13933-16572 GCA_038124645.1 Candidatus Pelagibacteraceae bacterium
AAGATAACTTTGGGTAATAAAGTGTCGTAATAACCCATGCCAATAAAATTTTTAAATAATTTATTTTTTTTGGCGATCGCATTTAACTGTTGAAGTGCATCATTTTCAGAAACTGCCTCTGTGAGTTTAAGAAGTTTTTGGTCCAAAATTTTATTAGGGACCGTTGCTTCGATTAGACTATCAAGACTGTTATAACCTAAATAGTTTAACATTTTGGACTGCTCATCAATCGAGGGACCAATGTGTCTTGCTATAAATTCTTTATGGTTGTCTTCAATCATTTTAATTTGGATTATCCTTTACAAACTGTTCATACGCATCTTTAGTCATTAAATTATCAAACTCAGCTTTATTGCTTAATTTAATTTTAAAAAACCAAGCGCCACCCTCCGGATCAGTATTGATTGAAGATGGATCTTCGACAATTTTTGCATTACCTTCAACAATCTCACCGCTTACTGGACTGTAAACATCGCTCGCTGCTTTTGTAGATTCAACAACCGCTGCTTGACCTTCTGCTGCTACTTGCTTGCCTTGTTCAGGTACTTCTGCAAATACAATATCACCTAACATTTCTGTTGCATGCTTTGTAATACCAACTGTTGCTGTATCGCCTTCTAATTTTACCCACTCATGTTTTTTTGAATATTTAACTTCACTCATACATCCTCACTTTACGTAGCTTTTTTTATAAAATGGAAGCTCTGCCACAATAGCTTCGTGTTTTTTGCCTCTAACTTCTAACATCAACTTTGAACCGATAGCTGAAAATTCTTTTTTTACATAACCCATAGCCACAGGGTAATTTAGACTAGGGCCAAACGTTCCGCTAGTCACAACTCCGATCTCTTGGTTATCTTGTGAATAAATTTTTGTTCCCTCTCGTGCAATAATTTTGCCATTCGGTTTAATACCAACTCTTAAAGTTTTTGGACCTGAATTTATTAAATCTTTCATTTTTTCCCAACCTTTAAATCCTCCAGCTTCTCTTTTAGACTTAGAGATTGCAAACAACAAATTAGCTTCAATAGGATTTATTTTTTCATTTAAATCGTGTCCATACAAACATAAGCCTGCTTCTAGTCTTAATGTATCACGGGCACCAAGACCGGCTGGTTTAACTGAATTTTTTTTAAATTCATTTACTAAATTGTTTACTAATTTGTTATCAATAGATAATTCAAAGCCATCTTCACCTGTATAGCCTGATCGAGTAACATAAATTTGCTGACCTTGAAATTGAAAGGGTTGCCCGTTCATAAATTTTAAATTTTCTACACCAGGAATAATTTTGTTAAGTACCTCGACCGCTTTGGGACCTTGAATAGCAATTAAAGATAAATCATTATTGAGTTTACCTTTGATGTTAGAACCTAAAGATTTTTCAATAACTTGAATATCGTTATGTTTGCAAGCGGCATTTAAAATAATCATTAATCCTTTATCTAATCTGGTAACAATCAGATCATCAATAATTCCGCCTTCATCATTTAAAAGAACAGAATATTTGGATTGGTTTAATTTCAATTTAGAAAAATCAATTGGAATAATATTTTCTAATTTTTTTTCTATAGCTTGGTCGCTTGTTAAAAAATATTGACCCATATGGGAAACATCAAAGAAAGTACAAAACTCTCTAGTATAAGTATGTTCTTTAACAATACCTTCTGAATACTGGATAGGCATCTCGTAACCAGCAAAAGAAACAAATTTAGCACCAAGCTCTTTATGTAAATTATATAAAGCAGTTTTGTTTTCAGTCATAATAACTTCTCTTTTATTCCCCTTCTGTCTAGGTACCTGAGAGATTTGCTCCTTCGGTGAGGCTAAGCCTGCTTTCCAGAAGTTATTACGTCAACGGTCCTTTTGCCTGAGAGTTTCCGGGGTCGTTGCTCCTTCGGCGCTAATAAATAGACTCTCCCGTTGAAATTAAATTTTGTTTTAAAATGATGTTAAAGTCAAACTTTAATTTTTTCTTTGTGAACTTTATCGTAATATTTAATAATTACCGCAGAAACTATTAAAAGACCTCCTAACAACACACTTGATGGTGGTAACTCATCTTTAAATAACCAAACCCATATCGGAGCAAAAATTGTCTCGCAGAGCATTAAAATTCCGACCGTCACTGCTGGCGTGGTTCTTGATCCAATGGTTATACAAGTAAAACCAAAAGCTAATTGGGGCACGCCTAATAAAAATGACATAAATATATCGTGAGAAGAAATAATAATGCTATCAGTTAAAAAATAACCATAGACGCTACCTAAAATCCCAGCATAGAAAATAGCAGGCAACATATCTAATTGCGGATATTTCCTAATAATCATAACTAAAATTGAAAAATTGATCGGGATCACCAAAGCACAAAGGTTACCAATTAATGAACCTGAAAATATAGAGTCGCCAACCATTAAAGAAACACCGCCCATGGCAACAATAATTGAAATTAAACCTATAGAACTAATTTTTTCTTTTAAAAAAATAAAGCCAAAGAGAGCAAGAAATATGGTCTGCGAACTAATTATAAAGACGACATTAGCAACGGTAATTAATTTGATCGCTGCAACATAAGTTATAAAACTTGTGGAGAGAAATATTCCACCTACTAAAGCTGCAACTCCTGCTTTTTTGAAAAC
>JAYPCI010000013.1:16672-18488 GCA_038124645.1 Candidatus Pelagibacteraceae bacterium
AAAATTGAATTGACTGCTAAAATTTCTTCACTGATTAATGAACTTTGATAATTAAGCCAAAGAAAAGCAAACGTTAACAGAATAGTTCGGATAAAAATATCAAAATTAATTTTAAATAATTGTAAGAATTTTTCTAAAATAAAAACATTAGTTGTTTTAAGTTTAAGGTTAAACTTAGCTGTGACAAACCAAAAAGAATTGATTAAAGCAAGAATACAAACAACATAAGCAGCCACTAATGTTCCAAGTGCAACACCGGTAATACCAAGATTGTATTTTTGAACGAAAAGGACACTAAGAATAATATTGAGAATACAAAAACTAGCAATAATTAAACTCGAAACTCTAGTTTTTTGTAAGCCAAGGAATAAACCAACTACTATATATAAGCCCAACTCTGCTGGCGCAGAGAATATTCGAACTGAAATATAATCATTAATTAAATCTTTCGTTTCGGTTGTCGGTAAATAGAATTTATTAATTAAATTTATAATAATTGGTTTTAATAAAATAATGAGGATGGAAATAACAAGTGCGATAATGAAATTTCTAAAAATGGTTAAAATAATCCCTCGATAATCGCCCCGACCTAGACACTGCGCAACGATACCAACGGTTCCCATCCTTAAAAACCCAAAGCTCCATAGGATCATAGTCATCACGGCAGTTGAAATACTGGTAGCCGCTAAGAACTTTTCAGACTCCATATGTCCCATCAAAAATGTATCTGTTAAACCAACTAGAGGGACTGCTAAATTTGAAAAAAATATTGGTATTGAGAGTTGAAATAAGTAACTTTTGCTAACATTTGTGTTGTAACTCATAAAATGATCAGTTAATTTATTTTAAATTCCATTTCAATGATATAAGTAAGTTGAAAATATGTTTGAACAGTCATTAATATTCGTCCAGATTGTGTTAATCGATATCGTGATGGCAGCTGATAATGCTATCATTATTGGACTAATTGCTGCAAGTTTTGCACCAGCTAATAGAAAGAAAATCATCGCCTGGGGTATCGCAGCAGCCTTCATCTTTAGGGTTATCTTTGCTTTAGCAGCAACCACTTTCTTAGAATTTGCAATATTTAAGCTGATCGGAGGCGTACTACTAATTTGGGTCATCAATAATTTAAGACAAGATTTATTTAACTCACCCAAAGTGAGATCCCCTGAGGTGCAATCATCTGAGCATGTTCCCTTTAGAACAGGAGTTATTAGAGTATTGATCGCAGATATAACTTTAAGTTTAGATAACGTCTTAGGCGTTGCGGGCGCAGCTAAAGAATACACTTACTTACTAGTCGTAGGACTATTCTTATCCGTGATTATGATTGGTACTTTTGCCTCATATTTTGCTGAGTACATTAAAAACCATAAATGGGTTGGTTACTTAGGTCTGATCGTTATATTAATCGTAGCTCTTCAACTAATTATTGGCGGTTTAGTCAACTTAAACGTAATCACTATAAACGAACCGTTCGAAAAATTATTTACGATATGATTGATTTTGGCATTATCGGCTCTGGAATTGCTGGGGCGACGATTGCTAATCAACTCGCTAAAAAATCTTCTGTAATTGTTATTGATAAAGCGCGAGGACCGGGTGGTCGAGCTTCAAATAGACGCTATAAACATAAATCAAGTTTTGATCATGGTCTGCAATATATTGCTCCGAAAAACAAAGAGTTTGAAAAATTCATATTAAAACTGCAAAACAATAAAGTTGTTAAACTCTGGGAAGGCAATCATTTTGATTTTAAATTTGGTCAACCAAGTCAAAAATTTATTGGTCAACAAGCGAACAATCAAATAAG
>JAYPCI010000013.1:18588-26745 GCA_038124645.1 Candidatus Pelagibacteraceae bacterium
ATGATGATGTCGTCGGTTTTGCAGCTTGTGAAAATTCTAAAGGAAGATTTAAAGATAACAATACTTTATGGACTATACAATCAACCGAGGGATTTGCTCGTAAATACATCAATAAGTTTAAAAATAATAAACAGAAAGTTATTAATCTGTTACTGAAACGATTTAATCAATTAACAGGCATAAATACTAAAACAGTAGTATTTAAAAATATTCACGGTTGGCGTTATGCTTACTCCAAACAGTCTTTAAATAATCCATGTATCTGGAGCGCTAAATATCGTCTTGGTGTTTGTGGTGATTGGTTTTTAGGACCTAAAGCTGAACATGCTTGGTTAAGTGCAATCAGTCTTTATAAGAAAATTATTTAGTTTTTTTTAAACTTGCCAGAGCAGCTCTAATTCGTGCCCCAAAGAATAAAGGTACCACAAATCCAATAATAGTTATCGACCAAATAATGATTGAGACATTGGAATTTAGTAATCTTAACCATTCACCATCATAAATAGTCATTGCTCGTCTTAAATTAGTTTCCATTAAATTACCTAGGATCACACCCATGATCACCGGCACTAAAGGAATATCCATTTTTCGAAGTAACCAACCCAGTAACCCAAAAATAACCATCACGATTAATTCAAAGCTTGAACCAGAGATTCCATAAATACCAACGAACGAAACGGCAGCAACCACCGGCATTAAGTATTGCGCTGGAATTAAAAGTATTTGAGAAAAAGCTTTTACTAATGGAATATTTAAAATTAGTAGGACAACGTTACCAATAAATAAAGCGGCAATTAAACCCCAAACCACATCAGGATTTTGCTCAAATAAAAGTGGACCCGGTGTCACGTTTAAAGTCATTAACATCGCCAGTAAAACAGCAGTCGTTCCAGAGCCTGGTACGCCTAACGTTAACATCGGTACTAACGCTCCACCAGCGGCAGCATTGTTACCAGCTTCGGGAGCAACGACCCCACGCTCATCACCTTTACCAAACGTATCACTCTTATTAGAAACTTTTTTCTCAAACGTATAGGCAATAAAAGAACCTAGCGATGCTCCTGCACCTGGTAAAACACCAGCGAAGAAACCCCAGAACGTTGCTCTAAACGTTGCTGGAATAACTTTTATTATGGTTGCTAACTTTGGAATAATGCTAGCGATGACAAACTTAGTCTCTTGCACAAAGTCTTTATCTTTTTTATTTTCAATAAAGATAAAGATTTCGGAGACAGCAAACATCCCCACAATCACAATTAAAAAATCAATTCCGTCATAAAGATCAACTTCATTAAAAGCCATTCTCGGCACACCAGTTTGTTGATCGACACCGATAGTTGAGACCCCTAAACCAATACATGAGGCTAAAACTGTTTTAGCTTGGTTTTTAGAGGCAACGCCGCCGAGGGTGGCAAATGCCATTACAAATAAAGCAAAGTATTCTGCAGGACCAAACAACAAGGCAACTTTAACTAACAAAGGTGCTAACAAAACTAAACCTAATGTTGCCATGAACGCACCCACGAAAGAAGCTAAACCTGATAACGTTAAAGCTTCACCCGCACGTCCTTGTAAAGTCATTGGATAACCATCTAAGGTGGTCATTAACGCAGGTTCATCACCCGGTATATTCAAAAGAATAGAAGAAATTCGTCCACCATACATGGCACCATAATAAACACTAGCTAATAAGATCATGGCAGGTGCTGCTTCTAAACCTAAAGAAAATGAAAGCGGAATTAATATTGCAACACCGTTGGCTGGACCTAAGCCGGGTAATGCCCCGAAAATCGTTCCTAAAATACAGCCGATCATCGCTAAAATAAAATTCTCGAGTGTGAGAGCAACACCAAAACCATCCAGT
Source organism: Candidatus Pelagibacteraceae bacterium (assembly GCA_038124645.1). GTDB lineage: Bacteria > Pseudomonadota > Alphaproteobacteria > Pelagibacterales > Pelagibacteraceae > JAYPCI01. The sequence goes on from JAYPCI010000013.1 coordinate 20,453, forward strand.
AATAAATTAATTGTTTCCATTAAAATCCTAAAGGTCCTATTGCTAATGAAAGTCCTAAGACGAGTCTAAAGAGCACAAAAATAGTAACCGAGATAATGGCGCCTGCTATAAATGCTTTTAAAACCGTTGCTCCTAAACGCCACGCTAAAAAAGTTGCCATTAAAGTTGTTGAAATTGTAAAACCTAAATCAGGTAAAATAGTTGCATAAATAATTAAAATAGCTGCGGTAATAATAATTTCGAGAATTTTTCTAATTTCTGGCCACTGGGGTTTAGCATCAGGTTTAAAAATTAACACTAAAGATGAAACTGCTAAAAAGAAGGCAACGATATAAGGAAATTTTTTGGGACCCACCGGATCTGAAATAAAACTTAATTCAGTTATACTTGCGGCCCAGAAGTAAAAAACTGATACACCTAGAGTAATAAATCCAAAAATTCTATCGTTCATGATTAAATTGGCGCCCGATGAGGGCGCCAGGAATTTAATTAATTACTTAATCAAGCCAATCTGTCTTGAAAGATCTTGAATTGAAGCAATAGAGCCAGAAACAAAGGACTGGAATTCTTTACCCGTTAAGTCTAACGGCGCTAAACCATTCTTAGCCATTGTTTGTTTCCACTGAGGCGAAGCATAAGTTTTTGCTATCGCATTAGCCCAGTAATTATAAGCATCATCGCTCATACCACCTGGAACATAAAATCCTCTCCAGTTTGCACCTATTACATTGATACCTTGTTCTTTTGCAGTAGGCATATTAGAGAATTTACCAGGAATTCTGTCTGGCGATAATACTGCTAACACTCTGATATCACCGGCATCAACGAAACCGATTGCTTCAGACAAGTCACCAGTAAATGCTTGTACATTACCTGCCATAAGTTGAGTGATTGCATCACCACCACCATCAAATGCAACATATTTAATTTTTCTAACATCTTGATAGCCGTACTCTTTAGCAGCTAATAAAACTTTTAAATGGTCCCAACCACCAACAGCTGATCCACCACCAATAGTTACTTTTCTTGGATTCTCTTTAATCATTTCAAGAAGTCCGCCTAAAGTATTAATTGGCGCATCTGCAGCCACAGCGATGACACCGTAATCAGCACCAACTGTACCTAACCATCGTACTTGGTCTTGAGTGTTACCTGGGTAAGCACCTTGAGCAAGACGAGTAGCAGTCGCAGATGAAGCTGCAACGATTAATGTATCGTCATTATTTCTTTTGTTTACGACTTCAGCAAAAGCTTTTCCGCCTCCACCACCAGCCATATTGGTAACTTCCATTGAACCATTAACTAATCCAAGGTCCTGAAGTGTTTTACCTACCGCACGGCAAGTAAAGTCCCAACCACCACCTGGGTTTGCTGGAGCGATACACTTAGTATTGTTTGGATCAAATGCATTACTATTTACAGACGTAAATAGAATTAATGATAAAACTAAAGTTAGTTTTGAGATTAGTTTGTACATCCTTTTCCCCTTTATTGAATTTATAAATTGATCGATTTCACCGTAATCAACTATAAATGTCAACAGTCTGAATCCTTTGATAAATGAATTAAAATATAGCGTCTGAACGACTTTTACTCTTTTTAAGAGTATTTTTGATCTCAACATTTAAACCTGCCAAATCCTTAGCTTTAAGGTTTTTTAAATTCTGTACACAGTTTAGAAACCTTTTCGATTCTTTAACGCTAATCAAACCATCTGTCAGAGTTTTAAATTTTTCGATATATTGAGCTCGGCCAAAAGGTCGAAGTCCGGCAGGATGCGCATCAGCTAGTCCTTTTTCTTCTGTAATCACGCTCCCATCTTTCATATGAATAGATACTTTGCCACCAAAACATTTCTTTTTAGGATCAGGGTCGTGATATTTTTTAGTCCACGCGGGATCTTCAAAAGTTTTAATTTTATGCCATAACTCGACTGTTGAGGGTTTTTTAGCTCGACTAGGAGCATAAGAATTGATGTGATGCCACTTACCATCTTCAAGAGCAACTGCAAAAATATACATAATTGAATGGTCTAATGTTTCTCTGCTCGCATTAGGATCCATTTTTTGTGGATCGTTAGCCCCTGTCCCGATCACATTATGGGTGTGATGACTGGTATGAATTTCTATTTCTCTTATGGCTGAAAAATCTTTAACTTTTTTTCTGATACTTCTTGCCAAATCGATAAGTGCTTGTGCTTGATACTCGGCTGAATGTTCTTTGGTATAAGTTTCTAAGATCGCCCTTTTCTCCTCATTCTTTTCAGGTAGCGGGACTGTATATTCAGCCTCTTTGCCTGATAAAACATAAGCTATTACACTATCTTCACCTTCGTAAATTGGACTTGGTGCTCCTTCCCCACGCATACAACGGTCCACCGCTTCAATCGCTAATTTTCCAGCATGTGCTGGGGCAAATGCTTTCCAGCTCGAGATCTCACCTTTTCTTGATTGTCTTGTTGAAATTGTTGTGTGTAAAGCTTGTTGGACTGCTTGATAAATTGTTTCAGTCTTTAAATTTAATAAAGTTCCAATACCCGCAGCTGCACTTGGTCCTAAGTGTGCGATATGATCAATCTTATGTTCATGTAAGCAAATGCCTTTCACTAGATTAACTTGCACCTCATAGCCTGTTAAAATGCCTCTAATTAAATCTAAGCCATTGCAATTTTTTTGTTGAGCGACAGCTAAAATTGGTGGAATGTTATCGCCTGGATGTGAATAGTCTGCGGCTAAAAATGTATCGTGAAAATCTAATTCTCGAACTGCTGTTCCATTAGCCCAAGCAGCCCACTCACAATCAAATTTTTTCTTAGCATCAATACCAAACACTGTGGCGCCATTTTTTCTCGGATGCGCTAGCGCCATCTCTCTTGCTGAAACCACAGGTTTTCGATTAAAGGAAGCGATTGCTACAGAGGCATTATCAATAATTCGATTGATAATCATGTCGATTACTTCACCACTTGGTCTTGATTTATCTGAGGCAATTTCGGCAATTTGCCAAGCCAGTTGATCTTCTTTTTTTAAATTAGCTGAGGATGGATGAACTTTGACTTTAATCTCTCTCATATTAAGACAGCATGTTTCTTAAAACATATTGGAGAATACCACCATGTTTGTAATACTCAATCTCATTTTCAGTATCAATTCTTGATAGTAAGTTAATCTTTTTAATAGTGCCGTCTTTATATTTTATTTCACAATTGACTTCTGCTCTTGGATTAATACCTTTTTCAATATCAATAATCGTAAAGAGTTCGCTGCCATTAATATTAAGTTTTTTTCGATCAAAACCTGCTTTAAATTGTAGAGGTAAGATACCCATACCCACTAAGTTAGAACGGTGAATTCTCTCGAAGCTTTCAGCAATTACTGCTTTAACACCTAAAAGTTTAGTCCCTTTTGCAGCCCAGTCTCTAGAGGAGCCAGTGCCATATTCTTTACCGGCAATCACCACTAGTGGTTCTCCACGTTTTTGATATTCCATAGCTGCTTCATAAACAGAAGTAACTTTGCCATCAGGTTGCAAGGTCGTAAAGCCACCTTCAGTCCCGGGCGCCATTTCATTTCTAATTCTAATATTACCAAAGGTGCCTCGCATCATCACTTCGTGGTTACCTCGTCTTGCTCCATAAGAGTTAAAATCTTTTTGCTGCACCTGGTGTTCCATAAAATAGTCTCCGGTTGGACTATCTTTTTTAATCGAACCTGCTGGAGAAATATGGTCCGTTGTAACTGAATCTCCTAAGACTAATAAAGGACGAGCATTTGCTATTTTTTTAAAACCTTCTGGTTGATCTGGTAAGTTATTAAAAAATGGTGGTCGTTTTACATAAGTAGAATTATCTTGCCAATTATAAATACTGCTTTCTTCTGTTTTAATTTTACCCCATTCAGTTGGTCCTTCAGCCACATTAGAATATCTATTGATAAACATTTCGGCATTAATTGAAGTTAGTATTAGATCTTCAATTTCTTTATTGCTCGGCCAAATATCTTTTAAAAAGACATCTTTACCTTCTTTATCTTTACCTAAGGCATCTTTATATAAATCGACAAACATTGAACCAGCAATTGCATAAGCAACAACAAGTGGTGGTGAGGCTAAGTAATTCGCTTTAACGTCAGGATTAATTCTGCCTTCAAAGTTTCTATTACCCGATAAAACTGAAACAGCGTATAAATTTTCTTTTTGAATAGCGTCTGAAATATTTTGATTTAAGGGACCTGAATTACCTATGCAGGTGGTGCAACCATAACCAACTAAGTTAAATCCTAATTGATCCAAGTAAGTACTTAACCCTGCTTTGTTTAAATAATCAGTCACTACCTGAGATCCTGGTGCTAGAGAAGTTTTAACCCAAGGTTTAACTGCTAATCCTTTTGCAATCGCTTTTTTGGCAAGTAGACCCGCACCAATTAAAACACTAGGATTAGATGTATTAGTACATGAAGTAATAGCAGCAATCACAACATCGCCGTCTTTGATTTTAAATTTTTCTCCAGACACTTCGGAGTCTTTTACTTGATCTCTTTTGTTGTTTTCGACAAATACTTTTTTAAAATCACTCGACGCATTCGTTAATAAAACTTTATCTTGTGGTCGTTTAGGTCCAGAAATACTTGGCACAACTGTTCCTAAATCTAAAGATAAAGTATCAGTAAAAACTATATCATCACTCGCCCATAATCCTTGAATTTTAGAATACTGCTCGACCGTTTCGATAGTTTCTTGATCTCGACCAGAAAATTTTAAATATTTAATGGTTTCCTCATCGACTGGAAAGAAACCACACGTCGCTCCATACTCTGGAGCCATGTTTGCAATAGTTGCTCGATCAGCAAGAGATAAATTTTTTAAACCACTACCATAAAATTCAACAAACTTGCCGACAACACCTTTTTTTCTCAACATCTCAACAATAGTTAAAACCAAATCGGTAGCAGTCGTACCTTCGTTTAATTTTCCTTTAATTTCAAAACCAATCACTTCGGGGATTAACATCGAAATCGGTTGACCTAACATGGCAGCCTCTGCTTCAATACCGCCTACACCCCAACCTAAAACTGCTAAACCATTGACCATAGTGGTATGACTATCTGTACCAACTAATGTATCTGGAAAAATATATGCATCACTACCGCTTTTAATTTTCCACACCACTTTAGATAAATATTCTAAGTTAACTTGATGACAGATACCCGTTCCTGGCGGCACAACCCGAAAATTATCAAAGGCTTTCTGTCCCCATTTTAAAAAAGCATAACGCTCACCATTTCGAGAAAATTCTTTTTCAACATTTTGATTAAATGAGTTTTTTGAGGCATAAGCATCAACCATGACAGAGTGATCAATAACCAAATCAACAGTAGATAAAGGATTTATTTTCTTTGGATCTTTATTTTTTTCTTTCACCGCATCACGCATTGCTGCTAAATCAGCGACAGCCGGGATGCCAGTATAATCTTGCATTAACACTCTTGCGGGTCGATAAGCAATCTCGACATTGGATTTTTTTGTTTTTAACCAATCCTTGAGTGCGGAAATCTGTTTTTGATCAACTGTGATATCATCTTCAAACCTTAATAAGTTTTCAATTAAAACTTTTAGCGATTTTGGCAGTTTGCTGATGCCGGTAAGACCATTTTGTTCTGCTTTAGCTAAGTTAAAAAACTTTAATTTCTTACCTTGTATTTGAATTTCGTCTAGAGATTGAAAAGAATTTTTACTTTTTATTTGCATCGCCTATATATAATGCAAATAAGCTTAAACGCTAAGCAAAAAAACTTAAAAAATATTAAAAAAACTAAGGACCTTGTTTGTTTGGATCGTCGGAATTATTAGAGTCCTCTGAAGATTCTGGAGAATTTGTTTGTTCTGGTTCGCTAGTGCCCATTTCCTCTTGGTCTCTCTCTCTTTGTCTTTCTTCGTACTTAGCTTTAGCCTGATCAGCAGCACTTTGAACATATTGTTTTTGTCTATTAACAAAGAAATATAATCCACCAGCAATTACAAAAATACCAACTGCTATATAAATTATAATTTTGACCCAGTTAGTTGATGTGGTTTCTGCTTCAGTGGGTGTAGAACTTTGGGCAACAACCTCTGACTGGTTTTCCTCAGTATTGCTAGTTTCGGTAGGTGGTTCTTTTTCTTCAACGACTGGTGTCGCCGGTTGCTCTTGCTCGACTGGTTTTTCTTCAGTTGCGGGTTCAACTGTACTCGCTACAACTTGTTCTTCTTTTTGAGTTTCAATATTAGCAGTTATCTCTGGCGGTGTTGCTGGAGCT
>JAYPCI010000013.1:26845-35732 GCA_038124645.1 Candidatus Pelagibacteraceae bacterium
TTCTTCTTTTTGAGTTTCAATATTAGCAGTTATCTCTGGCGGTGTTGCTGGAGCTTTTTCAACTTCAGGAGTAGACAGTTTTTCTTGCGGCGCACTCTCGGTTACAACATTAGATGCAGATTGCCCCTGATTTACTGTCGTATTATCAGCAACATCTTTATTGCTAACAGCAGTAAAATAGATCAGTCCAGCTATTAATATTTGCACTAAACTCATACTAATAATTTAGTCATTGGTAGTTTTATCTAAACCTATAAGGTGACCGCTTCGGGTGATTTAAATTAATTAGAATCGTTGCAAATTACTAAATATAAAATAATACAACGCACACGATTAATAATATTGCCATTGTATAATTAAATCCTTGTAGAAATTTTTTGCTCGTTGCGAAATGTCTTAAGTATTTTCCCATTAAACACCAAGTTGAAATACTAAAAACAGCGAGCCAAAAAAATATGAAGGTTACGAATAAGGCGTCACGTAAATAGTTAAATTCAATATCAATAAAAGTTGAAACAATGATCGTAGCCACCATGACCCCTTTTGGGTTTACAAATTGTAAAACAAACATATGGGCAAAGGTGATGGGTTGTTCAATTAGTGCTTTACTGTCAGGTTTGGAGAATGCGATCTTATAAGCAAGATAAATCAAGAAAACTGAACCAATAACTTTGATTATGTCTTGCAAAATAGTAAATTTTTGAAAAACAAAAATCAAACCTACCTCCATCGATATGAGCAAGGCAGTCCAACCAAAAATGACCCCCAGCATTAAAGGAATTGTTTTTCTAAAACCAAAATTAAAACCCGAATAAGATGCCATGATATTATTAGGACCAGGTGTAAAAGCTGTCGCAATACCAAATAAAATGAGTGGGACTATTTGAGAATACATTAACGTTCGGCTCTAAACTTATCGTGACAAGCTGAACAATTATCCCACATGAGTTCCTTTTGAAGTGCTCTTAAATCACCTGAGGGATTATCTAATTTTTTTGCTAACACTGTTAAGTCATAAGACGCTTTTTGCATTAACGTTGTGAATTCATCTGTGTTTTCCCAAATACTAGGCAACGCTTCGGTATCAAACCCTGTCTTAGAGTCCTCTGGAAAATAGTCTAAAACCTCAGTAAAATTTTCACTCATCTCTAATAAGGATTTTTGCGCATCGGCATATTTCTGTCCTTTAATTTGAACCGCTACTGCTTTAGCAATTTTGTAATTTTGACTAAAAATTTGTTGTCTGCCTTTAATTGCCTCCTCATTAGCAAAGCTTGTGGTTGCATAAACTAAAATAAACACAATTAAGGTGGTGATTAATTTAGAAAATTGTAAAAATGTTCTCATGAATTTTACTGCTACTATAAACAAATACGGAATAGTTGCCAAACTATTTCATTGGACTATCGCATTAATTTTAATTTTTCAAATTCCTTTTGGTTTTTATTTGGTTGATCTTGATTTCTCTCAAGAGCGGGTTGATTTAGAACAATATCATGCCTTAGGTGGGATCATGATACTTTATATTACTATTTTAAGATTAATTTGGAAGTTAATGACACCTTCAGTATTGGGCAATGATGCTTTTCCTTTTCAAAAATTAATTGCAAAATTAAGCCATGGGTCTATGTATTTAGCTGTTTTTCTGATCACCACATCAGGTGCGCTAAAAAAAATGTATATGGGTGAAGATGTTAATTTTATATTTTTTCAAACTAGTTTTGGTTTAAATAATTTTGACTTATCGGATCTATTTTATGAAATACATATTTATGCTAATTATTTCTTAATCGCTTTAATTGCCCTTCATATTCTAGCTGTGATTTTCCATCATGTGGTACTTCAAGATAAAATATTAAAGAAAATGCTTTAAGCAATATCCAAACCGTTTTCAGTTGGCTGTGATGGATGGACTAAAACAACTTTCCCATCTTGTTCAATGGCCCCCAAAATTAATACCTCAGAAGTTACACCGGCAATATTTTTTGTAGGAAAATTACAAACCCCAATCACTTGCTTGCCAACTAAATTTTGCTCATTGTAGTAGTGCGTAATTTGCGCAGAGGATTGTTTAATACCTATCTCTTTGCCGAAATCTACTTTCACGATGAGTGAAGGTTTTCTGGCTTTTTCATTTTTCTTAACTTCTAAAACAGTTCCAACTTTGATTAAAACTTTTTTAAAATCATCATATGTTATTTCCATAGTCGCTCCTTAAAAAAAAGGGGGCATACGCCCCCTTTTATTTTATAAAACTTAAGTTTTATTATAAAGGTTTATAGTTACCTTTGCTCCATTTGTAAAAAATGTATAAAGGATCTTCTTTAGAGGCAACAACATCACCTTTTTTATCGAACTTAATTTTTCCAATTACAGTATCGAAAGTAGTTGATCTCATTGCTTTAATTAGATCTTTGCTTTTTACAGATTTAGCTTGGGTAGCAGCTTGTTCAAACACTTGAAGTGCAGCGTAAGAATAAAGCACATAACCTTCTGGGTTTAATCCAGCGTCTTTAAACTTTTTCACTACAGCAGCAGCACTAGCTTTTTCCATTGGATCTGGACCGAAAGTCATTAATGTACCTTCACCAGCATCACCAGTAATATTCCAGTACTCTTGTGTTACTAAAGCGTCACCACTTAAAATAACTGTATTCATAGCTTGCGCTCTCATTTGCTTAGCCATGATTCCAGCTTCAGCGTGGTAACCACCTACATAAAGCACATCCACTTGGTTTGCTTTTAATTTTGAAACTAAAGCTGAATAATCTTTTTCACCTGCTGTGTAAGCTTCGTATAGAGTTTCTTTCACACCAGCTTTATTCATAGCTTTTTTAGTTTCATCAGCTAATCCTTTTCCGTAAGCAGTTTTATCGTGTATCACTGCAACTTTTTTACCTTTATAGTTATTTGCTATAAACGCACCAGCGACTTCACCTTGTTGATCGTCTCGACCACAAACTCTAAATACGTTGTCGCCTTTAGCTTCATCCGTAAATTTAGGGTTCGTTGATGCAGGAGATACTTGTACTACGCCTGCTTCAGAATAAACTGCAGATGCAGGAATTGAAGAACCAGAACAGAAGTGACCTGCAACGTAAACCGCACCCATACCAACCATTTTGTTAGCTACAGCTACTGCTTGTTTAGGATCGCACGCGTCATCACCTATTTCTAGTTTAACTTTCTCACCGTTAATTCCGCCTTTAGCATTAACGTCTTTTTCCCACATTTCAGCACCATATCTTAATTGCTCTCCGAATACTGCTAAGTCACCTGTCATTGGACCCACAGAAGCAACAATAACTTCTGCACGAGCCGTGATAGTAGTGATTAGGATTGAAGCAACAACTAATGATGCAATTTTCTTAATTGTTCTTAACATGAGTTTTCCTTTGTTATTAATTAATTAATTAATCACGTTAATAAATACTGAAACGTAATTATTGTAAACTGTAAATTTGAAAATTTTTATTGAATAAATGTAAGAAATAGAGGTCTATTTAGCCCCTTCTAAATAAGCAGACTGTATGTCTTTATTATTGAGTAACTCAGACCCAGAACCTTCAATCGTTACTTTGCCATTAACAAGTACATAAGCTCGATTAGCAAGTTCTAGAGCTTTTTTAGCATTCTGTTCGACTAAAAATATTGTCACTTTTTTTTCCTTATTAATGTTTTTAATAGAATTGAAAATTTGATTGACTAATTTGGGAGCGATACCTAATGATGGTTCATCAAGTAATAACACTTTGGGTTTACTCATCATAGCTCTACCAATTGCTAACATTTGTTGTTCACCGCCTGATAAGGTTCCACCTCTTTGTTTCTTTCTTTCGTTAAGCACTGGAAAAAGATCAAATACCTCTTTGATGTCTTCACTATAATACTTAGCTTTTTCATTTGGGAAAGCGCCCAATCTTAAATTCTCTTCCACTGTAAGTTTTGAAAATATTCTCCTACCCTCGGGTACTTGCGAAATACCTAAATTAACAATTTCATGCGGATTTTGATTTTCTATATTTTGTCCTTTGAATGTTATGGAACCAGTTCTTACTTGGTTAACACCGCTAACCGCCATTAATAAAGTTGATTTACCAGCACCATTTGAACCAATTAAAGAGACTATTTCACCTTCATTTACTTTCACCGTAACGCCACGCAGGGCCTGGATTTTTCCATAAAAAGTTTCAATATTATTTATTTCTAACATTATTCCTCAGCTCCTAAATAGGCTTCGATAACCTCTTTGCTTTGCGTAGTTTCTTTTGGCGTGCCCTCAAATATTTTTTTGCCGTAGTTTAAAACAACAACATGATCAGAGATACCCATCACTACACTCATGTCATGTTCTATCAGAAGAATTCCTGTTTTCTTTTCGTCTTTAATAAATTTTAATAATTTGTTTAGTTCGCTAGACTCTTTTGGATTAAGACCAGCAGCTGGTTCATCTAAACAAAGCAATCTTGGATCAATACACATCGCTCGAATAATTTCTAATTTTCTTTGGTCGCCGTAAGGTAAATCGCCTGCATTATCATCTGCACGGTGCGTTAAACCAATAATATCCAACCAATATTTTGCTTTAGCAACGGCTTCTTGTTCTTTTATCTGATATCTCTTTAAATTTAATAAACCAAACACACTGTAACCTGAAGCCTTCATTAGAAAATTATGTTGTGCCACTAATAAGTTTTCAAGAACTGACATTGCAGGAAATAATCTGATATTTTGAAACGTTCTTGCTACTTTAGCTTGTTGGGCAATTTTAAAATCTGTAAATTTATTTAAGAGCAACGCTTTCTCATTATGATGTAAAAGCATTTTTCCTGAAGAAGGTTTATAAAATCCAGTAAGACAATTAAAAACAGTTGTTTTACCAGCACCATTAGGGCCAATGATTGAGGTGATTTGGTTTTTTTTGGCATCAAAATTTAAATTATCAACTGCTACTAACCCACCAAATTTCATTGATAAATTTTCAACTGAAAGTAACGTTTCACTCATCTTTATTTATTTCCTTTCAGTCTAATGGTTGGGTCTCGCTGATCTAAAATACCTTTTGGTTTATAAAGCATAATTAAAACCATAGCCGCACCAAAGGCAATCATTCGAAACTGCTCCAGCTCTCTAAACGTTTCAGTAAAACCAATTAAAAAGATTGTTGCTAAGACCACTCCCGTTTGTGAACCCATCCCACCTAAAACTACGATGGCTAAAATGATTGCAGACTCGATAAACGTAAAACTTTCTGGACTTATAAAACCCTGTTTGGTGGCAAAGAAAGATCCAGCAAAACCTCCAAACATAGCTCCAATTGCAAAGGCAGTTAATTTTGTGTTTGTAGGATTTACTCCTAGGGATTTACATGCAATCTCATCTTCTCTTAATGCTTCCCAAGCCCTACCTACTGGTAGTTTTCTAATTTTCAAAGTTACATGGTTAGTAATGAGAGCTAAAACTAAAATGACATAATATAAAAATATTATTCTATGCATGCCAGAATATTCTAAATTAAAAAAAGTATGAAAACTTTCAGTTCCCTCTGGCGGATTTCTAGTAAAATCTAATCCAAAAAAAGTTGGGCGAGGTATTCCAGAAATACCATCAGGACCGTTAGTCAAATCATACCAGTTAATTAAAATGATTCTGATAATTTCACCAAAACCTAAAGTTACGATTGCTAAATAATCTCCTCTTAATCTTAAAACTGGAAAACCTAATAAAATTCCAAAAAAAGCAGCAAAGAGTCCTGCTAACGGTAAACAAATCCAAAAGGACCAATCGAACTCTGTTGCAATTAAAGCAAATGAATAAGAACCCACAGCATAGAATGCAACATAGCCTAAATCTAACATTCCAGCTAATCCAACTACGACGTTCAAACCCCAACCTAACATAATGTAAGTTAAGACCATGATACCAACATCCATTAAGTAGCGATCTGTAAATGGCAAGTAAGGAAAAACGATTGCAAATAATAAACCACTGAAAACAAATATTTTTCCTTTATTGGCAAAATAATTTCCTAATTGACTAAAAGTGTTAGCGATAACATTAGATTTAGATTGCTTTCTTAAATTAATAATAAAGCGACCAACAACACAGAACAATATTAACAAAAGTGTTACATTCCATTCTGGAATGATTTCTAAACCTGTTTTTTCTTGATTAAGCTCTGTTCTTAAACCAACAATTGGTAAAAAAATTGCAGTTGCAATTATTCCTGTAAATAAACTGTCCTTTAAATTTTGTCTTAAATTTTCACTTATCATTAAACTTTCTCAATATCTGGTTTACCTAAAAATCCTGTTGGGAAGAATATAAGTACAATAATCAGGACACTAAAAGCTGCTACATCTTTGTACTCAACTGAGACATAACCTGACCACATAGTTTCAATTAAACCCAATAATAAGCCGCCTAACATCGCACCGGGTATAGAACCAATTCCTCCAAGTACGGCAGCGGTAAATGCTTTAACGCCGGCTAAGAAACCAATTCTAAAATCAATTACACTGTAATACATAACAAACATCATTCCAGCCACAGCGGCTAAGGTTGACCCCATAATAAAGGTTAAGGAGATAGTTCTATCGACATTAATCCCAAGTAACGAAGCCATCGTTTTATCTTGCTCGCACGCCCTTTGCGCTCTTCCTAAATCCGTTTTAGTAATTAAGTAAGTAAACATGATCATTAAGCCGACCGTTAATAAAACCATAAAAATTTGCATGTAACTTACGATCACCACAAAATCTGATTCTTTAAAAAATTCTAATCGACCATCTAAAGTTGAATGATAAACTTTAGCTCTGGCACCTTGAGAAATTTGTACAAAGTTTTGCAAAACAATTGACATCCCTAAAGCAGAAATAAGTGGTGCTAATCTGAAAGAACCACGAAGAGGTTTGTAAGCAAGTTTTTCAACGGTCCAACCATAACAGGCGGTAAACAACATCGAAATCAGTAAGACTAATAAAAGGATGATAGGCAGTGCGACACCAGTTAAACCAAAAATAATAAAAGAAATTAGAGCAACAAACGCTCCAACCATAAAAATATCACCGTGAGCGAAGTTAATCATCCCAATAATACCGTAAACCATCGTGTAACCAATAGCGATCAAGCCGTAAATTGAACCTAAAGTGACACCATTAATTGTTTGCTGAATAAAATATTCCATCGTTACTTACTTAATCGTTTATTTATATTTTTTAAAGATTTTTTTAATTTATTAAAAAATTTACCTTTTTTGAGTTCTTTTAGTACCTGCATATTAATTCCGTTAGGTGTTTGAGACTCTGCCACTAATTGTTTAAAACTTCTTTGCTTTAATAAAGCATCCTTCGTCAAAGCTAAAAATAGTTCCCCAACATATTTGGTCGCTTTCGTTTTATTAACACCTTTAGTAGTTAAATAATTAGTCGTTGTATTCAACATCTCATAGTAAGTAGCCATTAAAGCAGCAGCTGACCAAAATCTATAACTGGCTTTTTCATTGCTGACTTCAACGACTTCACCTAGATATTTGAAAATATTTTTAGCTGCTTTGTTTGCTGGACAAATAACTATAGGGCCCAAACGATTTTCAATGGGTGGTAAAGGGATTGCTTTCGCCACCGTGCTTGACCGGCACAATTGTTTCAACTGATTGATACGAATAGTTGAAATGAGACTAATAATCTTTTTATTTTTAAAGTTTAATTTCGGTAAAATTTTTTTACCTACCTCTGGTGTTACTGAAAGGATAACATGAGAAGCTTTGTTAATAATTTCTTGGTTGTCTTTTATAATTTTTACTTTTTTAAATTTTTGACTGAGTTTTTTTGCTATATTTCTATTTCGGGAAGAGATATAGACTTGAGACACCTTTAATTTAGATTTAAAGATGCCTAAAATAATTGATGATGCAATTTTGCCTGTTCCAATAAAACCTAATTTCATGAATGATGCACAATAACCAAGCTATTCCTTTTAATAAAGACAATTTTAAACAAATTTTAACTAAAGAATTCTTACTAGTTATTATAGTTTCTGTACCAGCTGCAATCATTGCTGAATACTTTAATTTACCCCTCGCCTGGTTTTTGGGTCCTATGATTGGAACTACGATCACTTCTTTTTGTAAAATTAAATTAAAAGTTCCTAAATTAATTTTAAGTCTAATCTTAATCGTGCTGGGTTTATATATTGGCTACAATGTTGATAAAGAATTATTCTCACACATTCATGAATGGGTTTGGACTTCTTTAATCATGTTTGTTTATATTTTGCTAAGCATCATGATAGTTTCTAAGTACCTGCAAAAGTTTTCTCATTATGAAAAGAAAACTTCAATTTTTTCAGCTGCCCCAGGAGCTTTAGGTCCACTGATGATTTTAGCTGAACATGAAAAATCAGATTTAAGTCATGTGGCAACTGCACATTTAATCAGATTAATTATTATCGTGACTGTCTTTCCTTTTTTTGTGAATAGTTTTTATGATGCTGAAATCACAAATATTCAAAACACTATACAGGTAGATCAAAATTTAATTGAGCTTTTATACTTGGTTGGACTATCAATAATTTTAATTGTTTTGTTTGATAAAATAAAAATACCAGCAGCCTTGTTAACAGGAACTTTAGTGGCTAGTGGTTTGCTCCAAATAACAGAAATTGCCTCGTACCAACTGCCTAATAATATTATCAATTACTGTTTGATGTTTTTAGGAGCTTCTGTCGGTTGTCGTTTTGCCGAGAAAAAATTTTCAGAAATAGCTAATAGTGCTTTTCACAGTTTGATTGCAACTTTAATATTGGTGCTATTAGGATTAGTAGCTGCCTATGTAGCCAGCTTAATTATCGATAAAAATTTATTTACTTTAATTCTTTCATACTGTCC
>JAYPCI010000014.1:0-2620 GCA_038124645.1 Candidatus Pelagibacteraceae bacterium
AGTGGCGCGCCCTAAAGGATTCGAACCTCTGACCCACGGTTTAGAAAACCGTTGCTCTATCCAGCTGAGCTAAGGGCGCCTCTGTTTTTCAGTAATATATACGGATATATAATTAAATCAATTTTTCAATATTTTCGCTTATTTCGTGTATACCTTCATAAGCGAAGTAGATGGCAATTAAAACAAGTGCAATTGAAGACACTCTAAAGAATGTTGCCATTGGAATAATTTTAGTTATTCGGTTCAAACCAAAGTAGATGACAACTAATGCAAAGATTGCAACTAGCGCACCGACGAAAACCGGCATAGTGTTATACATACCTGACGTAATTAGTGCTGAATAAAATAAAACGATTTCAAATCCTTCTCTGACGATTGCAAAGAATACTGTTAAAGATAGTACAAATGAACTGCCAGTTGCGATAGCGTGATCTACTTTACCTTCAATATGTTTCTTAGCGTTATGGCAGAAAAATGCTACATAAGTTAACATTCCTGCCGCTAATAACATCACTGCCCCTTCGAATATTTCTTCATGAGCATGAGTTAAGCCAGCGATTTTTTTAAATCCTAAAGCAATAAATAAAGAAGCAACAACACCAGCAATTAAACCCCAGAACACTGCAGGTCTTTTGTGCCTTGCATTCATTTTATCGATATACATAAATACTAATAGAGTAATGAGCATTGCCTCAAAACCTTCTCTCAGCATGATGAATAATGAACTTAAAAACGGACTTATTTCCATGAGGACTATTTATTGAGAATAGTTCTCATTGTCAAGCAATATGATAATGATTATCACTTTCATCTAAATTGTTGATATATCTAGCTTTTAAAGCAATAACTAGAAGGTTTCTAAGGTAAATTGTAGAGAAAGGGTCGAGTTAACCACGTTTTTAAAACCGATTCTTCTAAACAGTCTTTAATTTAGCAAATAGTTTATTGGTGTAAAACTTAGCAAATAAAAATACCAGAATCCCAAAAGTCCAATTAATAAAGAACAATCCTAAAAATAAATCTTTAAAACTTCCATTTAAAATAAAGACCACGACCCACATGGTTGAGAATGGTAAAAGAACTAATCTCAAGAACGTCATGATCACTGTATAAATAGGTTTTTTAATCGCTTGAAATAAAGCATTTGTAATAAAAAAAACTGGATAAACTGGACCTATAAAGGCTGCAACTTTTAAATAATCGGCACCAAAATTTATTGCCTGTTGGTTGTCAGTAAAAATTGAAACAATATTATCGGCAAGCAAAAATATTACAACCCCGGCAAAGATCATAAACGTCGAACCAAAAATTATTGCTTTAGTATATACTTCATCAACTCTTGTAAATATTTTCGCTCCAAAGTTTTGACCAGCAATGGTTAAAACAGCTGTGTTTAACCCTATCACTGGCAATAAGAGAATTTGTTCAATTCTAAGTGCGGAACCATACCCAGCCGCTGCTAAGTAACCAAATTTACTAACAAAGAATAAGATATTATAAATTCCTAAACCAATCATAAACATACTCATCATGATCGGAACAGATTGATTGGTAAGATTCTTAATTAAATCAAATTTCGGCAGGAAACATTGCGGACTAAGATATTGTTTAAGTTCACAGCAATAAACTTTGTAAGCTAGGTAAACTAAACCTAACATTTGGGCAATAACTGTTGCAATTGCTAAACCGGCAATTCCAAAGGCAGGGATAGGTCCTAAACCAAAAATAAACAAAGGATTAAGTCCTATATTTAAGAAAAAACTGACAATTAATACGTTTCTATAACTTTTTGTATCTCCTTGTGCATTTAAAGTACCGTTTAAAGAAATCTGGACTAGAAAAATGAAAGTACCAAAAAATATTACATCAAGATAATCGGTTGCTAAGTTGATAGTTTCTTGATCGGAACCCATTAGTCTTAAAAGATCATCAGATAAAGTTAAACCAACTATCGTAACCACAATAGCAACAATTACTGAATAAAGCAGTGATTGAGCCACATATAAAGATGCCGTTCGATCTTCTTTAGCGCCTAATGAATTACTTATAAGAGCATTTGAAGCAGCTACGATACCTACACCCGTTGCTATAATAATAAAGTATAATGGAAATGATTTCGCAATTGCCGCTAAGGCATTTGGAGAAATCTTACCAGCAAAGAATGTATCAACCACATTATAAAGAGTTTGGAACAATGTTCCTGTACTTGCGGGTATTGCTATCTTTTTTAGCAGATCCGTAATTGGTTCACCCACCAAATTCATTGATTTCATATATTGTATTCTTTCTGGAAGATATGCTTGGTTCCTTTCTTCTTTGCAAGGTTAATTTGTTTTTGTCTCATTCTAAATCTAGCTTTTTGACTTTCTGTTAACTTTTCAAAGCAATTTGGACAAGAAACCCCCTCCTCATACATATTAGATTTTTTATCTAGTGGTGAAATAGGTGTACGACAACCACTACACATTGAAAAAGATCCTTGCTTCAATCCGTGCTTAACTGAAATTCGATTATCAAAGACATAGCATTCGCCTTGCCATAAACTATCTTTTTTATTGACATTATCTAGGTAGTTTAAAATTCCACCTTTTAATTGAAAAACGTTTTTAAAACCTTTCTG
>JAYPCI010000014.1:2720-35180 GCA_038124645.1 Candidatus Pelagibacteraceae bacterium
CTAGGTAGTTTAAAATTCCACCTTTTAATTGAAAAACGTTTTTAAAACCTTTCTGTTTTAAATAGACAGAAGCTTTTTCACATCTAATGCCACCGGTGCAAAACATCGCAACCGGTTTTGTTTTGTTAATTTGTTTAAGATATTTAGGGAAATCTCTAAAGTGAGTGACATTTGGATTAACGGCATTTTTAAACGTCCCCACTTCATATTCAAACGGTTTTCTGGCATCAACTACTAGAGTGTCTTTATTTGATATTAATTTATTCCAAGATTTTCCCGATACGTAACTGTTTTGTTTTTTATTTTTAGAGTTGATTTTAAGACCAATAGGTACAACTTCTTTCTTAATCTTAACTTTTCCTCGATGAAATGGTTGAAATTTGCTTAATGAAGTATTGTTGCTATCAAAATGAGTAAATTTAAGTGTTCTTTTTAATACTTTAATTGTCCTATCAACCGCTGCTTTTTGACCAGCAATCGTCCCATTAATACCCTCGGAGGAAAAAATAATCGTCCCTCTAACTTTATTTTTTAAAAGTTCTGCTTGAAAAAAAGTCTTAACTTTCTTTAAAGCGGTAATCTTTTTAAACTTGTAAAAACCAAAAACAGTAAACATTATTTTTTAATACAAACAGTTAAACCATCACCAACCGGGATGATATTTTTTGTAATTCTTTGATCTTTTTTGACGTGTTCATTAAAATCTCTAATGATATTAGTAAATTTATCATTATTATTTTTATCAGCGACTTCACCATGCCATAAAACATTATCAATAATAATTAAGCCGCCCGCATTGATCATATTAATAGCACTATCGTAATAGTTGGTATAATTGTCTTTATCAGCATCAATAAAAATTAAATCAAAGATTTCTTTATTATTTTCTAATTCTTTTAAACTTTCTAAAGCAGGTTTAATGATTTGTTTAATGCGTTTTTCTTTAGCCTTATCATAATAACTCTTTGCGACTTTTGCGGTTGTCTCATTTTTATCTAAACTGATTAAACTACCGTCTTTGGGTAATGCTAAAGCCATCGATAACGCACTAAACCCAGTAAAACTTCCTATCTCTAATATTTTCTTAACTTTAGCTGCTTTGACTATTGATTGTAAAAATTGTGCTTGCGAAATTGAAATTTGTAAACGTTGTTCATCACCAAGAGAATGGTTGTAGGCAATAATTTCTTTTTGAACGGTAGTTAAATCATCAGAATGATTAATAATATACTGTTCAAGATTGTCAGTTAAATCTAAATTTTTAGGCATTTTAGCCTTTTAAAAGTTTTTTTAATATCTCGTTAACTAATTGAGGATTTGCTTTACCGCCAGAAACTTTCATTACTTGGCCCACAAAGAAACCAAACAACTTATCTTTGCCTGAGCGATATTGCTCTACTTTATCTTTATTTTTGGTTAGAATTTCATTAATCATTTTTTCTAATTCTTTTGGATCACTTTGTTGCTTCATACCCTTCGACTCAATAATTTTCTTAGGGTTATCTCCGCTTTGCACCATAATCTCAAAAACTTCTTTGGCAATTCTGCCTGAAATTTCACCTGATTTAATTGATTGAACTAATTCTGCTAAATTCTTTGCTGAGACAGGAGACTGGGTAATATTTAACCCTTTATTATTTAGCATTGCAAAGAAATCACCTAACATCCAAGTAGCAGCTAATTTTTTATCTGATAGTTTTGCAACCTCTTCATAATAATCTGAAATTTCTTTCTCAGAAACTAAAACGTTAGCCTCATAAGGTGTCAGACTATATTCTTTTATAAATCTTTCTTTTTTCTGATCTGGTAACTCAGGTAATGATTTTTTTAAATCATCAATCAGTTTTTGTTCAAGTTTCAGCGGTAATAAATCAGGGTCAGGGAAATATCTATAATCATGGGCGTCTTCTTTAGAACGCATTGATCTAGTTTCATTTTTTTTAGTGTCAAACAATCTAGTTTCTTGATCTATGGTTTTACCGCTTTCAATTAACTCAACTTGTCTTTTAGCCTCATATTCAATGGCCATTTGCATAAATTTAATTGAATTAACATTTTTAATCTCGCATCTTGTCCCAAACTTTTTGTCACCAACCTTTCTAACCGATACGTTAACATCTGCTCTTAGTGAACCCTCTTGCATATTACCATCGCATGTCCCAAGATATCGCATAATGCTTCTAAGTTTTTTAATATAGGCATTAACCTCTTCGGGTGATCTTAGGTCAGGTTTACTGACAATCTCCATTAAGGCTATGCCAGAACGATTTAGATCAACGTACGTGCTGGTTGGATCCATATCATGAATACTTTTACCAGCATCTTGTTCTAAGTGTAAACGTTCGATCCCTACTTCTTTAGATCCATAGGGCATATCTAACAGAACCTTACCCTCACCTACGATTGGATTTTTGTACTGAGAAATCTGATAACCTTGAGGTAAATCTGCATAAAAATAATTTTTTCTATCAAAGACAGAGTAATTATTAATCTTAGCGTTAAGACCTAAACCTGTTCTAACTGCTTGCTTTACACACTCTTCATTAATAACAGGCAACATTCCAGGAAAGGCCGAGTCGATTAAACTAACTTGTGTATTGGGTTCAGCCCCAAATTTAGTTGCGGAACCAGAAAACAATTTTGAATTAGATAAAACTTGAGCATGGACCTCAAGCCCAATTATAACTTCGTATTTGCCCTGATCACCGTTTACAAAATAATCGAATTGTTCTTTGCTCATACCCACCACTTCTTAATATTGTTTTTATAGCCGCAATTTTTCTCGAATGCATACGCAATGTTTAAGATTTTTTGCTCATCTAATGTTTTACCAATTAATTGTAACCCTAAAGGATAACCTTTCTTATCTAAGCCAGCCGGAACTGAAATTGCTGGTAAACCTGCCAGATTAACTGGTACGGTAAAGATATCGTTTAAATACATTGAAACTGGATCATTAGTTTTTTCACCGATTTTAAAAGCTGAACTTGGGGTCGACGGTGTTAAAATCGCATCCACTTTAGTAAAATTGTCATCAAAATCTTTTTTGATTAATTGTCTAACCTTCTGTGCTTTTAGATAATAAGCATCATAGTAACCAGAAGATAATACGTAAGTACCAATTAAAATTCTTCGTTTAACTTCATCACCGAAGCCTTCCGATCTGGTATTTTCATACATTTCAATTAAATCTTTTCCTTTTTTTGATCGATAACCATACCGTACACCATCATATCTTGCTAAATTAGATGAGGCTTCTGCTGGAGCCACAATATAATAAGTAGGCAGTGCATATTTAGTGTGTGGCAAAGAAATATCTATTAACTGAGCGCCTAAATCTTTTAAAATTTTTTTACCTTTTTCCCAAAGTTCGTCTATTTCTTTAGGCATGTTATCTACTCGGTACTCTTTAGGTATGCCAATTTTCAAACCTTTAACATTGTCCTTTAAATTTTTTGAATAATGTTCTTTATCTTTTTTAATAGATGTTGAATCTTTTTCATCAAAGCCAGCCATTGCCTCAAGCATGATCGCGCAATCAGAAACTGTTTTAGTCATTGGTCCTGCTTGATCTAAAGACGAAGCAAAAGCAACTATTCCCCATCGTGAACATAAACCGTAGGTTGGTTTTAAACCTACTGTGCCTGTAAATGATGCTGGTTGTCGAATAGAACCACCGGTATCTGTTCCAATTGTTGCCGGTGTAAAATCAGCGGCTAAAGCTGATGATGAACCACCTGAGGAACCACCTGGGACTAATTGATCACCAACTGGATTAATTACATTTCCAAAGAAACTTGTTTCATTTGAAGACCCCATTGCAAATTCATCACAATTTAATTTGCCTAAAAGAAAAGCTCCATTGTCCCATAAATTTTTTGTAACCGTAGACTCGTAGGTTGGAACAAAGTTATTTAAAATATTACTGCCCGCTGTTGTCTTTGTATTAACTGTGCAAAATAAATCTTTCACGGCTAAAGGAATTCCTGGAAGCAGTTGCTCAAAATTAGGTTTAGCGTCAAATTGTTTGGCGCTCGTTAATGCTTGCTCGAAAGTAGTTGTAACAAAAGCATTAAGTTTTTTACCTTTTTCAATATTTTTAATATAAGACTGGGTTAATTCTACTGAAGAAATCTTCTTTGATTTAACTTGATCAACTATATCTTTTAAGTTTTGAGTAGTTATATCACTCATTATTCGACCACTTTCGGCACCACAAAGAATTCCTCATTTTCTTTGGGAGAATTTTTTAATACCTTTTCTCTTATTTTACCGTCATTAATCTTGTCCACTCTTGATCTTAATGATTGATTTAAAATAGAAGTTAAGGGTTCAACTTTATCAGTTTTTAATTCATTTAATTGTTCAATAAACTTGAAAATTGAATTTAAATCTTTGGTTAAACTCTCTACCTTAGCGTCATCAACTGAGATTCTAGCTAATTTAGCAACATGTTTAATTTTCTCTTTATCTAAGGACATTTGTGCAATAAGTTAATTTTTATGTGTTTTATCACAATTTAAATTAAATTCATGCTTGATATTGAGGATTTTAGAAAAAAAATAAAGGAAAAATCGAGACTTATGGGTATCGACCCAGGAAAAGCTCGAGTAGGTATTTCACTTTGTGATGAAAATCGAAAAATAGCTACTCCTTATAAGACCTTAGAAAAAAAAGATTTTACAAGTTTTTTAAAACAGTTGGTTACTATCATTAATGAAAATAATATTGAAGGTGTTGTGATAGGCAATCCAATCAATATGGATGGTTCAGCGGGCCCCTCTTCACAATCTGCTAAAGATCTATCAATAAATCTATCAAAAAATATTTCAATTCCTATCACTCTCTGGGATGAACGCTTATCTAGTCAGGGATCATTTAATATAATGAAGGATTTAGATATAAATAGCAGCAGTAAGCGTGAAACATTAGATCGAAACGCTGCTGCTTTTATCTTGCAAGGTTTTTTAGATTTTCTGAATAAATAACTTGATCTGACCCACAAAAAGCCCTATAGAGTTAATTTTAATGGCCACTGCAAAAGCTATTAAAAAAGAAATCAAACACCTTTTAGGAATCCAAAATTTATCTATTCAAGAAGCCAAGCAAATTCTCAATGAAGCCAAAGAGTTTATAAAACTTAATCGAAGTAGCTCAAAAAAATTAGATTTACTCAGAGGTAAAACTCAAATTAATTTATTTTTTGAACCATCCACTCGAACCCAGAGTTCTTTTGATTTAGCCGGAAAAAGATTAGGGGCTGATGTTATGTCAATGAATATTGCGCACTCAGCAATTAAAAAAGGTGAAACCTTAATGGACACAGCGATGACTTTGAATGCCATGCACCCAGATGTGATTGTTATTAGACACCAGGACTCAGGAGCCCCAAATTTATTATCTCAAAAAGTAAATTGTGCAGTTATCAATGCCGGTGATGGTCGAAGAGAACATCCAACTCAAGCATTGCTAGATGCTTTAACAATTATTAATCGAAAAGGAAAAATTGAAGGACTTAAAATAGCCATCTGTGGTGATATCAAACATTCACGAGTAGCGAGATCAAATATTTACTTAATGAATATGTTGGGTGCAGAAGTAAATGTAATTGCTCCAAAAACTTTAATGCCCGAGTCAATTGAGCAACTGGGTGTTAAAGCGTTCACGAGTATGAAAAAAGGATTAGAGTCTTGCGATATAGTTATGATGCTCAGATTACAAAATGAAAGAATGCAAGGTTCTTTCTTACCCTCTAAACGAGAGTACTATGAATATTACGGTCTTACACCGGAAAAATTAAAATTTGCGAGCAAAGACGCACTAGTCATGCATCCAGGTCCAATGAACAGAGGTGTAGAAATTGATACGAAGTTAGCAGACGATATCAATGTTAGTTTAGTTAAAGAGCAAGTAGAACTTGGAGTGGCAGTTAGAATGGCTTGCCTTAAATTGTATTGTAAATGACAGAAAAGATATTAAAAAATTGTAGAATTATCGATCCAGCACAAAAAATGGATGAAGTTGGTGCTATCCTAATTGATGCAAATGGGAAAATAAAAGACATCGGAAAAAGCGTTAAAGTTTCCAAATCATCAGCTAAAACTGAAGAATTTGACTGCAGCAAAAAAATTGCAATCCCTGGTATTGTTGACATGAATGTCTTTGTTGGTGAACCGGGCTATGAATATAAAGAAAACTTTAGAACATTAACTCAAGCAGCATTAGCAGGTGGTGTCACATCAGTAGTCACAATGCCGAACACTAAGCCATTAATTGATAATGTATCCATGGTGGATTTCATTATTAGAAGAGGAAGAGACAAATCAAACCTCAATATCTTTCCAGCGGCATGCCTTACTAGAGAGATGCACGGAAAGGAAATGGTCGAATTCGGTTTACTTGCTGCGAAAGGGATAATTGGTTTTACCGATCCTTATCAAGCAGTGCAGAACACTGAAATTATGTCTCGAATTATGGATTATGCTTCTGACATGGGTGTTCTAATAATGCAACATGTTGAAGATTATGAACTTTCTAAAGCGGGATGTATCAATGAAGGAGAAATTGCTACTCGATTAGGTTTACAAAGCATCCCTTCAATAGCAGAAAAAATAATTATTGAGAGAGACCTTACTTTACTAGAAGAATATCCATGCCGATATCATATAAATCAGATCTCCTCGCAAAAATCAGTCGAGGTCATAAAGAAAAATAAAAAAAATGGTAAAAAATTTACTACAGGAGTATCGATTAATCACTTATCTTTAAATGATAACGATATTGGAGACTTTAAAACGTTCTTAAAATTTTCACCACCTCTTCGCTCCGAAGATGATAGGAAGTCTTTAGTCGATGCTATCAAATCTGGATTGATTGATGTGATTGTTTCTGCTCATAAACCCGAAGACGAAGAAAGTAAGCGACTACCGTTTGCTCAAGCCGCTACTGGATCAATCGGGGTTGAGACCCTATTACCTTTGGCACTAGAACTTTATCATAATAAATCGATCGAACTATCTAAACTGATAGAACTAATTACAATTAACCCTGCTAAAATACTAAAAATTAACAAAGGAACCTTAAAAGTTGGTTCTGATGCTGATATTTGTGTATTTGATCTTGATAAGCCTTGGAAGGTTGATGCCAATAATCTTAAATCAAAGTCAAAAAATGCAGCAATTGAGAATAAAACCCTTCAAGGAAAAATTTTAATGACATTTCTAAAAGGTCAACTAGTATTTAACGACTAATGCAAGAAATTTTAATTGTTGGTTTATATTCCTACTTAGCAGGATCGATTCCCTTTGGACTTATTTTAGCAAAAATATTTTTAAAACAAGACATTAGACAATCTGGCTCGGGAAATATTGGAGCAACTAACGTTTTAAGAACGGGTGGTAAGCTATTAGGTCTCTTAACTTTAATCTTAGATGGTCTTAAAGGTTACATCGCTGTTCTAGTTACGATGAAATATTATCAAGATTACATTTTTTTATCTGCTCTACTATCTTTTTTAGGGCACCTATTTCCAATTTGGTTAAAATTTAAAGGTGGTAAAGGTGTAGCAACATACTTAGGAATTTTATTTGCATTCAATATTTTATTACCGCTGGTGTTTATTGTTAGCTGGTTAGTTATTGTTTTTATATCAAAATTTGTATCACTAGCTTCATTAGTCTCAACCTTTATTGTTTTGATAGTAAATATTTTTTTAAAAGGTTTAGATCAATCAGTCATCTTATTTTTATTTTTTGTACTTATCATGTACAGCCACAAAACTAATATTGGACGCTTAAAAGCTGGTACTGAAAATAAAATTAATCTTTAAATTCAACGTTTTTTTGTTCACTGAATTAAATTAATTTGACAAATCTTAGTTTATTCAACTAAAGATAGACATCATGAACCTTGTCGTGGTCGAAAGTCCAGCTAAAGCTAAAACTATAAATAAATATTTGGGAAAAGATTATATCGTTTTAGCAAGTTATGGACACATTAGAGATTTGCCATCTAAAAATGGATCAGTAGATCCAGAAAAAAATTTTGAAATGCAATGGGAATTAGATGCCTTTTCAAAAAAATATTTAAAAGAAATTACTGATGCGGCAAAAGACAGTGATAAAATTATCTTAGCGACCGACCCAGACCGAGAAGGCGAAGCGATTGCTTGGCATGTTAAAAAAGTTTTAGAGGACAAAAAATTACTCAAAGGTAAAAAATTAGAGAGAGTTGTCTTTAATGAGATCACAAAAAATGCTGTTCTCAACGGAATTAACAACCCACGAGAAATTGAGGACACATTAGTTAATGCTTATCTCGCTCGTAGAGCATTAGATTACCTGGTCGGCTTTAATATCTCCCCAATTTTATGGACGAAACTGCCAGGATCTAAATCTGCTGGTAGAGTTCAGTCTGTTGCTTTAAAACTAATCACCGAACGAGAACACGAAATAGAATCTTTTAAACCTGAAGAGTACTGGAGTTTAAATATTAATTTTCAAGATTCTGCTTCTAATATAATTAATTCTAAAATCAATGTTTATGAAAACAATAAAATTGAAAGATTTACTTTTAGGAATAAAGACTCAATTAATAAAGCAGCTGAAATAATAAAAAATAAAAAATATACAATTAAAGATGTTACTAACAAAGTTTATAAACGAAATCCATTAGCTCCATTTACTACTTCAACTCTACAACAGACCGCTTCAGGTAAATATGGATTTGGTGCTTCACGTACAATGCAAATAGCTCAGAGATTATACCAAGGAATAGATATTGATGGAGATACTATTGGTTTAATAACTTATATGCGAACAGATGGAACCAATATTTCCAAAGAAGCCGTATCTGATTTTAGAAAATTTATTGAAAATGATTACGGTAAAAATTATTTACCAGAAACTCCTAATAGTTATGCGGGTAAGAAAGCTAAAAATGCTCAAGAAGCTCACGAAGCAATCCGACCTACTGATATTCAAAAAAAACCTGATGTATTAAAAAAATATCTAAGTACCGATCAGCTTAAACTTTACGATTTAATCTGGTCACGTGCCCTTTCTTCACAAATGAATCCTGCTGAATTTGATAGAAGTTCAATTCAAATCGCTTCAGATGATGGCTCGGTTGCTTTTAATGCAAGTGGTTCTGTAATGAAGTTTGATGGATTTTTGAAAGTTTATACTCTACCTGATAGCGACGATGATGCCAAAAATGTTTTACCAGCTGTAAAAATTGGAGACACGGTTAACATTAAGGAAATAATTGATGAACAACATTTCACAAATCCTCCCCCTAGATATTCTGAAGCTAGTTTAGTTAAAAAATTAGAAGAACTTGGTATCGGTCGTCCTTCGACTTATGCAAGTATTATTTCGGTGCTCTCAACTAGAAATTATGTCGAACTTTTAAATAAGCGATTCCATCCAACTGATCGAGGTAAACTTTTATCTGCTTTTTTAGAAAAACTTTTTGCTAAATATGTTGATTACAATTTTACGGCAAACTTAGAGGATCAATTAGATGATATAACTAGTGGAAAAGAGGATTATATCAAAGTATTACAAAATTTTTGGAAAGACTTTTATTCAAATGTTGGTTCAGTTAAAGAAATTAGAACTCGTGAAGTTTTAGACATGTTAAACGAGAGTTTGGGTGACTTAGTCTTTGATAAAGATAAAAACGATCAGATTGATCGAGCATGTAAAGCTTGTGGTACGGGTACTTTAAGTCTTAAAAACAGCTTTCGAGGAGGTGCTTTTATAGGGTGTTCAAATTACCCTGATTGTAAATTTACGAGACCTCTGTCTAAAGCTAAAGCTTCACAAATGTTAAACCTGTCCGAACCAAAACTTATTGGGCAAAACGATCAGGGCAAAGATATTTTTCTCAAAAATGGAAGGTTTGGTCCTTATTTGCAATACGAGATTGTGCCTGAAGTTAAAGATGAAAAACCAAAAAGAAAATCAAAAAAGAAAAAAGAAAATGAAAATTTAAAAAATGTTTCTATTCCTAAAGGTTTAAGTATTGAAGATGTGGATTTAGAGAAAGCAAAGTATTTATGCTCATTGCCAAAAGTTTTAGGTAAACATCCAGATCTTAATGAAGACATCACTGTTAACATAGGACGATTTGGTCCTTATTTAAAATGTTCCAATAAATCAGCGCGATTAGAAACGGTGGAAGATTTATTTACCATTGGTTTAAACCGAGCAATCACTTTAATTTCAGAAGCTAAACCTGGAAGAATTTCATCTTCAGAAATTAAAAATTTAGGTGAACACCCTGAGGATAAAAAACCGGTTAAAGTTATGAAAGGTCAGTATGGTCCTTATATTAAATATAAATCCTTAAACGCGACTATCCCTGAAGACAAAGATCCAAATGAACTTACAATGGAAGAAGCGCTGATCCTTATTGAAAAAAGAAGAGAGTATGATAAGTCAAAAAAGAAAAGCAAAAGATGATTGAAGATAATTTAAAAAAACTTGGCATCACATTACCGAAAGCTCCTAAACCCGTTGGGTCCTATAGTGCTTATAAAAAAAGTGGGAACTTATTATTTGTTTCAGGTCAAGTTTCTTTCAAGGCAGATGGGACTTTAATCAAAGGTAAAGCTGGTAAAGATTTGTCTCTAGAACAATGCCAAGAAGCAGCTAAAGTATGCTGTATTAATATACTGGCTCAAGTAAAAGAAGCTTGTGATGGTGATCTTAACAAAGTTAAACAATGTATAAAAATTACAGGTTACGTGAACTCTTCAGATGATTTTGTTGATCAACCTAAGGTGATAAACGGAGCGTCAGATCTTTTAGTTAATGTCTTTGGTGATAAAGGCATACATGCTAGAGCAGCTATTAGTACAAATTCTTTACCACTTGGTGCTGCAGTTGAAGTTGAGTCTATTTTTGAAATTAATTAAGATTAGGTCGACCTACCGAATAATATTTGATTTTCTTCTTTTTCATTTCTTTGTAATCAAATAAATTTCTCAGATCATAAACTTTACAAGTTTTTTTTGTTTTTAAAGTATTAAATTCAATTGCTTTAAATTCATCCCATTCAGTATGCAAAACAATTAAATCTGCATTCATACAAGCTTGATTAATAGAAAATACATATTCAACATTTTTAATTTTTTTGAATTCTTTTTTTTCTCCTGTTGGGTCGTAATATTTGATACGAGCCCCTTTTTTACTTAAATATGGGATCATAATTAAACTATTTGAGTCTCTCATATCATCAGTATTAGGTTTGAACGTAACACCTAAAAATGTAATTGATTTTCCTTTTACCCTGCCTAAAATTTTTGGAATTCGCTCTAGTAAGAATTTTTTTCGATTTTCATTAGATTTAATAACACTATTAACTATTGATAGATCTGTTTTGAATTTTTTACCAGTTGCCACTAATCCTTTTGTATCTTTAGGAAAGCATGAACCACCGTAGGCTGGACCAGCTCTTAAAAATCGACTTCCAATTCTATTATCGCTACCAATTCCGAGTGCTACATCTTCAACATTTATTCCCGATTTTTCACACAAATTAGCAATCTCATTAATAAAACTTATCTTGGTAGCTAAAAATGCATTAGAGGCATATTTGATTAATTCTGCACCTCTTCTATTTGTCACATAAAACTTTGCCCCTTTGTTAATTAAAGGAGTGTAAAGAGATCTCATAATCTCGGTGGATTTACTTTCATTAGAACCAATAACTATTCTATCTGGAAAACGAAAATCTCTAATGGCCTCACCCTCTCTTAAAAATTCTGGATTGGAAATTACACTAATTTTCTTTTTTTTTATTAATTTTTCTATCTGATCGCCAGTACTAACTGGAACCGTAGATTTAGTAACAATAATTTTGTGAGATTTGCTATTTTTAATAACTTCTTTAGCTGCTTTAAAGACATATGATAAGTTAACATCTAATGAATTCTTTTTGTTGGGTGTGCCCACACATAAAAAAATAATATCTGATTGTTTGACTGCTTCACTTAAATTATCAGTAAATTGAATCCGTTTATCATTAATATTTTTTTTTAAAATTTCATCTAAACCTGGTTCGTAGATTGGTGAAATTCCATATTTTAACTTTTTTATTTTCTCTTTATCTTGATCAACACAAATAACTTGGTTTCCCAGATCAGCAAAACATACGCCACTAACTAGACCAACGTACCCAGTACCTATCATACACAGTTTATGCATATTTACTTCTGTTTATAAATTTGATTTCCTGAATTAATATAACCCGTAATAGTTCCGCAATCTAAATATTTTCCTTTAAAAATATTACCATGAAATTTATCACCTTGCTTGATCAACTTTCTGATTGCATCGGTAATATGAATTTCTTTACCTTGTCCTGGTTTTAAATTTTTTAAATATTTCATAATTTTTTTAGGCAAGATATAACGACCAATGATGGCAAAATTTGACGGCGCTTGTGATTTCTTTGGTTTTTCAACAACATCATAAATCTGAAAAGTGTTCTTTTTTTTATTTTTTGGAGCCAATATTCCCCATCTTGAAACGCTATTCCTATTTACTGTTTTAGTAGCTATTACTGCCCCTTTAGTTTTTTTATGCAACCTGACCATCTCCTTAGAACAGTTTTGGTTAATAATTAAATCATCCGGAAAAAGCATCAAAAAATAATTCCCTTTAATATAATTTTTACATTTTAATATTGCATCACCAGTTCCTTTGGGAGAATTCTGATAAACAAATTTAATCATTTTTTTATATTTTTTTATCTTAGTGTAAATTTGTTTAATTCTTTTATCTTTTTTTTGTTTAATTATCTTTTGGTAAAATTGGTCATTATAAAAATATTTTTTTATATTTTCTTTTTTCTTAGAGATAACAAAGATAAACTCCTTGATACCGGCTTCAATGCATTCGTCGAGTATGTATTCTAAGTTTGGCTTGCCATTTATAGGTAATAATTCTTTTGGAATAACTGTTGTTAATGGTAACATTCTCGTACCAAGACCAGCTAAAGGTATGATTGCTTGTTTTATCATTAGATATTATTAATTATTATAATTAAACAAAAAATGATTATAATTAAAGATAAATATACACTTAAAAATCTCATTAAGAACTCCATAGTGTCATTTGTCCCAACAATGGGTGGCCTACACAAAGGACATGAATACCTAATAAGACAAGCTAAGCAAAAATCAAAAAATATATTGGTCTCAATTTATGTTAATCCTAAACAATTTAATTCAAAATCAGATTTTAATAAGTACCCAAGAAATTTAAAAAAAGATTTAAAAATTTTAAAAAGAAATAAAGTAAAATATGTCTTTTTACCGACGTATAATCAGATATTTAATTTTAGAACAATAAAACCAATATATTTATCAAAATTTGCTAAAAAATTATGTGGTAAATATCGACCCGGACACTTCAGAGGAGTAATTAATGTAGTGAACAGATTTTTGGAAATAGTTAGTCCAAAGTATATTTTTTTAGGTGAAAAAGATTATCAACAACTTATTTTAATAAAAGAGCATATTAAAAAAAATAATATTAAAACTAAAGTAATTCCTTGTAAAACTATCAGGGAAGTAAACGGATTAGCTTATTCTTCAAGAAATAAAAGTCTGAGCAAAAGTCAATTTAATTTAGCAGGCATTGTTTTTAAAACTATTAAAAAAATGATGGGTAAAAATTCTCTAAAAGAAATAAAATTTCAACTAAACAAACTAGGTATCAAAAAAATCGATTATATTGAAAAAATTAAAATTAAAAACGAAACAAGATTATTTATCGCTTACTATATCAGGCAAACTCGATTGATTGATAATATTAAATTAAACTAAAAATATTATCGAGCCGATCCCTAAAAATGCTAGAAATCCAATCACATCTGTAATCGTTGTAACAAATACACTTGAAGCTAATGCAGGGTCGATATTCATTTTTTTAAGTGTAACAGGAATTAAAATCCCAAATAAACCAGCCACAATCATATTGACTATCATGGCAATACCAATCAACAAGGACAGTCTCATGTCTTTAAACCAAAGTTCCACAATAACAGCTGAGATAACTGCAAAAATAATCCCGTTTAATACTCCAATAATAAATTCTTTTGAAATTACTTTGCCAATATTTCCTGATGATAATTCTTGGTTTGCAATAGCACGAATAGTAACTGCTAAAGTTTGCATACCTGCGTTACCTCCCATTGATGCTACAATTGGCATTAAAAATGCTAATGCCACCATTTGCTCAATAGAAGCACCAAATAAACTTATAACCCACGTGGCAAGTAAAGCGGTAAAGAGATTAATCAATAACCAGTTAAATCTTTTTTTAGTTTTCATCATAACTGAGTCAGTAATTTCTTCATCACCTACCCCCGCTAATCTTAAAACGTCTTCTTCTGCTTCCTCCTGAACAACCGTAACAACGTCATCGGCGGTGATCATTCCTACTAATTTATTATTTTTATTTACAACTCCAGCAGAAACTAAGTTGTAATTTTCGAAAGCATGTCCTACCTCTTCTTTATCCATGTTGACTGAAATAAGAACTGGCATTTCACGCATGATAGAATTCATTTTTGACTCTCGAGGAGTTCTTAAAACTCGCGATGATGGAACAATACCAATAGGTTTAAA
Source organism: Candidatus Pelagibacteraceae bacterium (assembly GCA_038124645.1). Classification (GTDB taxonomy): domain Bacteria; phylum Pseudomonadota; class Alphaproteobacteria; order Pelagibacterales; family Pelagibacteraceae; genus JAYPCI01. The sequence goes on from JAYPCI010000014.1 coordinate 17,362, forward strand.
ATCATTGTCTACTACAAAAATTTCTAAAAATTCATCAGGTAGTTCTTTGCTTTCTCTTAGATAATCGATTGTTTGCCCTACTGTCCACTCGCTTGGAACTGCAGTAAATTCTCTTTGCATAATTCTGGCGGCAGAGTCTTCTGGGTAACTTAATCCCTCTTCTAATAAAAAACGATCTTTCGGTGGTAACTTGTCCAGTACTTGATCTTTTCTTGCTAATTCTAAATTAGATATTAATTTTAAAGCATCATCAGATTCTAATCTTTTAATTATTTTAGCAATAGCTTCTGAAGATAAGATTTGTAAAACTTCACTTTGAATAGACTCATTTAGCTCAATATAAATTTCTGGTTCTATCGTAAAAGCCTCAATTTCTATGAGTTTCGCACGGATCTCGCTTGATAAATTTTCAATTAAATTTGCGGTATCTGAAGGATGCAGTTCTTTTAAAGATTGATTGATAAAATGAGAGTCCTTAGCCTTAATCTTATCACTAAAGATAGTGATAAAATCTTTGTTAAAATCAAAGTTAACTTTTTTATTTCCTATAGACTTTAATAAACTCATAAAATTATATTGTTATTTTCTGAGACTAATAGCTGATCTAATGTTAAAATTCAAACTAAATGAGTATAGAATTTAAAATAAGCACCAAACCTGTTGAATATCCAAAAGCTTTGAGATTATTAGAAAACCGCGTAAATGATGTGCTAAATCAAAAAAAACCTGAATTAATATGGATATTAGAACATCCCTTAATTTATACTTCAGGCGTTAGAGCAAGTAAGCAAGATATTTTATCAGATAAAATCAAAATAATATCTACTAATCGAGGGGGCAAAATTACATTGCATAATAAAGGACAGAAAATAATTTATTTTGTATTAAATCTAAATAATCGAGGTAAAAATATTAGAACACTGATAACTAAAGTTGAAAACGCCATTATAAAATTTCTTAAATTATATAATGTACAGGGTAAAGCTGACCGACAAAATATAGGGATTTGGGTTAAAGGAAACAAAATATCAGCTATTGGAGTTAGAGTAAAAAAATGGATTGCTTACCATGGATGCTCAATAAATATCGATAATAATTTAGCTGATTATAAAAAAATAAATCCATGTGGTCTGGACAATAATAAAATTACCTCACTAGAAAAAGTTACCACTCTTAAAATTAAAAGTATAAATAAAAATTTAAAAGATTGTTTTTTAAAAGAATTTATTTAATTTAAAATTATATTTTTTCAATAAATTCAAAAAATTCTCATCCGGTGAAATATAATAAGAATATTTACGTTCATTAATTTTAAATTTAAGTGAATAAGCATGTAGCATTAAATGTTTAAAGTTAGAATTTTTATACTTAACGTTATACTTATTATCTCCGACTATTGGACAATCGCGAACCGCTAATTGTTTACGTAATTGGTGCTTTCTCCCGGTAATTGGATTTAATTCTAATAAAGAATACTTAGTATTGCTATCAAGAACATTAACTGTGGTTTCAGCTTTTTGAATTATTTGTCTGTTTTTTTCATAGTAGATAAGGTTATCTTTTAAATTTTTTTCATTGCTATTAAACTGGTTATTGCAAATCGCAAGATATGTCTTATGTATTTTACGTAATCTAAATAATGAGGTAAATAATTGTGCGTACTTACGATTCTTTGCAAATAAGATGATGCCTGAAGTTTCTTTATCTAGTCTATGGACAATAAAAGGTTTGTCCTCACTAAAATATTTACTAGTTTTTAATATATCTACTAAATTTCTTAATGCTTTTGTTCCAGATTGAGTGGGTAGACCAGCAGGTTTGTTTAGAACTATAAAATTTTTATTATCTTCAACAACTTTTAATAGTTCATCTTGCTCAGCGGGACTTGAAACATATTTTTTTTTAAACTTGACGGTACGATTTTCAATATTTTCTAGATTGAAAATTGTTATTTTATCTTGATATTTTACACGTATAGAGGAGGTTGTTTTTTTATCATTTAACTTAATTTTTTTAGTTCTAATAAACTTTTGTATTAATGAATTTGGGATATCTTTAACTTGATTTTTAAACCATTTATCAATTCTTGTGTTGTCAAATTCTTTACTGACAACAAAAGTCTTAAACATTTAAATTATTTTTTAGATTTTTTTTTAGTAGTTTCTTTACTTTCAACAGCTGGAGGGGTTTTTGCTTTCTCAGCATTTTTTTCATCTACTTTTTTTGGAACATCCACTTTTTTTGCTTCTGGATTTCTATCCACTAGTTCAATAACTGCCATCGGGGCATCATCACCAGTTCGAAAACCAGCTTTCAACACTCTACAATAACCACCATTTCTTTTGCTGTATCTTCCAGACAGTTCATTAAAAACTTTATCTACTGATAATTTATTTTGTAATTTTGAAAAAAGTCTTTTTTTGTTACTTAAGTTACTCGTTTTACCGATTGTAATTACCTTATCAATCTGCGGCTTAAGTTCTTTTGCTTTGGGCAATGTAGTTATAATTTGTTCGTATTTAATTAAAGAATTAAGCATGTTTTTAAACAAAGCTTTTCTATGTTCGCTAGTTCGATTTAACTTTCTATAACCTAATCTATGTCGCATAAATTAATAATTATTATCTTCTAGTTTTTTTGATAATTCAGCAATATTGTCTGGAGGCCAGTTTGGTATTTCCATTCCTAAATATAATGACATCGTACTTAAAACCTCTTTAATCTCATTTAATGATTTTCTACCAAAGTTAGGAGTTCTTAACATCTCCGGTTCAGTTTTTTGAACAAGATCACCAATATAAATAATATTATCATTTTTAAGACAATTCATAGATCTTACTGACAATTCTAATTCATCAACTTTTTTAAGTAGATTTTTGTTAAACTGAGGTTCAACGACTTTTGTTTCTTGAACTATTTCTTGCGGATCTTCAAAATTTACAAAAATTCCTAATTGATCCTGAAAGATTCTAGCTGAATACGCGATGGCATCTTCTGCATCAACTGTGCCATTAGTCTCTACCGTCATTATCAGTTTATCGTAGTCAAGTGCACTACCAGATCGTGTAGTGTCAACAGAGTATGAAACTTTTTTAACTGGACTAAATAAAGAGTCAATTGCAATTAAACCAAGTGGGCTATCATCATTTTTGTTTTTATTTGCTGATACATAACCTTTCCCTGTGCTCACAATTAATTCCATATGAAAATTGGTATTTTCATCTAAATTACAAATTGTTTGTTCAGGGTTAAGAATTTCAACTTCAGGAACTAAAGTAATATCTTTTGCTTTTACTTCTTTTGGACCTTTTACATCTAATATAATTTTTTTATCTGTATTTGAAGTAGATCTAATTGCTAAATTTTTAACATTCAATACAATGTCTGTGACATCTTCTCTAACACCTTTGATTGATGAAAACTCATGTAACACTCCATCAATTTGAATTGCTGTTACTGCAGCACCTTGAATAGAAGATAATAAAATTCTTCTTAGTGAATTTCCAATTGTAAGACCAAAACCTTTCTCTAAAGGTTCTGCAACTAATTTAGCAACTGCTTTATCATCGCTACTAGTAATATTAATTTTGTTGGGTTTAATTAAAGTTTTCCAATTTTTATCATTTATATTAATTTGACTCATTGAATTATACTCTCCTTTTTTTTGGTGGTCGAACTCCGTTATGCGGCATTGGTGTCGTGTCGATAATAGAAGTAATTTTAAAACCTTTTGATTGTAATGCTCTTAATGCAGTTTCTCTACCCGACCCTGGACCTTTAACTTGAACCGATAAACTTCTCATACCCATTTCATAAGCTTTCCCACCAGCATCGTCTGCTGCTACTTGCGCTGCGTATGGAGTCGATTTTCTAGATCCTTTAAAACCTTTAGAGCCAGCTGATGACCATGAAACAACGTTACCATTTTCATCAGCAATCGAGATAATTGTATTATTAAATGTCGAGTAAACAAATGCTTTTCCATTTAAAATATCTTTTTTAACTTTTTTGACTTTTTTAATTTTTGGTTTTTCAGTTTGTGTTGAAACTTTCTCGTCAGTTTTAGTTTGTTTATTTGATATTTTTTCTTTACTCATTTATTTATTTCTTTAATGGCGTTAATTTTTTGCCCGCAATGGCAATCGCTTTTCCTTTTCTTGTTCTAGCATTACAGTGAGTTCTTTGTCCTCGAACAGGTAATTTTTTTTTGTGTCTACTTCCACGATAAGTAGCTAAGTCTACAAGTCTTTTAATGTTCATAGAAACTTCTCTTCTTAAATCTCCCTCAACTTTATAATTAGCATCAATAAATTCTCTTATTTTTAGAACTTGATCTTCTGTGAGTTGATTTACTCGGGTCGTGGTGGAAATGTTTAATTTAGAACAAATTTTATTTGAGGTATTGAGACCAATACCATGAATATAAGTCAAAGCAACGTTGACTAACTTATTTTGCGGAATGTTAATACCGGCTATTCTGGCCATAGTTTCCTGGATTAATTATGGGCATACTTATATGAGATTATCTCTCAAAGTCAACCCCGTAACCCCTCAATATATTTGCTGATTTGTCCCATTATTTGCTTTATTTCTAAATTTCCATCCAGTTTTTTTACTATGCCAGAGCCTTCATAATGTTTAAGTATCGGCTCAGTTAAATTTTGATAGGTTTCATATCTAGACGTGACAACTTTTTCATTATCATCTTTTCTTTTTTGAAGATTGTCACCTTTGCAACAATCTGTATTCGCCGGTGGAGGATTAAAAAATTCATTATAAATTTTTCCACATTTTTTACAAATGGCTCTACCTGTAATTCTTTTAATCACAGATTGTAGAGAAACTTCGAGACTTAAAACTAAATGTATTTTTTGATTAAACTTCTTTAAAAGTTTATCCAAACTCTGTGCTTGTTCAAGATTTCTAGGGTAGCCGTCAAAAATAATTTTATTTAAATATTGAGGATTAGAAACTATTGATTCAATTAGACTGTCAATAATGTCATTTGAAACTAATTTTCCTGCATTGACTATATTTTCTATTTTTTTTCCTAGTTCAGTTTTTTTAGATATCTCATTTCTTAATAAATCTCCCGTAGATAATTTAAAGAGCTGAAATTTGCTTACTAAAAAGTCTGATTGCGTTCCTTTGCCAGCTCCCGGTGGTCCAAATAAAATAATATTCATGTAGGTTATTTACCAAACTTAGTTTTTCTTAACAGAGACTCGTATTGAGCGCTCATAATACGTGTTTGAATTTGATTAACTGTATCTAATGCCACAACTACAACAATCAAAATCGATGTTCCACCTAAGTAAAAAGGGATTGGATATTTTGAAATTAAAAATTCAGGTAATAAACAAATAAATGCTAAATAAATAGAGCCAACTGTTGTCAATCTAATTAAAATTGTTTGAATGTATTCAGCTGTTCTATCACCTGGTCTAATACCTGGAATGTAACCACCATATTTTCTTAAATTTTCAGATGTTTCTTTAGGGTTGAAAACTATCGATGTATAAAAAAAAGAAAAAAATATAATACCTGATCCGTAAAGCAACATATAAAGAGGTTGCCCTTGGGTAAACATTGAAGAAATATTTAAAAAAGCATCTGACTCTGCTAAACCAAAATTAGTTAATGTAATTGGAAGTAAAAGTAGTGCTGAAGCAAAAATCGCTGGGATAACTCCTGCTGTATTCAATTTCAACGGCAAATAAGAAGACTCACCCCCATAAACTTTGTTACCCACTTGTCTTCGTGGATAATTAATTAAAATTTTTCTTAACGCTCTTTCAAAAAAAACAATAAATAAAACTGTTAAGATTATTAAAACAAATATTCCTACAATCATGACAGCCGATAGTGCCCCTGTTCGACCTAACTCAAATGTGGAAGCTAAAGCTCTTGGAATTTCTGCTACAATTCCCGAAAAGATAATTAAAGAAATTCCATTTCCAATTCCATTTAAGGTAATTCTCTCACCTAACCACATTAAAAAAGTAGTACCAGCTACAAGTGTAACTGTAGTAATAAATCTAAAATATAAACCTGGATCAATTACAATGTTACCCGCGTTTTCTAAACCAACAGCAACACCGTATCCTTGAAAGGCTGCAATTAAAACTGTTCCGTATCTTGTGATTTGGGTGATTTTCTTTCTACCGATTTCACCTTGTTCTTTTAAATTTTTAAAATAATCTGATACTCCAGTTAATAATTGAACAATAATCGAAGAAGATATGTAAGGCATTATACCTAAAGCAAATATTGCCATTCTTTGCACTGCTCCACCTGAAAACATATTGAACATTCCCAATAAACCTTGTTGTTTAGTCGACATGATTTGTTGTAGTGCTTGTGGATCTATCTCTGGTAGCGGAATATATGTACCTAATCGATAAATTGACAAAATTAATAATGTAAAAAGAATTCGTTTAGTTAAATCACTCGATGCTGATAATGAATTACCTAAATTTTCATTAGACATAAGTTTAACTACTCTTTGTAATTAGTTTTAAAATACTGCCAGATTTTTCTATTTTTTGTTGTGCGCTTTTTGAAACAAAATCAGAAACTATGTTAAATTTACTTTTTAACTCACCGCCACCAAGTATTTTAAGTTTGGTATATTTTTTTGATATTAATTTTGATTTTTTTAAACTTTCAAGATCAATACTGTTTTTTGTATCTATTTTTTTGTTATCGGCTAAAGTTTGTAAAAAACTTAAATTTACTTCAGCAGTTAATTCGTTATTTTTAATCGCATTAAAACCTCTTTTAGGTAATCTTCTAAATAATGGCATTTGTCCACCTTCAAAACTTTTTATTGCTACACCTCTTCTGGATTTTTGACCTTTGTGACCTCTACCTGAAGTTTTACCTTTTCCAGAACCGATACCTCTACCAGGTCTAATTTTCTTTTTATTGGTTTTAATTAAATTATTTAAATTCATTTTTAATTTTCCCTGCTAGCAACAATTTCATTAATTTTTTTACCTCTTATTGCTGAAAGTATTTTAGGAGAGGTTTGATTACTTAAAGCATCGATACAAGCTTTAACTACGTTGTACGGATTAGCAGAACCTAATGATTTTGCAACAATGTCTTGTATACCTAGAACTTCACAAATAGCCCGGATAGGACCACCGGCAATAATACCTGTTCCAACGGGAGCAGTTCTTAATAATACTTTGCCAGAACCATTTCTGCCTCTTACATCATGGTGTAACGTTCTTCCATCTTTTAAAGCAACTTTGATTAAATTTCTTTTTGCTGATTCAGTTGCTTTTTTAATAGCATCGGGAACTTGTTTAGATTTTCCTTGGCCAATGCCAATTTTGCCTTTTTGATTACCAACAACTATCAAGGCTGCGAAACCAAATCTTCTTCCACCTTTAACTACTTTTGTAATCCTGTTAATTGCTACTAATTTTTCTATAAATTCATTTTCCATTTTATATTTTCATCCCTTGTTTTCTTAAAGTTTCTGCAAATGCTTTAATAATACCGTGGTATTTATATCCACCCCTATCAAATACTGCTGCGGTAATTTTTTTTTCTATTGCACGTTTAGCTAATATTTCAGCAAGTTTTACTGACATCTCTGTTTTTTTTCCTTTTGAAGATTTAAAACTTTTTTCAAGCGTTGAAGCTGAAACAATAGTTTTATTTAAGTTATCATTGATAACTTGAGCAAATATATTTTTTTGAGATTTGTTAACACTTACTCTAATACCAGAATAATTAACTTTTTTTAATTTTGATCTATTTCTTTTAACTCTTTTTTCTTTTTTATTAAGTCTCATTATTTCTTTTTTCCCTCTTTTCTTAAAACAAATTGACCTTTTTCTTTAATACCCTTGGCTTTATAAGGCTCAACTGGTTTTAAAGCTTTAATATCTGCAGCAACTTTTGAAACCAATTCTTTATCGACACCTGATATTTTAATGGTGGTTTGTTTTTCTATAGCAACTTTTAAGTCTTTCGGAACTTTGTAATTAACATCATGACTAAAACCTAATTGAAAAACTAAATTTTCACCTTTTTGACTAACTCTGAAACCAACGCCAGATATATCTAAAGTTTTTTCATGACCTCTGCTCACTCCTAGAATGGCATTATTTATGAGACTTCTAAAAGTTCCCCACATTATTTTTGTATTTTTATCTACAGTTTTATTTATTGGTTTAATTTCAAACTCATTTTTCTCATTAACTTTGGCAGAAAATATCTTGTCATTAATACTTAATTGTTTAGAACCTTTGGGTCCTGAAACTAAAACATTCATATTTTCAACTTTTACAGTTGAGTCTTTTGGAATAACAATGTTTTTTTTACCTATTTTCGACATTAAAATACCCTACAAATAATTTCTCCACCCAGATTATTTTTTCTAGCTTCTGTATCTGACATGACACCTTTAGGAGTAGATAAAATCGCAACCCCAAGACCATTTAAAATTTTAGGAATACTAGATGCTTTTGAATAAACTCTTCTTCCAGGTTTAGATATTCTTTTTATTTCTCTAATAACTGGGGTACCTTCGTAATACTTTAAATTTATTTTAATTGTCTTTTTATTATCAGTCTCTGAAGTTGAGTAGTTAATGATATAGCCCTCATTTTTTAAAACTTCTAAAATTCTTAATCTAAAATTTGAAGCCGGAACTTCAACAAAGTTTAAGCTACGCATCTGCGCGTTTCTTATTCTTGCAAACAAATCTCCAATTGGATCACTTAAAGCCATTTTTTCTCCTTACCAACTTGATTTAATCATTCCTGGAATTTTTCCAGAAGAAGCCATTTGTCTTAAAGCTATTCTAGATATTTTTAGTTTTCTATAAACTCCGTGTGGTCTTCCAGTTATTTCACAACGGTTTCTTACTCTAATTTTTAAAGAATTTTTTGGTAGTTTATTCAATTTTAATTGAGCAGCAAATCTTTCAGTTAAAGGTAATTTTTTATTTTTAATAATCGCTCTTAATTTTTTTCTTTTATTAAAATAACGATTGCTCATTTTAATTCTTTTTAAATTTCTTTGAATTGCACTTGTTTTAGCCATAATAATCCTTAATTAATTTTCTCCTGTAATGGAAAGTTAAATGATTTTAATAATTCTATACTTGCTTGTTTGGAAGGACTAGAGATACTGATGGAAATATCTAATCCTCTAATTTTATCAACTTTATCAAAATTGACTTCTGGAAAAATAATGTGTTCTTTAATACCGAAAGAATAGTTACCAAATCTATCCACTCCTTTTGTGCTTAAACCTTTAAAGTCTTTAATCCTAGGTAAAGCAATATTAACTAATCTATCAATAAACTCGTACATTCTGTTATCTCTAAGTGTTACTTTAACTCCTGCTGAAGCTCCTTTTCTAGTTTTAAAATTAGAAATAGATTTTTTGAATTTTGTAATAACTGCTTTTTGACCAGCGATAAGGGTTAAATCATCTTGACACGCTTTTACTTTCTTAGAGTCAGAGGCGTCTTCTCCTAGTCCCATATTCAATACAATTTTGGTACACTTAGGCACTTGGTTAATATTTTTAAGGCCTAATTTTTCCTTCAACTTTACTGTAAAATCCTTTTTGTAATTATTTTTTTGCCTTGCTTGCATCTTTTTTTGTTTCCTTTTTAGCTTTATCAATACTCACAACATTCGACATATGGATATAATTTTCTTTAGAAATTATACCTCCTTTGTTCGTCTTTGTTGGTTTTGTATGTTTTTTAATCATATTAATTGATTTCACTTTTAATAAATTTCTTCTCCGGTTAATTTCAATAACCTCTCCGGACTTACCTCTGTCTTTCCCAATTAAAATCTTAACTTGTGCTCCTTTTTTAATAGTCATTATAATACCTCCGGTGCTAGTGAGATTATTTTAGTATGACCTTTGGTTCTAAGTTCTCTCGTAACAGGTCCAAATATTCGAGTGCCAATTGGTTCACCTTTATCATCGGTTAAAACAACAGCATTATTATCGAATTGAACCTTTGAACCGTCATCTCTAAAAATTTCTTTTCTAGTTCTTACAACGACCGCTTTGTGGACTGCGCCCTTCTTAACTTTTCCTTTTGGAATTGCGTCTTTAACACTGATCACAATTATATCACCAACGGCAGCATATCTTCTTTTAGATCCGCCTAAAACTTTAATACACTCAACTCTTTTAGCTCCTGTATTATCGGCAACAAGTAATTCTGTTTGTACTTGTATCATTTATAAACTGCCTCCCATCGCTTTTTTTTAGAAATTGGTTTACTTTCAATAATAGAAACTTTTTCTCCTTCTTTAAATTTGTTCTGTTCATCGTGAGCATGATATTTTTTTCTTCTTCTTAATACCTTTTGATATAAAGGGTGCCTAAAGGTTCTAGTAACCTCAACAACTATAGTTTTATTGTTTTTTGCACTTACTACTTTTCCCTGTAATAATCTTTTAGTCATTTGTTCCTTTGTTCAAACCAGAATAAAGTCTAGCAATATCTCTTTTTAATAATCTATATTGGGCAGGATTTTCAATTTGCCCATTAATCTTTTTAAAACGCAAATTATAAAGATCTTTTTTCAACTCTTGAATCTTTTTCAAAGATTGATCTTTATTTAATTTTTTTTCTTTATCTTTTTTAGCCATATTATCTCTTAATAAACTTTGTTTTTAATGGAAGTTTTGCTGAAGCCTTGTAAAGAGCTTCCCGTGCTACTTCTTCTGAAACTCCATCAACTTCAAATATAATTCTTCCTGGTTTTACTCGACATACCCAAAATTCTGGTGAACCTTTTCCTTTACCCATTCTTACTTCTGTAGGTTTTTTTGACACAGGAATGTTTGGAAATATTCTTAACCAAACTTTACCGGTTCTTTTCATAAATCTTGTTAACGCAACCCTTGCAGCTTCGATCTGTTTTGATTGAACTCTTTCAGGTGTAAGTGCTTTCAACCCAAAAGCTCCATAGTTTAAAGTCGCAGCTCTTGTTGCTTTGCCGTGTATTCTGCCTTTATGGGCTTTTCTATATTTAGTTCTTGTTGGTTGTAGCATTTTTTACCTTTTCAATTTTTTCTTTTTCAAAGTCTTTGCCAAAAATTTCACCTTTATAAATCCAAACTTTAACTCCGATTACTCCATAGGTAGTTAGAGCTTCAGCTTCGGCATAGTCAACATTAGCTCTTAACGTATGTAATGGAATACTGCCTTCTCTTAACCACTCTGTTCTAGCGATTTCATTACCAGCTAATCTTCCGCTAACCATAACCTTAATACCTTTCGCGCCAAGTTTAAGTGCTGATTGCATAGCACGCTTCATTGCCTTACGATATGCAACACGTTTAACTAATTGTTGTGCGATATTTTCTGCTGCTAAATAAGCATTTAGTTCAGGTTTTTTGATTTCTTTGACATTTACTGCTGACTCTGAACCAGTAATTTTGGATACATTCTTTTTAATTTTTTCTATATCCGCACCTTTTTTTCCAATAACAAATCCTGGTCTAGAAGTGTGAATAGTAACAATACATTTCTTTGCAGATCTTTCGATAATAATTTCAGATACACCCGAATTTACAATTTGTTCTTTAATAAATTTTCTAATTTTAAAATCTTGTATAAGATAATTACCAAAATCTTTTTTCTTAGCAAACCAAACTGAGTCCCAGCCTCGATTGACCCCTAATCTTAGTCCAACTGGATTTACCTTTTGTCCCATTATTTAGTTTCCTTTCTTTTCATTAATTCTTCTTTTTTTCTTTCAGCTAAAACTATTGTTAATCTACTAAATGGTTTTTTAATACCTGAAGCTCGACCTTTCGCTCTTGGTCTAAATCTCTTCATGACTAAACTTTTACCTACATAAGCATCCTTGATAAAAAGTTTGTCAATATCGTATTGAAAATTATTTTCAGCATTTGATACTGCTGATTTAACCGTTTTGCTAATATCGTGAGCCACTTTTTTTCTAGTAAATTGTAAATCTCTCAATGCCGTGTCTACATTTTTTCCTCTAATATAATCAAGCACTAATCCAATTTTTCTTGTGCTAGATCTTATATTTTTGTTTATGGCTCGTACTTCGTTATTTTTTTGCATCAGTTTTCTCCGCAGGTTTTGCAGCACCAGCTTCCGCAGCAGCTTTTTTATCTGCTGGTGTGTGACCTTTAAATGTTCTTGTAGGTGCAAACTCACCTAATTTATGTCCTACCATATCCTCAGATACTGTGATTGGGATAAAAGACTTTCCATTATGAATTAAAAAACTTTGTCCTATAAATTCAGGAATTATTGTTGATCCTCGAGACCAAGTTTTAATTGGTTTTTTTCCGCCTTTGTCTTTAACTTTCTCAACTTGTTTAATGAGACTTGGGTGAACAAACGGACCTTTCCAAACTGATCTACTCATAGTTATTTCTTCTTCCTTCTTCTAGTTATAATTAATTTATCGCTACGCTGTGGTTTTCTTGTTTTTAAACCTTTTGCAGATTGACCCCATGGTGATACAGGATGTCGACCTCCAGAAGTTTTACCTTCACCACCTCCTAATGGATGGTCTACTGGGTTCATAGCAACACCTCTTACATGAGGACGTTTACCTCTCCATCTATTTCTACCAGCTTTACCAATTTTAATATTTTTTTGATCTGGATTTGAAACCGCTCCAATAGTCGCTTTACAATTTAATGATACTTTTCTTGTTTCACCTGAAGATAATTTTAAAATCGCATGCTCTCCGTCGAAGCCTGACAACACAACTGATGCTCCAGCAGAACGAGCTAATTTTCCTCCAGTGTTTGGCACCAATTCAACATTATGTATGCTAGTACCTGGTGGTATATCTTTTAATCTCAAGCAGTGTCCAGTTTCGATCTTAGCGTCCTTGCCAGAGTAAATTTTATCACCTTTGTTTAATCCCTGAGGACAAATAATATATTCTTTTGTTTTATCAGAATAATCTATCAAAGCTATGAAAGCCGATCGATTTGGATCGTATTCAATTCTCTCTACTGTCCCCTCAACTTCTTTGTTTCTAAAAAAATCAATTAATCTATATTTATGTTTATGCCCAGCCCCTTTAGATCTTGAGGTAATACGACCATAGTTGTTTCTGCCAGATGAATTTTTCTGACCAATAGTTAATGGTTTATATGATGGACCTTTCCATAACGAACTCTTATCAACTATAATTGTTGCTCTGTTCGATTTTGTGTAAGGTTTGTAACTTTTTAATGCCATTTTATAATCCTGAAGTTAAATCAATACTTTGTCCCTTTTTAAGAGTTATAATTACTTTTTTGTAACCTTGTTTAATCGCTTTTTTTCCTCTTACAAATTTGTTTTTTGGTTTAACATTAACCGTATTCACTTTAATAATTTTGACTTTATAAAGTTTTTCGATATTTTTTTTAATCGTTTCTTTTGTTGCCTTTTCATGAACTTTAAAAGACACTTTGTTTTGTTCAGACAAAATTGTGGCTTTCTCAGTAATTATAGGAGTCTTTATATTGTCAAATATGTTAATTTTTTTCATTTAATAACCTTTTTTCAATATTTTTTAGCGAAGATGATGTAATTAATAAATTCTTATAATTTATAATATCAAGAACGTTTACGCCTTCCTCATTAACTAATTTGATATTTTTTATATTTTTTGTGGATCTAGTTAAATTTTTAAACGAGTCTTTATCTGAAACAATTAAACTATCTTCTAATTTGTTTTTAATTACAAATTTATAAAAATCTTTTGTCTTTTTAATTTCTGCTTTAACATCGTTAAGAATGAATAAGTTTTTGTCACTATTCTTCTTTGCTAAAATTTGGCTTAAAGCAAGTTTTTTTGTTTTTTTATTTATTTTTTTTATTTTGTACACTGCACCTTTTGGTCCATGAGCTTGTCCACCACCTACGAATAAAGGAGCTTTAATACTCGCATGACGGGCTTGCCCTGTACCTTTTTGGGCATAGATTTTTCTAGTTGAACCTTTTACTTCGTTTCTTTGTTTAGTCTTGGCAGTTCTAGGTTTTTGGTGATTAAATTGCCAATCAAGAACATATTTAATTAATCTTGGATTAAACTTTAATTTAAATATTGAGTCTGAGCCTGTAACACTGCTAGAACTAGATCCAATTACATCTAAAGTTTTAAAATTCATTTTACTTCTTCTTTCCTTTTGCTGCTTCTAATTGTTTTTTTCTAAATTCAACTTTTTCTTTAATTGTTTTTCTTCTTACATCTTTCACAGACTCTCTTATAAAAACTCTTGAATTTTTAGAGCCAGGCACAGATCCTTTTATAAATATTAAATTATTTGTTTCATCAGATTTTATAATTTCTAAATTTTGAATAGTTCTTGGTTTATCGCCCATATGTCCTGCCATCTTTTTTCCCTTGAATACTCTGCCTGGATCTTGACGTTGACCTGTAGAACCGTGAGATCGATGTGAAACTGAAACACCATGTGATGCTCTAAGACCACCAAAATTATAACGTTTCATTACACCGGCAAAACCTTTACCAATTGTTTTAGCACTCACATCAACAAATTTTTTATCTTTGAATATTTCTAACCCAAATTCATTGCCTTCTTTATATTGACTGATATCAGTAACTCTAAATTCCTTTAAAACTTTTTTAGGTTCTGTATTTTTTTTAGTAAAATAACCCTTCATTTGTTTTGTAAGTTTAGAATTCTTTATTTTAAAATAACCAACTTTAATTGCGGAATATCCATTTTTTTCTGGTGTCAGCACATCTATAATTCTGCCTTTTTCTACTTTAATAACTGTTACTGGCACAGACATACCGCTTTCGGTGAACTCTCGTGTCATTCCAATTTTTGTTCCGTATAAAGCTATTGTCATAATTAAATCTTAATTTCTATATCCACACCAGAAGCTAAATCTAGTTTCATTAATGCTTCGACTGTTTGTGGAGTTGGTTCAATAATATCGATTAATCTTTTATGTGTTCTGGTTTCAAATTGTTCTCTACTTTTTTTATCTATATGTGGTGATCTAAGTACTGTAAATTTTTCAATTCTAGTCGGCAGCGGAATAGGTCCTTTCACTTGAGCACCAGTTCTTTTTGCTGTATTTACAATTTCCTCTGTAGAAAGATCGAGGATCTTGTTATCATAAGCTTTTAAGTGAATTCTAATATTTTGTTTATCCATAAGTTAAGCTAATTTTTTTGTTACCTCGTCTTGAACGTTTTGTGGAACTTTTTCATAATGATCAAACTGCATGGTATATTGCGCTCGACCTTGTGACATTGATCGTAAATTATTTACATAACCAAACATATTCGCTAATGGAACTTTTGCATTAATAACTGTCGCATTACCTCTAGGTTCAGTAGATTCAACTTGACCTCTTCGACTATTTAGATCGCCAATAACATCACCCATGTAATCTTCTGGAGTAACCACTTCGACTTTCATCATTGGTTCTAAAAGTTTTAAAGTTGCTTTTTGACAAGCTTCTTTAAAACAAGCTCTTGATGCTATTTCAAATGCTAAAACACTAGAGTCAACGTCGTGGTGCAGTCCGTCTAAAATTGTAACTTTATAGTCTATAAGAGGAAATCCTGCCAAAATTCCAGAGTCTGCTACACCAACAATTCCTTTTTCCACGCCCGGAATAAATTCTTTGGGAATAGCTCCTCCTTTAATTTTATTTTCTACTTCTCTACCTTTGCCAGGTTCGCTTGGTTCAACACTTAATCTGACTTTGGCAAATTGTCCTGCTCCACCACTCTGTTTTTTATGGGTATACTCAAACTCTGCTGGTGATAAAATGGTTTCTCGATAAGCAACTTGTGGGGCACCAATATTTGCCTCAACTTTAAATTCTCTTTTCATTCGATCAACGATAATATCTAAGTGTAATTCTCCCATGCCTTTAATGATAGTTTGTCCTGACTCTTCATCTGATGAAACTCTGAAAGAAGGATCTTCCTTAGCTAATCTTGCTAAAGCTTCACCCATTTTTTCTTGGTCAGCTTTAGTTTTAGGTTCAACAGCAATTTCGATAACCGGATCAGGAAATTCCATTGGTTCTAGGAGAACTTGGTTGTCCTCGTTACATAATGTGTGACCTGTAATAGTATATTTTAATCCTGCTAAAGCTACGATATCACCAGCATTAGCTTCTTTAATATCTTCTCTAGAATTTGCATGCATTAAAAGCATTCTGCCGACACGCTCTGTTTTTTCTTTTGATGAATTTGCAATACCAGTGCCTGACTTTAAAGTACCTGAATAAATTCTAATAAACGTTAATGAACCTACATATGGGTCGTTTGCTACTTTAAACGCTAAGGCTGAAAATGGAGCACCATCATCAAATTCCATTTTTACTTTTTCCTCTGACCCAGCTTTTGTACCTTCAATAAAACCAATATCTTTTGGGCTAGGTAAATAATCTATAACAGCATCAAGTAAAGGTTGAACGCCTTTATTTTTAAAAGCAGATCCAGTAATCACTGGCACAAAAGAGAAATTTAAGCATCCTTTTCTGATACATCTTTTTAAATCTGCTTCACTTATTTCTTTACCATTCAAATACTCTTCCATGAGTTTTTCATCTTGTTCAACAGCAGTTTCGATTAATTCTTTTCTATATTTATCTGCCTCAGCTTTAAGATCAGCAGGAATATCAACTACATCAAATTTTGCACCTAGTGATTCATCTTGCCAAATAATTGCTTTCATTTTTACTAAATCAACAATTCCTTTAAGTGAAGACTCTATGCCAACAGGTATTTGCATAACTAACGGTTTTGCACCTAAACGATCTTTTATCATTTGCACACATCTAAAGAAGTCTGCACCAGTTCTATCTAATTTATTTACAAAACAAATTCTTGGGACTTTATATTTGTCAGCTTGTCGCCAAACAGTTTCTGATTGAGGTTCAACACCGGCAACACCATCAAAAACCGCAACAGCTCCATCCAGAACTTTTAAAGATCTTTCAACTTCAATTGTAAAATCTACGTGTCCAGGAGTATCAATAATATTAATTCGATGATCTTGCCAAAAACAAGTTGTTGCTGCTGAAGTAATAGTGATACCACGCTCTTGTTCTTGTTCCATCCAATCCATTGTCGCTGCACCATCATGCACTTCACCAATTTTATGACTTTTACCAGTGTAAAATAAAATTCTTTCAGTTGTAGTAGTTTTACCAGCATCAATGTGAGCCATGATTCCAATGTTTCTATATTTATCTATCGAGTGTGTTCTAGACATAATTTACCATCTAAAATGTGCAAATGCTTTGTTTGCTTCTGCCATTTTATGTGTATCCTCTCTTTTTTTAATTGCAGAGCCTTTGTTCTGTGATGCATCTAAAAGCTCACTAAAAATCTTATCAGACATTGTTTTGTTTTTTCTTTTTCTAGATGCATCCATAATCCATCTAAAAGCTAATGCTTGAGATCTTTTTGATTTAACTTCAACGGGAACTTGATAGGTTGCACCACCGACTCTTCTTGATCTTACTTCTAAATTTGGTCTGACATTACTTATAGCATCATTAAAAACTTTAATAGGATCATTTTTAGTTTTTTCTTTAATTTTATCTAAGGCATCATATAAAATTTTTTCAGCAGTTGATTTTTTTCCATCGTACATAATAGAATTAATAAATTTTGATATAATTAAAGAACCAAATTTAGGATCAGGGAAGATTTTTCTTTCGGGAGCTCTTTTTTTTCTAGACATAAATTATTTTGGTTTTTTTGTTCCGTATAAAGATCTTCGTTTTTTTCTATTTGCTACTCCTTGCGTATCTAAATTACCTCTTAAAATATGATAACG
>JAYPCI010000015.1:0-23479 GCA_038124645.1 Candidatus Pelagibacteraceae bacterium
TTGATATTTTATATAATTACAAAAAAAACTTTAAAAGACCAAGTTTAAAACTGTCCTGACAACATAGTGGTACTGTAAAACTCAAACTATAAACAACAATTAAAGTTGTTATTGTTTTTTTTGGTAACAAATTTATTTTTGAAACAAGAACATTATTATCAAAGATAATTTTTTTTTTGAATATTAAGTGTGCTAGGGTAATAAGTGTACAAATGTATGAAATATATATGTATCTTCCCCAATCTGCACCAAGAACATAAACTGGAAAAGTAACTAAAAAAATTAAAAACATCATTCCCATAAAATTAATCTTAAAAAGTTTATTATTTAATTTTATGTATGCTTTATGAAGTAAGATTATTAATGGCAATATTCCATAAAATAACCCAAATCCATAAATATAAAAATAAGAATTATATAAACCCAAAGCTTCTGGAGCATTTGTTTTTTGTTCAGTGAAATCTTTTATAGTATTTCCTATATGAGCAATATTGCCCGATGAGATACAATTCTCCCGAACAAAATTAGCAATTGATTGGCAAATAAGTTCAACGGTATTTTTGTCTCCTTTAAATAATAAATTCACAATTAATAAAGCAATAAATACAGTTATAAAAAAAATAGAAATATAAACAAATTCTTTTATTTTAATTTCGCTAAATGAAATAAAATATATAATTACAAGATAAGGCAAATAAAAGATCAGAACTTCATAAGACAAGCCTAAAAAAATTATTGATAGCAAAATTACAATAAAAGCTTTTTCTTTGCTAATTTTTTCAAAAATTAAACAGCATAATGACATAAAAAAAAATAAGAGTATTTCTTTATGTCCAGTTACTTTGCTATTTAGGATTGGAAACACAATAGAAATAGGTGATAAAAGAATTAAATAATGAATATTTGTAAATTTTATTAAATTTAACTGTCTAAAGAATGAAAAATAAAAAATTCCATACAAAATGCTCACAAATAGAAATATCAAAAAAGCTGGATTTAATAAAAAAATATCATAAATCTGAAAAAATAATTCACCGGGCATACCTCTTCTTACAAAACCTCCCTGATAATTAATAAGCCAAGGGTCAAACTCATAAGGACTATTGTTTTTGTAGAATCGATAAAAATTTACAACCACATATATAGCCGTTGAAACAAATATTGCTGCCAGAATCTTGGTTTGACTAGTTATTGATTTACGAAACATAATAATATTTTAAAGCTTTTTTTGATAAAAAAAAAATAATTAATATGTTATACAGCGTAGAATTATTAGTGGGCGAGTGGCGGAATTGGTATACGCGCTAGTCTTAGGAACTAGTACCGCAAGGTTTAAGAGTTCGAGTCTCTTCTCGCCCACCAAGTAAATTTATGAAAATTAATATTGAAAATAAAGAAGGATTAAAAAAGATTGCATCAGTCTCTATAAACAAGTCTGAGGTTCAAAAACAATTTGATGCTAGGTTAATTGAATTAAGTAAAGAGGCTAGCATTAAAGGTTTTAGACAAGGTAAGGTCCCAGCGAAATTACTCAGAGAGCAATTTGGTAAATCCGTGTATGGTGAAGTAGTTGAAAAGATTTTACAAGAAACAACCAATGAAGTTATTAAAAAAAATAATATTAGATTAGCAGCCCAACCAAAAATTGATATTAAATCCATTGAGCAGGATCAAGATTTAAAATTTAATATCGAGATGGACTCCTTGCCTGATATTAAGTTGCAAGATTTAACTAAATTAAAATTTACTAAATATAACATAAAAATTGATGAAAAAAATTTATTAAAAAAATTAGATGAAATTTCAAAAAATAATATCGACTATAATGAAAAAAAACCAGAAACAAAGTCTCAAAATGGAGATCTTATTGTTTTTGATTATGAGGCTCTAGTAGATCATCAAGCGTTTGAAGGGAATAAAGGTTCTGCAATTCAATTAATTATCGGGAAAGACTTATTTATTCCAGGTTTTGACAAAAATTTAATAGGTGTCAAAAAAGGTGATAAAAAGAATTTTGAAATTAACATACCAGATAATTTTCCTAATGAAAAAATTAGAAACAAAAAAGCAGTATTTAAATGTGAGATTAAAAATATTAAACAACCTTCAGAACCCACAATAGATGACAATTTAGCTAAAAAGTTAGGAGCTAAAGATTTAAACGATTTAAAAGATTTGGTTAAAAAAAATATTTCTTCACAGTATGAAAGTGTTTTAACTCAAATTTCTAATCAAGAAATTTTTGAAGAATTTAAAACAAAACATAATCTTGAACTACCCAAAAATATGATTAACCAAGAATTAGAATATAGTAAAAATTTAAAGGAAAAACAAAAACAGGAATTTGATACAAAAAAAGAAGAAGAAAATATTAGAGAAAAATTAAAACTAGGACTTATTATTAATGAATATGGTGTTCAAAATAATATTTCGGTTAATGAAAATGATTTAAAGTCAGAAATGTACAAATTATCTCAAACTATGCCAGGACAAGAAAAATTTATTTTTGATTATTATCAAAAAAATCCTTCTGCAATCTCGAATTTAAAAGCTTCTCTTTTTGAAAAAAAGGTACTTGAGTTTGTTAAATCTAAAAGTCAGAGTAAGTTTGTTGAATTTAGTATAGATGAAGCTGAAAAATTTATTAAAGACTTTAATTCAAAGAAAAAAATAGAAAGCACCACTAAATCTAGTAGTGGTAAATCACAAAAAACAGACAAACTTAAGAAAAAGAATAAGAAATAGTAAATCTAAAGCAATCATTGTATAAACTCTAATATGAGTCGTTTTGATGATCCTAAGATGAGTTCTTTAATACCAATGGTAATTGAGCAGACTACTAGAGGTGAGAGAGCTTATGATATTTATTCAAGGTTACTTAAAGAAAGGATTATTTTCTTAGTTGGTCCTGTTAATGATAATGTTGCATCAGTTGTTACTGCTCAAATGCTTTTTCTAGAGTCTGAAGATCCAAAAAAAGAAATATATTTTTATATAAATAGTCCTGGAGGTTTGGTTACAGCAGGACTGGGAATATATGATACTATGCAGTACATAAAATCTCCAGTTAGTACGTTGTGTATTGGTCAAGCATCTTCAATGGGGTCTTTTTTACTAGCAGCAGGAGCAAAAGGAAAAAGGTTTTCTCTTCCTAATTCAAGAATAATGGTTCACCAACCTTCTGCGGGTTTTCAGGGACAAGCTACAGATATTGAAATCCATGCTAAAGAAATAATTTCTTTAAAAAAAAGACTTAATTTAATTTATTCAAAACATACTGGTAAGAGTGAGAAAGAGATTTCTGATGCTTTGGAAAGAGATAATTTCATGACAGCTGAAGAAGCTAAGAAATTTGGTTTAATAGACTCAGTAGTGGAAAAAAGATCCTAGAACACAACATCTAGCAGTGTTTACAACTTCAACTTGATAATAAAAAGTGAAACATTTAAATTATACTTATTGATTCGTTATGAGTGAAAAAAATTCAAAAAATATTCTTTACTGTTCCTTTTGCGGAAAAAGTCAGCACGAAGTTAGAAAATTAATTGCCGGTCCAACAGTTTTTATTTGTGATGAATGTGTTGAACTTTGTATGGACATTATTAAAGAGGAAAATAAAAGTTCGATTGTCGAAAAATCAAAAGGTTTACCTTCTCCAAAAGAAATTTGTAAAATACTCGATGAACATGTTGTCGGTCAAAAACTTGCTAAGGAAGTATTATCTGTTGCGGTCCATAATCATTATAAAAGATTAAATTATGATATGAAATCTAGCAATGATGTTGAGCTTTCAAAGTCTAACATTTTATTAGTAGGTCCAACTGGCTGTGGAAAAACTTTATTAGCTCAAACTTTAGCTAGAATTTTGGATGTTCCTTTTACCATGGCTGATGCTACCACATTAACTGAAGCGGGCTATGTTGGAGAAGATGTCGAAAATATTATTCTTAAACTATTACAAGCTGCAGACTATAATGTTGAGAAAGCACAAAGAGGAATTGTTTATATTGATGAGGTTGATAAAATTAGTCGAAAGTCTGAAAACCCTTCAATTACCAGAGATGTTTCAGGAGAAGGGGTTCAGCAAGCATTACTTAAAATAATGGAAGGAACAGTTGCCAGTGTTCCACCACAGGGAGGTAGAAAACATCCACAGCAAGAATTCTTACAAGTTGATACCACAAATATTCTTTTTATTTGCGGCGGTGCATTTGCTGGGTTAGAAAAAATTATCGATAAACGAGGCAAAGATACCTCTATTGGCTTTGGAGCAAAAGTTAAAAATTATTCTGATGTATCAAATTTTAAAACTTTAAAAGATCTTGAACCTGAAGATTTAATTAAATTTGGATTAATTCCAGAGTTTGTTGGAAGACTTCCAATGATAGCCTCTTTGGAAGATTTAGATGAAAAATCATTAATTCAAATATTAAAAGAACCTAAAAACTCTCTATTAAAACAATATAAAAAACTTTTTCAACTTGAACATGTAGAATTAGAAATTACAGATGACGCATTAATTGAAATCGCGAAACAAGCAATTATTAAAAAAACTGGAGCAAGAGGATTAAGAACTATAATGGAAAATATTTTATTAAAAACCATGTTTGACTTACCAGAAATGAAAAACGTTTTGAAAGTAACTGTTGATAAAAATACTATCTTAAAAAAAACAGAGCCACTTATAACTTATTCAAAGCAGGCATCATCATCTGTTGCATAAATTCAACAACATATAAACTTGAAATTAACATGAAGAATAACATATATATAAGTTATGGATAAAGACTTTAAACCATTATTACCCTTAAGAGATATTGTTATATTTCCATCGATTGTTGTACCTCTATTTGTTGGAAGAGAAAAATCAATCAAAGCTCTTCAAGAGGTAATGAAAAATGATAAAACCGTACTTCTCGTCACTCAAAAAAATTCAGAGGTGGATGATCCCAATAGTTCAGATATTTACTCCTATGGATGTTTAAGTAAGGTACTACAGTTATTAAAGTTGCCAGATGGAACTGTAAAAATATTAATTGAAGGCATCAAGAGAGTTAAAATTTTAGATTTAGATGAAAATAAAAATAGTTTTTTGACAGCTAATTATCAAAGCTTAGAAGATGAAAATATTACAGATGAGGAAACAATTTTATTTGCTTCCAATTTAACAAAAAAATTTGAGAAACTTTTAAGTTTAAGTAAACGAGATTTAAATGAAAGCATGAGTTTGTTAAAGAAACTAAAAGACCCAAGCAATATTGCAGATAATATTGCCTCAAACTTAAATATAGATATTAAAGTTAAACAAGAACTCTTAGAAACCAAAGACCTTAAAAGAAGATTAGAAAAAATTTTTCAAATTATAGATAAGGAAATAAGCTTATTATCTGTAGAAAGAAAAATAAGAGGCAGAGTAAAAAATCAAATGGAAAAAACTCAAAGAGAGTATTATTTGAACGAACAATTAAAAGCAATTCAAAAAGAATTGGGTGAAATTGATGAAGGAAAAGATGAAATATCTGGTCTAAGCAAATCTATTAAAAAAGCAAAAATGCCTAAACCCGTAGAGGAAAAGTGTTTAACTGAGTTAAAAAAACTAAAAACAATGAGTCCTATGTCCGCTGAGGCGACGGTTGTTAGAAATTATCTTGATTGGATGGTCGAATTACCTTGGAATGAAAAAAGCAAAATAAATTCAGATTTAGAAAACGCTCAGGAAATACTTGATAAAGATCATTACGGACTTGAAAAAGTAAAAGAGAGAATAATTGAGTTTTTAGCAGTACAGAAAAGAATACAAAAAATTAAAGGACCAATACTTTGTTTAGTTGGCCCTCCAGGAGTAGGGAAAACTTCTCTTGGAAAATCTATTGCTAAAGCTACTGGTAGAAAATTTGTAAGAATTTCCTTAGGCGGTATAAGAGATGAAGCAGAAATTAGAGGACACAGAAGAACTTATATTGGTTCCATGCCTGGTAAAATAATTCAAATGATGAAGAAAGCAGGTACCAAAAATCCATTATTTTTATTAGATGAAATAGATAAAGTTGGAAATGATTATAGAGGCGATCCTTCCTCTGCCCTTTTAGAAGCTCTGGATCCTGAACAGAATAAAGAATTTAATGATCATTATATCGAAGCAGATTATGATTTATCAGATGTAATGTTTGTTACCACAGCTAATACTCTCAATATTTTACCTCCATTACTTGATAGAATGGAAGTTATTAGAATTCCTGGATATACCGAAGATGAAAAAATAAACATTTCAGAAAAATATTTAATACCTAAACAAGCTCAAAATAATGGCATTAAAGATGACGAATGGCAGTTTGGTAAAGATACGGTCAAAACAATTATTCAAAAATATACTAGAGAAGCTGGAGTAAGAAATTTGGAAAGAGAAATTTCAACAATAGCAAGAAAAATTGTAAAAAAAATTGACTCGAAAGAGAAAATGTCAAAGGAAATTAAAATTGAGCATTTAAAAGATTATTTAGGTGTTGAAAAATTTAATTACGGTGAAGTAGAAAAGTCAGATCAAATAGGAGTAGTTACAGGATTAGCTTGGACTGAATTGGGAGGCGAAATTTTAAAAATCGAAACTGTTACCATGCCAGGCAAAGGAAAAATGGAAATTACTGGAAAACTTGGTGACGTTATGCAAGAGTCAGTCAAAGCAGCAAAATCTTTCATAAGATCAAAAAGCGTAAACTATGGTGTAGTGCCAACTATATTTGATAAGAAAGATTTTCATATTCATGTTCCAGAAGGTGCGATCCCTAAAGATGGACCCTCAGCCGGAATAGGTATGGTTACCTCGATTGTTTCAGCATTAACTAACATTCCAGTAGATAGAAATGTCGCAATGACCGGCGAAATAACATTGCGGGGTCTAGTGTTACCAATTGGTGGTTTAAAAGAAAAACTTTTAGCTGCTCATAGGGCAGGAATTAAGAAGGTAATAATTCCTGAGGAAAATAAAAAAAATCTAATAGATATACCCGAGATGATTACAAAAAATTTGGAAATAGTAACAGTCAAAGACATAGATGAGGTATTAAAAGTTGCATTAAAAAAACTTCCAAAGAAGATTGATTGGGTTGAGGTAACAAATACTGAAAAAGATCAACCTCCTAAAAGACATTAAATTTCATTAAGCAATAAATTTAGAGTACTTATTTATATTTTCTGTAATATTTTTAGGTAAAGAATCAAGATTTATCTTTTCCAATCTAATATCAGAATTCCACTTGTTTGATCTTTGATCTACGCCATGGTTATAAATAATTCTTCTTTCATCAATAAGTTTTTTTAATTGATCAAAATTTATACCACTTTGTTCGAATTCATAATAATGTGCAAAATTTTTAAGTTTTTCGAATAATTTTTCAGGTGATTTAATATAACTAAAATGCCAACCGCCATCATCAACATGAGTAATGTTCGAGTATTTTTTTTTGGAAAATAATATATCTATTCTAAAAGGAGAATATTTTTTTGATTTAATTTCTCTTAACCATTGAGGTGATTTGAAAATCTTTTTTTTACAGCACTTTGTGCCAAACCAATCGAAGTTTTTATAAAGTAAATTAAATTTATAATAAAATAATTTTTGTTTAAAACAAATAATGTTATTTCCAATCTTACTAAAATCAAAATTTTCTAATTTGGGTATTTCATCTATATCACTTATAAAAATTATGTCATCGTCAGCTGTATTTTTTAATCCTAATTCTAAATGTTGACGTTGAAATATATCATGAGCATAACCATTAAAAATGTTTTTATTTTCTTTTTCCTCTTCACTATCTTTAACGTTTATAGTTTTAATATTTGGTGGTTGATGATCTAAATTTAAGTAAATAATTTTATTTTTAAACTCTTTAAATTTATTTAATTCAAAGTTTAATTTTTTTCTTTCACCTCTATGTGTAAATGAAGACTCACAAATAACAAAAAAATCCACGTATTGACTTAAATAATTTAGTCTTAGATCAAGTAACAAATCTTCATCGTAATACATAAAGCAGTCGTATATTTTCATTTTTCAATCCAATTTGAAAATTTTTCTAGGTTATTAGAAATGTGATTTGGTAACTCACTAACTTTAAACTTATGCAATTTTTTTTCAAATTCCCACTTATTTTTTTGGTCAGAATTAGCCTGATGATCGTAGAATACTAAATTTTTTTTAATTTTATTTTCAATATCTTTTTTTGTTAAACTACTTTCTTGAAAATCAACGTGGTGTAAGAAAGAGCTCAATTTATCAAATAAATCTTTTGAGTTCATAATATTACTAAAATGCCACCCTCCATTTTCTATAAATTTTACATTTGTATATTTTGTATTTGAGAACAAAGTATCAAATCTAAAAAAATTATACTTTTTATTTTTGATATTTCTTAACCACTGAGGAGATTTAAGTTTTTTTTTAATACATCCTTTAGTTCCATACCAGGTAAAATCTTTATAAATTAAATTAAATTTGTAATAAAACATTAGTTGTTGAAATATTATTATATTGTCTTTTAATTTATTAAAATTTAAATCTTTTAAATTAGGTATTTCATCAATATCACCAACCAAGATAAAATCTTCATCTTCACAGTTTTCTAGACCAATTGAAATCATGTCTCTTTGGTAGTTTTCTCTAATCAAAGCATTGTCAATTTTTTTATTTTTTTGAATTTCTGTAGCATCGCTTGAATTTATAATCCTTAAGTTTAATGGCAGGTCTTCTATAAAATAATATTTTATTTTATCTTTGAACTGATTAAATTTATTTAAATCAAATTTTTTTTCTTTTTTAGATCCATCATGTTTAAATTTAGACTCAATGATTACAAAATAATCTACATACCTAAAATTTTCATTAAGTCTAACATCTAGAACTAAATCTTCTCCGCTATACATGAAACAATCAAATATCTTCATACATACTTTTGGTTGTAGTATATTGTAACTTATAGTAAGTAAACTTTTAATATTATAATAAATAAATATGTCAAAAAATATAGTTATCACGGGTGGATTAGGATATATCGGCACAGAATTATCAAAAATTTATTCTGGTGAAAGTTGGAACAGCAACATTACGGTTATAGATAAAAGATTTATATCTGAAAGGGTTAATCAGTTACGTAAATGGAGGATTAATTTTGTTCAAGCAGATATTCTAGATAAAGAAAAAATAAATCAATATTTGAAAAACGCTGATGTGGTACACCATTTGGCAGGTATAACTGATGTGGCATACGTTAAATCAGATATAAATGAAGATCGGGATAAGTTGATCAGAGATACTGCCATTGAAGGTACTCAAAATATAATAAATTCAGTCTCAAATAATTGTAAAATTATTTTTCCATCAACCCATGTTGTTTTTGAAGGTTTAAAGGAAACCATGAGAGAAATTAATGAAGACCATCCAACATCAACATTTCTCGCTTACTCTACTAGTAAAGTTAAAAATGAGGAACAATTAAAAGCATCAAATAAAAATTACGTCATATTAAGGCTGGGCTCTGTGTACGGGTATTCATCAGATACAATGCGAATAAACATTATGCCAAATCTATTTAGCAAAATGACTTCTCAAGAACAAACAATAAAGTTATTTTCCGGTGGTAAACAATTAAAAAGTTTAGTTCCTTTAATTGATGTGGCTCGTTGTTTCAAATTTATGGAGGAGAACATTCAAATAAAAAAAGAAACTTTTCATTTGTCTAAAGACTCTATAACTGTTTCCGAGGTTGCAGATCTATGTAAAAAATATAATCCAAATCTTGTTATAGAAAAAACACAAGATGAAATTCCAAATTTAGGTTATACGCTTTCAAACAAGAAATTACTAAAAACTGGTTTTAAATTTTTATATTCTCTTGATCAATCCATTAAAGAGATGATTGATAATTGGTCGACAAGTACGGATCCTTTAGATTTAGAGTATATCAAGAAAGGAGAGAAAGAGTTTATTGATGCTAGAGGAAAAATAAGTAACCATGAATTACCGGAACCTATCAATTTAATTGGTTATATAGATTCTGTTAAAGGGAGTGTTAGAGCAAATCACTATCATCCAATTCAAGAACAAAAATGTCTGTTGGTAAAAGGTCAATTTATAAGTGTTTACCAAGATTTACTAAATATTAATTCACCAAAAATTACTCACGTTGTTAACGAAGGAGACCTTATAGTAACGAAACCAAATACAGCACATGCGATGGTTTTTACTAAAGACTCAATATTCCTAAATTTGGTTCGTGGTGAAAGGGAACACGAAAACTATGGAGTTACTCACACAATTAGAAAAGTGATAGTGGATGAAGATATAAGAAAAAAATTAATTTCAATTTACAAGTTTGATTGTAGGTGTTGCGGGAAAGAGAGTCTCAAGCGTGTTATCTCTTTAGGGTTTCAGCCTTTAGCTAATAACTTAGAAAATAATAACAAAATGCAATCTGACCTCTATCCATTAGAAATGAATTATTGTGAAAATTGTCATAACTGTCAATTATCAGTTACCGTCGATCCAAAGAAAATGTTTTCAAATTATTTGTATCTCTCATCAACATCTAAACAATTCGTTGAACATTTTGAAGACGCTTCCAATAAATACATTAAAAAATTTAAACTTATACCGAAAAAATCAAATATTCTTGACATAGGTAGTAATGATGGGATTGCATTAAAGCCATTTAAAGATAAAGGCTTTAAAAATTTGTTAGGAATCGAACCAGCATCTAATCTCGCTAAAGCAGCTAATAAAAATAAAATTAAAACTTTAAACTACTTTTTTGATAAAAAAATTTTAAATAAAATTAATAAAAAATTTGATTTAATCCTTGCCTCTAATGTATTTGCCCATTCTGACAAATTAAAAGAAATGGCAGAATGTATGTCAAAACTGCTAAAGCCTAAAGGGACAATTGTCATAGAAGTGCAATACCTTCTAAATACTTTAAAAGATTTGACATTTGATAACATCTATCATGAACATTATAATTATTGGTCTCTTACTTCTCTAAAATACTTTTTTAACTCTCTAAATTTGAATATTATTGATGCTGAATTGATTAATACACATGGTGGATCTATCAGAGTTTTTGTATCTAAAAAAAATAAATCAATCAGCAATGAATTAAAAAAACTTTTAAAGGAAGAAGAGAAATACGGTATCAAGCAATATAAAACATACCAGGTTTTTGCAGATAGAGTATATAAATTAAGAACAAATGTAAGAAAAAATTTAGGCAAAATAGCAAATGGGAATAAATTAATTGCCTACGGATCGCCAGCTAAAGCTACCACTGCATTAAATTTTTTTGGAATAGATTATAATAATATTGATTTTATTGTTGAAGATAACAATCTCAAAAATAAAAAATATTTACCTGGAGTAAAGATACCAATTACCACTGACAAAACTCGAATTAAACCTAACAGTAAAATTTTAGTATTAGCTTGGAATTTTTTTGATTATATCAAACAAAAAAATGAAGATTTAAATTGTAAATTTATTAATATTAAAGAACTAGAAAAAGAGTAAATTAAAATAAATTTGTAATTAGCAAATAAATATTTTCCACAATTTCATAAATGTTATCAATATAAATTGCAGTTGCAGGATAATTATAAATTAAATCTTCTCTTAATAATCCTAAAATGCCAAATAATGTTAAGACAAAAACTATAAGAAATACAGAGTACCCATAAAAACCTAGCCCAGTACTTATTTTACTGTTTTGTGTAACTTTGGCTTTTTGTTGTGGTTGATCATCTTTTTTAATTTCAATGCCGTATTTTTTCTCTAAATATTCATTGGTAAATTTTGGTGTTGTTTCTTTGACTTTTCTTTTTTGTGTTCTTTTTTTAGTAGTACTTGTTTTTTTTGATAATGGCTGTTTTGTAGTAGTTTCAACTGTCTCTGGATATTGTGTCCATTTATTACCACAAGTTCCGCATTGAACTACTCTTCCTGATGTTGTTATAGCTGTATCTGGAACAACAAATTTTTTTGAACATGAAACACATTGAATTATCATAGTTATAATAAATACTATTCTTAAATTAAATTCTCAATAATAAAGTGCTTTTTTATTTTTTTACTTTATTAAATTAATAGTATATATCTCATTTGAATTTAAAGGGGGCGGTTAGCTCAGTTGGTAGAGCATCTCGTTTACACCGAGAGGGTCATAGGTTCGAGTCCTTTACCGCCCACCATAAAAGTTTAATAATTTGGGGGTGTAGCTCAGTTGGTTAGAGCGCCTGCCTGTCACGCAGGAGGTCGCGGGTTCGAGTCCCGTCACTCCCGCCATTAAAATTTAAGGTACGCAATCTTTAATTGTAATAAGGTTTAACATTTCGTTTAATTTAGTATTTTTTTGACATGTCTCCCCATAAATATCATTGAGTGGATTAATTGAACCATGAAGCGTTCCTAAGATATAAAACTTTTCAATTTTATTTTTTGACACATTATTTAAAAAAAATCTTTTCCATTCATTAAAATATTTATTGGACTGATCTGGATAACCATGAAATTCATACCAAAATCTTATTGGAGCAAAGTCGTAGCGATTAGTTAGTACACTTATAATTTGATAATCAGAAATTAACATATATTTATTCAGATCATTATTAAGAATATTCATTGAGTCTTTTAATAATTCTATTTCTAATTCGGCGTTATCTTTATAATTTGGTGTTATCCACTTAATATCTTTTAACATAGGATGCAAAAGCTCACCTCTTAATGAGTTTTTTAAATCTACATTTTTTAAATCCATGAATGTTCGTTTTTGAACATAAGTATTAAAATAGTAAACTGAATTGGAAAAAGAGATTAAAATTAAAATAGTTACAAGAACCTTTTTTAATTTAAGGTTATTGATAGGAAAATAGACTAGAGAAAATCCAATCATAATTGGCACCAAACAAAAAATAAAAATTGCGTTTATAGTCATTAATTGATGGATAATGAAAAATATTGAAGTAAAATAAAGAGTTAGCAAAATCAACTTATCATTAAAATTTTCACTTTTTCTTAAAACTAATAATTTAAAAAAAGCATATATGATAAAAAATGTAGAGAGATGAATATATTTAAATCTCAAAAAAATTCTTTTAAACTCAAGAGGAAATAACCATTCTGTTCTTGTTTCACCCAAACTTTGGGGAAAAAGAAAAGATTGTATTAAAAAATCATTAAAATTAATTTTATTAAAAAATAAAAATAACCATATTAACAAGAAACTAAAAATAGTTCCTATTAATCCATATAAAATTTTTTTTATATTAAAGTTTTTTGAAAAATAAATTAAAGAAAAAAAACTAATTATAATTATTAGATAAGCAGCTGGAGTTTGTTTTGAAAAAAATGCAAACATCATTATAATCGGTAGAAAGAACCATACAAATGAATTGTTAGATTTTACCGCGAATAAAAAAATATAAAGAGCAACAAGACTAAATATAGTTGAATGAAAATCGCTAAAAGGTGTGCCAGATAACGGATACAATATACCTGAAAGGCAGATACAAAGAATTAAATTTATTAATCGGCTTAATTTAAAATAATCTAAAATTAAAAAAGTAGAGATTACAAGTAAAGCATTCATTAAAGAAGCGTGCATGACATAAACAAACCAACTAACACCAAATATTTTAAATAATGCAAACTGCATTAAATCGATAAAAACTTCTTTAATGGACCAAAAATCTTTAAACGGGGTAAAACCTAAAAAAATATCATATGCTGAGTTAAAAACCAAAAAAGAGTCCAGCGGCATTATACCAACATATCCAAAATACTGATTAATAGAAAAAGCTGTTATAGCTAATAAAAATATTATCAAAGATTTTTTTTGTATGAATGAAGTATTCATTTTTTTTCTAATACAACCATTCTATTAAAAGCAAAGATGCTAGGGAAAATTTTTATTAAAATCGAATCGAATATAAATGCTAAATTTAATAAAAACTTGCTTAATTTTAGATATTTAAAAGCAGAATTTACACCTCCGGAATTCAAAAAAATAATAAACTCACTTAATTTATTTTTTTTGATAAAATACTCAGGAAAATTTTCTTCAAATTTTTTTTTATTTTTAAATAACAATTTTGCAATAGAAGTATTTGATAACCAAGGATCTTCCGGGAAAAAAAGGTTTTTATTATTAAAAACGTTTACAGTTTCGTCAAAACCTTCGTCTTTAAGAATTATTTGTATTATCCTTAAAATAATTGATGTCTCTGGCTCATTTATTAAGATAAGACCACCTTTTTTTAAATATAAATTCATTTTTTTTAATGTTTGGTAAGGGTTAGCACAATGGTGAAGCGAGTGATTAATTATAATTGCATCTACATTATTTAAATATCTTTTGTTAAGGTTAAGTTCTAACATGTCTACTTCTTCATCAATCCACTCATGTTGGACTATATCTGTTAAAATGATATTATTTTTTAAAACTGATTTAATACATCCATTTCCTGATCCTAACTCAATTATAATTTTTCTATTTTTAAGAAATGGCTCCATCCATAAAAATCTTTTTTCAAGGAGAAAATTCAAGTTTTGATTGTGTTTTGAAAAAATTCTTTTTCTAGAATCATTAATGTTTGGATGTTTGTTATTTTTCGAAATTAGTTTTTGTAAAAACATCAATTTGCAATAATGTTATTCAGTAGTTTATTCAACAAGAAAATCAGCCAGATGATTCAACATTAAAAGTCTATTATATGTGACTTTTTTGTATAACGTAAATCCTTTAATTACAAATGGTGATAGTGTAAATAATTAATATGATATTGTCATTTTTACAAGAATACCTGCCTATTGTCCTTTTTTTATTTATAGCTACTCTTCTGAGTATAGGTTTTATAGTAATAAACTATCTTTTTTCTCCGAAAAATCCTGATCCTGAAAAATTATCAGCCTATGAATGTGGTTTTGAAGCATTCGACGACTCGAGGATGGAATTTGATGTGAGATTTTATCTTGTCGCAATATTATTTATCATTTTTGATTTAGAAATCGCATTTTTATTTCCATGGGCAATTTCGTTAGGAAAAATTGGTGCCCTAGGATTTTGGTCGATGATTATCTTTTTGGGCATACTAACTGTTGGCTTTATATATGAATGGAAAAAGGGAGCATTGGATTGGGAATAATGACTGATAACATTTTATACAAAGAAAAATTAGATAAAATTCCTGAGGAGTTTAAAGAAATTGCAACTGAATTTGCAGAAAAAGGATTTGTCACAACATCTTTTAACAATTTAATTAATTGGGCGAGAACTGGATCGTTGCATTGGATGACATTTGGTTTAGCGTGTTGTGCGGTAGAAATGATGCAAACCTCAATGCCAAGATATGATCTCGAGAGGTTTGGAGCTGCTCCGCGAGCATCGCCTAGACAATCAGATGTGATGATAGTCGCTGGTACACTCACAAATAAAATGGCTCCAGCATTAAGAAAAGTTTATGATCAAATGCCTGAACCACGCTATGTTATCTCTATGGGTAGCTGCGCGAACGGTGGTGGCTATTACCATTACTCTTATTCAGTAGTAAGAGGATGTGATAGAATTGTGCCGGTTGATATTTATATTCCTGGTTGCCCGCCATCAGCTGAAGCATTGCTTTATGGAATTCTACAATTACAAAAAAAAATAAGAAGAGAAGGTAATATCAACCGTTAAGTAATGTCAAATTTTGAGCAAACAATAAATAAGATCAATTCAAAACTTTCCTCAAAGGTATTACATTCATCTATTGAGAATGACGAAATAAATATTGTTATTGACTCAGATAATTTATTTGAAGTTTTAAATTATTTCAAAACAAGCGAATTTAATTTTAAACAACTTATAGATATTGCTGGTATTGATAATTTAAATTCTGATGAAGAAAAAAGATTTAAGATAGTTTATTTGCTTTTATCTCATGAAGCAAACCAACGGATTAAAATAGCAATTAATATTGATTTAAACGAAGAAGTTCAAAGTGTTGTTCAAATTTTTCCATCAGCAAATTGGATGGAGAGAGAAGTTTTTGACATGTATGGTATTAAATTTAAAAATCATCCAGATTTAAGAAGAATATTAACAGATTATAATTTTGAAGGATATCCATTAAGAAAAGATTTTCCTTTAACTGGGTTTAAAGAGGTCAGATATAGCGAACAAGAAAAAAAGGTAATTTATGAAGATGTTAAATTAGAACAAAATTACAGAGATTTTGATTTTGATAGTCCTTGGGAGGGAACAAAATATATAAAAGAAATACAAAAAAAAGAAGATGGCAAAAAAAACTAAAACTTTAAATCTAAATTTTGGACCTCAACATCCAGCTGCTCATGGTGTTTTGCGTTTAATTTTAGAATTAGATGGAGAAGTAGTAGAAAAAGCAGACCCCCATATTGGTTTGCTGCATAGAGGAACTGAGAAACTCATAGAAAACAAAACATACCTTCAAGCTTTACCTTACTTTGATAGATTAGATTATGTTGCGCCTATGAATCAAGAACACGCTTTCGCTTTAGCAACTGAAAAACTTCTTAAACTAGATATTCCAATAAGAGCAAAATATATTAGAGTTATTTTTTGTGAGATAGGTAGAATATTAAGTCATTTACTTAATATCACTACTCAGGCACTTGATGTAGGAGCGCTTACACCTTCTTTGTGGGGTTTTGAAGAAAGAGAAACTCTGATGACTTTTTATGAAAGAGCCTCAGGATCAAGATTGCATGCGAATTACTTTAGAACAGGTGGTGTGCAAAAAGATTTACCAACAAAACTTATTAATGATATTTATAAATTTTGTGAAACTTTTCCTAAAATTATAGATGATTTAGAAACTCTGCTTACTGATAATAGAATATTTAAACAACGAAATGTAAATATTGGAGTTGTTTCAAAACAAGAAGCTATAGATCATAGTTTTTCAGGTGTTATGATTAGAGGATCTGGAATAGCTTGGGATTTAAGAAAATCACAACCTTATGAATGTTATCAGGACTTAGAATTTAAAATACCAGTTGGAAAAAATGGAGATTGTTACGATCGATATTTATGTAGAGTAGAAGAAATGAGAGAAAGTATTAAAATTATCAAACAATGTATTGAAAAATTACCACAAGGGCCTGTAAAAACAATTGATAATAAAATTTCGCCTCCAAAAAGAGAAGATATAAAGCAATCTATGGAAGCTTTAATTCATCATTTTAAATTATTTACTGAGGGGTACAGAGTTCCAAAAGGAGACGTATATTCCGCTGTTGAAGCTCCGAAAGGCGAATTCGGAGTTTATTTGATAGCTGATGGTAGCAACCGGCCTTATAGATGCAAAATAAGAGCTCCAGGTTTTTCACATCTACAAGCAATGGATTATTTAATCAAAGGACATATGTTAGCTGATGTCCCCGCAGTTCTTGGTTCATTAGACATAGTTTTTGGTGAGGTAGATCGATGAGTATAAAAAAAATTCATGATGAACAACCTGATACTTTTGAATTTAATGAGAAAAGTAAAAAACTAGCTGATGAGCTTTTAAAAAAATATCCTTCTAGTAAAAAAAAAAGCGCGGTAATGCCGATGTTATATCTAGTGCAAAGACAGAACTCTAATTGGATACCATTAGCTGGAATTAAATATGTAGCTAAACTTTTGGAAATGCCATATATAAAAGTTTATGAGGTTGCAACATTTTATACTATGTATAATTTAGCTCCAGTTGGTAAATATTTTGTTCAAGTTTGTACTACAACACCATGCTTAATTAGAGGCGCTAATAAAATTACCAGTCTTTGCAAGAAACTAATTTCGAAAAATGAAAATGAATTATCAAAAAATAAACTTTGTTCATGGATAGAGGTAGAATGTCTGGGCGCATGTGTTAATGCACCCATGATACAAGTGAATGATGATTATTATGAAGATTTGGATGAAAAAAATACTGAAAAAGTCATTAAATCATTAATTGATGACAAACCTTTAAAACCAGGATCTTTCAGGAATAGAAAAAGTTCAGAACCCGAGAACACTTCATCCAATGGAGGAATGAATGCTTAAAGAGGAAAATAGAATATTTACAAATTTATATAATAAAAAGAGTTGGAAAATAGACTCTTCACTTGAACGAGGTGACTGGAAGGATACTAAAAATATTCTGTCTAAAGGGAGAGAATGGATAATCAACGAAATCAAAACTTCAGAATTAAGGGGTCGTGGTGGTGCAGGATTTTCTACGGGATTAAAATGGTCTTTTGCACCCAAAGAGTTAGGTGAGAGACCTCATTATTTAGTTATTAATGCCGATGAGTCAGAACCCGGGACTTGTAAAGATAGAGATATCATCAGATTTGAACCTCAAAAGTTATTAGAAGGCTGTCTCATTGCTGGTTACGCTGTAAATGCCAAGGTTTGTTATATTTATATTAGAGGTGAATATGTTAATGAAGGATTAAGACTTCAAGAAGCAATTAACCAAGCTTATGAAAAAAAATTTTTAGGTAAAAATGCATGTAGCAGTGGTTGGGATTTTGATATTTATATTCATTTTGGTGCTGGAGCTTATATTTGTGGTGAAGAAACAGCATTACTTGAAAGTTTAGAAGGTAACAAAGGACAACCAAGACTCAAGCCACCTTTCCCAGCACTAGTTGGACTTTATGGATGTCCAACTATCGTAAACAATGTAGAAACAATAGCAGTTGTTCCAACAATTCTTAAAAGAGGTGGCAAATGGTTCTCTTCGATAGGTAGACCAAAAAATACTGGAACAAAAATTTTTTGTATTTCAGGCAATGTTAACAAACCTTGCAATGTTGAGGAAGAGCTAGGAGTTTCTCTAAAATATCTTATTGAAGAATATGCCGGTGGTGTAGTTGGCGGATGGGATAATCTTCAAGCAGTTATTCCTGGAGGTTCTTCAATGCCTTTACTTCCAAAAAATATTTGTGAGACTATCAAAATGGACTTTGACTCCTTAATTGAAGTTAAAAGTGGTTTGGGAACAGCTGGGATAGTGGTTATAAATAAAGATCAAGATATAATTAAATGTATAGCTAGATTAGCACGATTTTATAAACATGAAAGTTGTGGTCAATGTACTCCTTGCCGAGAAGGATCTGGTTGGATGTGGAGAATATTAACTCGAATAGCAAATCGTGAGGCAACATATAGTGATTTAGAATTATTGGGAGATGTCACCAAACAAATAGAAGGACATACAATTTGTGCTTTTGGTGAAGGATCTGCGTGGCCAGTTCAAGGATTAATAAGACATTTTAAGAAAGAAATGGAAAAAAGATGTACTGCTGATCCAATTATTAAAAAGAAAAGAGATGTACCGTACCTAGTAGATCAACACGTTCTAGATATATAAAAAAATTATGCCTAAAATTAAGATTAATGATAAAGAGATAGATTTTCAAAATGGTATGACCGTTCTTCAAGCCTGCGAATTAGCTGGAGCAGAAATCCCTCGATTTTGTTATCACGAAAAACTTTCAATAGCTGGTAACTGCAGAATGTGTTTAGTTGAAATGGAGAAATCTCCAAAGCCCATAGCTTCTTGTGCTATGCCAGCAACCGAAGGTATGGTGATTAAAACTAATACTGATTTAGTCGAAAAAGCGAGAAAAGGCGTAATGGAATTTTTACTAGCGAACCATCCTTTAGATTGTCCAGTTTGTGATCAAGGAGGAGAGTGTGATTTGCAAGACCAATCAATGTATTATGGAATTGATAAATCCAGATTTGTTGAAAACAAAAGAGCGGTTGAAGATAAATATTTAGGTCCACTTATTAAAACCCAAATGACTAGATGTATACATTGTACGAGATGTGTAAGATTTGCCACTGAAGTTGCGGGAGTTACTGAATTAGGTGCTATTGGTAGAGGTGAAAATATGCAGATTACTACCTATCTAGAAAAATCAATGGAATCTGAATTATCTGCCAATGTAATAGATTTATGTCCAGTAGGAGCTTTAACCTCTAAACCGTATGCATTTGAAGCTAGACCTTGGGAATTAAAAAAAACAGAGTCGATCGATATTATGGATGCAGTAGGATCCAATGTTAGGATTGATACGTATGGGTGGGAGGTTAAACGAACACTTCCTAGAATTAATGAAGAAATTAACGAAGAGTGGTTATCTGATAAATCGAGATTTGCTTGTGACGGATTATTAAAGCAGAGACTTGAAGTTCCATATAAGAAAGAAAATAATAAATTTATAAAAATCTCATGGGATGAAGCTATTGATATAATTTCTAAAAAAATTAGTTCAGTTGCTCCTAATCAAATTGGTGGATTAGTGGGTGATTTAGTTAATATGGAGAATATTTATAATTTTAAAAAATTTTTAGAAAGTTTAGGCACCAAAAATTATGATTTTAGAGAAAAAAATATTTTTATCGATCCTTCTAATCAACAAAATTATATTTTTAATTCTACAATAAAAGGAATTGAAGAATCTGATTTAATCTTATTGATCGGAACAAATCCTAGGCATGAAGCTACTATGGTAAATGCACGGATAAGAAAGGCAGTTATTAATAATGATACGCCAGTTTTTGCCATAGGTGATCCAGGTGATCTTACTTATGAATATAAATTACTTGGCAAAGATACAGAT
Source organism: Candidatus Pelagibacteraceae bacterium (assembly GCA_038124645.1). GTDB lineage: Bacteria > Pseudomonadota > Alphaproteobacteria > Pelagibacterales > Pelagibacteraceae > JAYPCI01. The sequence goes on from JAYPCI010000015.1 coordinate 20,663, forward strand.
ACTTTAAAAAAAGTTTTTGATGGCACCTCAGTTTTAAGTAAAATTTTAGAAAAAAAACAAAAACCAATATTTATCGTTGGAGAATCTTTTTTAGAAATTAATAATGCCAAAGAATTATTTAATAATATTAAATATTATTTAAAACAAAATAATTTTTTTAAAGAAAATTGGAACCCATTTAATATATTAATTCAAAATGCTAGCACTGTTGGTGCCTTAGATTTGGGTTTTTATAGTTTGGATGAAAGTAATAATTTTATTTTTTTTGATCAATTAAAAGAAAAAAAAATAAATCTTCTTTTCCTTCTTGGTTATGACAATCACAATTTTCAAAAACAATCAGAATTCATTATTTATATTGGAAGTCATGGGGATAAAGGTGCTGAAATAGCTGATATAATTTTACCAAACCCGGCTTATACTGAGGAGAATGGGTTGTTTACAAATCTTGAGGGAAGAGTTCAAGAAGCTCGTAAAGCCTCTTATCCAATTGGAGAAGCTAAGCACACTAGCGAGATTTTTAATTTGATATTAGAGAAACAAAATAAAAGTAAAAATAATTTTCAATTGAAAGAAATACGTGAAATAATATTTAAATCAGTCAATAATTTTCAGGGGTTAGAAGTTCTGCCTAAAGCAAATATTATCAATGAAAATATTTCAAAAAAAATGAATATTACAAATGAAAAAATTACTATTAAAGATTTGGATTATTATTTTTCTAATGCAATTGCAAGAGCATCCAAAACAATGTCCGATTGCAGAAATATAAGGACTAAAAAAGAAATTAAAGATGTGGTTAATCAATGAATGAATATTTAATTATATTATTAAATATTTTTACTAAAATTTTGTTTGTTTTAGTGCCACTTTTGGTGGCAGTTGCCATGATAGTTTGGTTGGACAGAAGAGTTTGGGGGCTGGTTCAAAAGAGACGAGGTCCGAATGTTGTTGGTCCGTTTGGTTTGTTCCAGACACTTGCTGATGCTCTAAAATATATTTTTAAGGAAATTATTATTCCTGCCAGTGCCAATAAAGTAATTTTTATATTAGCACCAATTGTGACTATGACATTAGCCTTAATTGCTTGGGCAGTAATACCAATTTCCGAAAATTATGTTATTGCTGATATTAATGTCGGGATACTTTATATTTTTGCTATTTCTTCTCTTGGTGTTTATGGAATTATTATGGGTGGATGGGCATCAAATTCCAAATATCCATTTTTAGGTGCAATCAGATCAGCAGCCCAAATGGTTTCTTATGAAGTTTCTATTGGCATAATTATCATAAACGTTTTACTTTGTGTTGGATCACTCAATTTAAAAGATATTGTTATTGCTCAGACAAACATGTGGTATGTAATTCCTTTGTTTCCAATGTTTGTTGTATATTTCATTTCTGCATTAGCAGAAACTAACAGACCTCCATTTGATTTACCTGAAGCTGAGGCAGAATTAGTTGCTGGTTATCAAACAGAATACTCTGGCATGATGTACGCAATGTTTTGGCTTGGTGAATATGCAAATATTCTTTTAATGTGCGCATTAGGTTCAATCTTATTTTTAGGTGGATGGTTGCCTTTGATCGAAATTTATCCTTTCAATTTAATACCTGCACCTGTGTGGTTAATATCTAAAATATTATTTTTATTTATTTTGTTTGCTTTAGTTAAAGCAATTGTTCCTCGATATAGATACGACCAATTAATGAGACTAGGTTGGAAAGTATTTTTACCGTTATCCTTAACTTATGCAGTTTTAACAGCTAGCTATCTTTATTATTTTAATTTACTGCCGGAGTAATTTATGAACTTATCTCGTTTTTTTAAAACAATATTTATGACTGATTTTGCAACAGGTCTTTACGCAGCAATAAAAGAATTATTTAGATCTAAAAAAACAATCAATTATCCATTTGAAAAAGGTGCCATCAGTCCAAGATTCAGAGGAGAACACGCTCTAAGAAGATATCCTAATGGTGAAGAAAGATGTATAGCGTGCAAGTTATGTGAAGCCGTCTGTCCAGCACAAGCTATTACCATCGAGTCAGAGGAGCGACCGGATGGAAGTAGAAAAACTACAAGATATGACATTGATATGCTTAAATGTATTTATTGTGGATTATGCCAAGAGTCATGTCCAGTAGAAGCAATTGTACAAGGTCCGAATTTTGAGTTTGCTACTGAAACTAGAGAAGAGCTTTATTATGATAAAGAAAAATTATTAGATAATGGTGATCGATGGGAGAAAGTATTATCTAAAAATATTAAATTGGATAAAATTTATCGTTAATGATCATACACTCAATTTTTTTTTATTTTTTTTCTTTGATAACAGTATTTTCTTCCTTATTGGTGATACTTTCAAGAAATACAGTTAATTCAGTTTTTTTCCTAATTTTATGTTTTATTTCAGTGGGATCACTGTTCATTATGATAGGAGCCGAATTTTTAGGCATGATAATGTTGATTGTATATGTTGGAGCAGTAGCTATTTTATTTTTATTTGTGGTCATGATGATAAATATTGCTGGTCAAACTTATTCAAAAAAATCTCAATTTGAAATTAAAAAACATGTTCCAATTGGAATATTGTTTTCAATTATTTTATTGTTAGAACTTTTTGTCATTATTGGTGGTTGGAAATATAAAGATAAGTTTGTTCTTTCAAAAGATATAATGATTAATCCAGCGATGAGCAACACGAAAGCTATTGGTACAGTTTTATACACAGATTATATTCTTCTATTTCAAATTTCTGGAATGATACTTTTGTTAGCTATGATCGGAGCAATCATGCTTACATTTAGAAAGAG
>JAYPCI010000016.1:0-21911 GCA_038124645.1 Candidatus Pelagibacteraceae bacterium
AGTTTAATATGCACCGTATGAATAATAAAATTCAGTTTCTTATTATTGGAGTCATTACTTTACTTGCCATTTATTTTGGTTGGTCTCTAGCCGTTCAAGGCTATGAAAAACATCATGGTAAAATGCATGGCAACATGGGTCAACATCAGGAACATGATGAAGTCAACATGCCAGGTCTACAAGGCAAAGACACAACCGATCAAGAAGTGAATGATTTAAAAAATATTTTTACTAATCATAAAAAAATAACTCGAAATGTCACAAATGTTCCAAATGGCATTAAAACGATTACTTTTTCAAAAGATGAAAAAGTCAGAGAGTCCATCATCAATCATGTATCGATGATGACAACACGTATGGCAGAAAATAAAAACCCTGAAGTGATGATCCAATCACCAACTTTGACAGAATTATTTAAGTATTACGATCAAATTGAAACAGAATTAGAAGTAACTGATACAGGCATTGCTGTCATTCAAACTTCTAAGAATCCAGAAGTGGTTAAATTACTTCAAACGCATGCATCAGAAATTAGTGATATGGTTGCCCGTGGTATGCAAGCCATTCATGAGCGAATGGAAAGAACTCGCCACAACTAAAACTATAATTGCCAATTTAATTCTAATTAATTAAAGTTAATTAGTTTGAAACTAAAAGTTTTTATAATTCTTTTATTTTTTATTACTGCGGTCAAAGCAGAAGAAATTTATCCTGATCAAAATTTAGAACCACTTGATGTCATTACTATTCAATTAAAAGCTCTGCAAAATAACGATCAACCAAAAACAGATTCAGGCATTAAACAAACATGGTTGTTTGCACACCCTAAAAATAAATTAGCTACAGGTCCTTATCCAAGATTTAGGATTATGCTTTATGATCCGCACTATCAAATTTTATTAAACCATAAATCACATAGTATTAATTTAATGCAGTCTAATAAGAGTAAGTTTATTTATGGTGTCAATGTAGTCTCAAAAGACAATAAAAATTTCTTCTATGAATGGCACATTGAAAAAGGTTCAGAGGAAAATTGTAAGAGTTGTTGGTTTACTTCTGCAGTTTCTTATCCGCAAGTTCGAGGCGAGAATACTTAGTGCCTAGACCTCCTTATAATATTAGACTCCTTCTTGTTTTTTTAATTTTAACTTTAATCCCTATTGGAACCACGCATATCGGTTCCTATTACTTAGGTTCTGAAAATGGAATTCTTTTAGGTTTTTGTGTTGGTATTCCTTGCGTCGCTTTTGCTTGCTGGAAATTATATATGGACGGTTGGCGTGATGAGGATGAAGAATGAATTTTAGAACTTCAAGAGAGGTCAACCATTCATCTGATCAGCAATTATCTTGAGGCTGAACATTTTTTTGAACAATATTTAACTTTATCCCAATTAAGCTTCCATTTTTTTCTCCATTTAAATGGTCGATTACAAGTCTTACAGATTTTTTCAGGCAGCTGTGATTTTTTCATTAAGAAAAGTATTTCTTCACTTGATTTCTATTTTTTAGGTATAGAAAAAAAGCCAAGACTTCATACAAAATATCAAAACAAAATAATAACGGTTGAATTCTTAGAATATAATAAAGCACTTTGTATCGAGGGATTTGTGACCAAACTTTAAGAAATGCTCTTGCCCCAGTAAAGATTTTACCATCTTCCATGACATGCATTCTTCTAATCAATTCTTTAGCTGATTTATTTAAGATACTTTCTGCTACTTTATTGTCAGTAACATCAATCCAATCGATATCACCTTGAGGTAGTTTTTTATAATGATTAATTTCAAATCTACAGATACTACAAGAATTATTAAAATAAACTTTAATGGTCATAAGTATTCTCTTTTATAAATTTATTTGCAGCACTAAATATTTTATTTTTTCTCTCATTATTCATTTTGTTTAATATATTTACCATCATTGAAAGTCTAGGATTAGACTTAAAAAAAGATTTATTTCGATCAATAAATTTCCAATATAGTCCATCCATCACATCGCACCAGGGTCCTTTTTTAAATTCCATCATTTTAAGAAAATAACTTGAACCACAAATGTAAGGTTTGGTTGCAAAGATACCGCCATCACTAAATAAACCCATACCAAAAACATTTGGCGCCATGACCCAATCAGAAGAGTCGACAAACATTTCCATAAACCATTGATAAACTTGTTGAGGATTAATCTGGCAAAGATTCATAATATTAGCTAAGATCATTAAACGTTCAATATGATGAGACCAGCCATAGTGCACTGCATTTTTTATGGCATGATCCAACGGCTCTAAGCCAGTTGTTCCTTCGTACCAGGAAGATTTCATTTTTCTTTTATGTTTAAAAAAGTTACTCGTATAAAGTTCTTTTTCGTAATTTTGGTAGATGCCTCGCATAAACTCCCGCCAACCAATAATTTGTCTCACATACCCTTCTAAAGAGTTAAGTTTAACTTTTTTCTGTAAAGGATTTACCTTTTTTATAATTTCTTCTGGCGTAATCAGACCAAGATTAATTAAAGGACTTAAAGCACTGTGAAAAACAATATTAGATCTAAAAGTTACAGCATCCTCATAATCGCCGAATTGATCTAATCTATGCTTGATAAAGTCATCTAGAATTTTAAGTGCTGACATTCTTGTTGTTGGCAACCAAAATTTGTCTGTTTGTCCAGGGTGATTTTTAAACTTTTGTTCAATAACTTTTTTTAAATCGTTGGTATGTTTGGTGCTTTGGAAGGTTAAGGTTTTTGGAATTTTTACTGCAGATGGTAATTTTTTTCGGTTATCTTTATCAAAACTCCATTTACCGCCAACTGGAGCACCATTTTTACTAACCAGAATATCGAACTTCGTTCGCACAATTTTATAAAAATTAGCCATAAACGGTTTTTTAGTCTTACTTAGATATTGTTTAAAATCCTCTCTTGAGCAAAGAAACATAGGTGATTGTAACTGGTTGAACTTAATTTTTTTTGATTTAAGGAAGGCATGTAACTTTTTCTCAAAAAATTTATCTTCAATTTCGAAAAAAGAAATGATTTCGACTGAATTTTTTTTAATAAATAATTCTAATTTTTTAAAATAATCCTTTTCAAAATCGTCTTTGAGCGTGAGGTAGTTTACTTTAAATTTATTTGTTTTTAATTCATCAGCATAAGAGCGCATCGCTGAAAGAAATAATAAAATCTTTTGTTTGTGATGTTTTTCGTAGGTACAAAGACCATAATCTTCAGCCATATAGATTTGATGATCCTTGTAATTTCTAAGATAAATTGGATTAAATAACTGGTTACCTAGGACCAAAAATAATTTCATATTTGTATGATATTAAAATTAGTAATCATTTACACGCGTCAATTTTTATCTGTTAAAAAATTTACAAAATGTTAACTTCCTAGTATGAAAAAACTCGTAATTGGAGCAACTGGTGCCATTGGTTCAGCCTTGGCTAAAAAAATTGTGGATACAGGTAGTAATGTCCATTTAGTTGGTCGAGATGAGGAGGCTTTAACGCAATTAGCATCTTCATTAAATAGTTCTTATACGGTAGCAGATGTTTTAACTGATAATTTTTCAGAGAGTATCGTTAATGATTTAAACGGCGAGGACATTGATGGTTTAGCCTATTGTGTCGGTTCAATTGATTTAAAGCCATTAAAATCTACAAATAAATATGATTTTTTAAAATGTTTTAACTTAAACTTAGTTTCAGCCACAGAAATTATTCGACCAATGAGTGATAATTTAAAAAAAAATAAAGGTTCAATAGTTTTATTTTCAACGGTTGCCGCAAAAAAAGGTTTTACTAACCACAGTGTTATTGCAAGCGCAAAAGCTGCTGTTGAAGGTTTGACAGTTTCTTTAGCTGCTGAATTAGCTCCTAACATAAGAGTGAATTGTATTGCGCCAAGTTTAACCAAATCAAAAATTTCTGAATTTTTGACCAAGAATGAAAAAATGGCTGAAGGAATTGCCAAACTTCATCCCTTAAAAAGATTAGGGGAAGGCACCGATGCAGCATCGCTCGCTAGTTTTCTTTTAAGTCAAGAAAGTAGTTGGATCACTGGTCAAATTTTTGGTGTAGATGGAGGGAGAGCAAATGTTTCGTAAATTATTTTTAATTATTCTATTTAATGTTTTTATATCAGCTCATGCGTTTGCAGCTGGCAATGATAGTGGCGGGGGCAGTATGTCCGTTACGACTGGGTCAGCTGATTATTACAAAGATGCCGAACAATTAATTAAGCGTGCGAAAAAACAAGAGGAAAAAGGTAAAGCTGACCGTGCTTTAAAACTTTACACGCAAGCTTATGATAAACTTGTAAAAGCAAATGAGGAAAATTATGGTAGTCCTGATGTTTTAAACTATTTAGGTTTTACTTTAAGGAAACAAGAAAAATATGCTGAGGCAGAAAAGTTTTATTTAGCTGGTTTAAAAATAAATCCAAATCATAACGGTATTAATGAGTATCTTGGAGAGTTATACGTTAAAACCAACAGAAAAGAATTGGCACTTCAAAGATTAGAGGTATTAAAAAATTGTAACTGTGAAGAATATCAAGAACTTAAAGAAGTTATTGATAACAATTAGGATAAATCCAAAGCAAATTTTTTCAATTTTTCAATAGGGATGAGTTCCAACGTTCTTATGTTTGTTTTCTTAAGATAAATCGGACAAGCTGCATTTTCCTCTATTGCTCTTGCATACCACGTGGCACAGACGCACCAACTATCGCCATCTTGTAATCCTGGAAAACCAAACTCAGGATGAGGAGTGATTAAATCGTTACCTACGTCTTTAGACCATTTTAAAAAATTATCAGTCACTTTAGCACAAACAGTGTGGTAACCCGCATCTTGTTCATTAGTGTTGCAACAACCATCTCTAAACCAACCAGTCAGAGGATCGTTAGAACAACCCTCAAGCGGTTCTCCAAAAACATTTTTCTGTTGCTCCGACATGCTTAAATTTTTGTAGGATTAGGTTGACCTTTATAGACTTTTTCTGGATCAAATTTTTTTTCTTTTTCTTTAAATTCCATTTCAACTTTTTCGGTGTTTTCAATTTTACCTAAGGGAACTGATCTATAAAAACACGATCGATAACCGACGTGACAACTAGCGCCATCACCAATATCAACTACTAACCAAATAGCATCCTGATCATCATCAATTCTTAGTTCTTTAACTTTTTGAACAAAGCCACTAGTTTTACCTTTGTGCCAGATTGCTTTTCTCGATCTACTCCAATAATGCGCTTCTTTCGTCTCAATAGTTTTTTTCAGAGCTTCAGCGTTCATATAGCCTTGCATGAGAACTTCTTTAGTTTGCTGATCAGTTGTTGTGACTGGTATCAAACCATCGGCATCAAATTTCGGTGAAAGCAATTTACCTTCTTCAATCTCGAATACATCTTCTCTTTTTTTAAACATAGGCGTAAACTAATGAAAAATGTGCTAAATAGCAATTTGCAATAATTAAATATGTCCTATAATACTGATTACCAAATGGAAGATTTAAAAAGTACAGAAATTAAAACTAAAAAAGACGCTATATCTGATCAGGAAGCCGAAGAAGCATTTAAAACTATTATTAAATGGCTTGGTGAAAATCCTGATCGAGAGGGTCTCAAAGATACTCCAAAAAGAGTGGTAAAAGCATTTAAAGAATATTTTAAAGGTTACAAACTTGATGCTAAAGCAGATCTAAAGAAGACATTTGGTGATGTTGAAGGTTATGACGATATGGTGGTTGAGAAGAATATTACGCTTGAAAGTCACTGCGAACATCACATGGCACCAATTATTGGAGTTGCACATATTGCATATTTACCAAAAAACAAAGTTGTAGGTTTAAGTAAACTAGCAAGAACTGTTGAGGTTTTTTCTAAACGATTACAAACTCAGGAAAGACTTACGATGCAAATTGCGACAACCTTAATGGAAGCACTTGATGCCAAAGGCGTTGCCGTTACAATTGATGCTGCGCATCAATGTATGACAATGCGAGGGGTTAAAAAAGAAAAAGCTACCACAGTGACCAACTATTATCTTGGGTCGTTTAAAGAAGATTTGGGTTATCAAAATAGATATCTAAGATACATCGCTAAATAAATGTCCAATAAATTTAAAGCCATCGTAATCGATAACCAGAATGAAAAGTTTACTCGAAATATTTCTGAATTAGATACAGCTGCTTTAAAAAACGGTAATGTATTAGTCAAAGTAGACTACTCCAGTTTAAATTTTAAAGATGCTTTAATATTAAATAACGGTGCAACTCTAGTTAAAACTTACCCGCATGTTCCAGGTATTGACTTTTCCGGAACCGTTGAGTCCAGCGAGGATACTAATTTTAAAAAAGGCGATAAAATTATTCTAACAGGTTTTAGAGTAGGTGAAATTTACTATGGCGGATTTTCTCAATACGCCAAAGTAGACTCAAAGTTTTTAGTTAAATTACCAAATGGTATTTCAACTCTGCAAAGCATGATGATGGGGACTGCCGGATTTACAGCTATGTTATGTAGTTTTGCTGTTAAAGCTAGAGAAGAATTATTACTTGGTGAAAAAGTAAATGATGTTTTGGTAACAGGTGCGACCGGTGGTGTCGGCAGTATTGCCGTGATGATCTTATCAAAAATGGGTTACAACGTGACTGCTGTTACGGGCAAACAAGACAAACATGATTTTCTAAAAAATTTAGGTGCAAAAAATATTTTAGATCGAAAAGAATTTGAAGGTGAAGGGAAACTGTTAGAAAAAGGAATTTGGGATGGCGTGGTTGAAACTGTTGGCGGGCAAACGTTAGCTAAAGTTTTAGCACAAACAAAACCAACTGGAATCGTAGCTGCTTGTGGTAACGCTGGCGGCATCAAATTGAATACCAGTGTTATGCCTTTTATTATTCGAGGTGTTAAACTCTGGGGTATTGATTCTTCCGCTTCAACAATTAAGAGAAGATTATTTGTTTGGGATCAAGTTAAGAATTATGTCGACCTAAAAAAACTAGAGGAAATTAGTCAAATATTATCTCTACAAGAAGTTTTAGATATCTATCCAAAAATGTTAAAAGGTGGAGTATTTGGTCGAGTAGTTGTTGATCCAAATAAATAAAAATGGATTGGGATAAATTAAAAATTTTTCATGCCGTTGCAGAAGCCAGTAGTTTTACCAAAGCAGCAACTATTTTAAATCTTAGTCAATCGGCAATCAGTCGACAAATACAATCACTAGAAAACGATCTTAAAATAAAATTATTTGAGCGTCATGCAAGGGGTCTAGTGCTTACTGAAAACGGTAAGTATTTATTTAAAACTGCTAATGAAGTGATTGGAAAACTTAGAGATGTTGAGTCTACTCTGACTGAGGATAAAGACCAAGTTTCAGGTAAACTGACAGTTACAACCGTTGTGAGTTTTGGAACCACTTGGTTAACCCCAAGAGTTAAAGAGTTTATGGATTTGCACCCTAATATAGAGATTGAATTAATCTTTGATGACAAAGAATTAGATTTAAGCACTCGACAAGCTGATATTGGCATTTGGATGAGACGTCCAAAGCAATTAAACCATATTCAAAAAAAATTAATCAATCTGAACTACCATATTTATGGATCTAATAAATACCTTGAAAAAAACGGACACCCAAAAAACGTCAAAGATCTTAAAAAACATAAATTTATTACTTATGGACGAGGAGCACCTTCACCCGTCTTTAATCCTGACTGGGCATTGAAATTAGCGGATGAAAAAAAAACAAAACCAGTTATGCGAGTGAATAGTGTCTATGGTTTATTATTAGCCGTACAAAGTGGTGTGGGTTTAGCAGCACTCCCAGATTACATTACTGTCAATGTACCAAATATTTCAAAAGTACTTCCCTCAATTGAAGGACCCCATACAGAAGCTTATTTCGTTTATCCGGAATCTTTAAAAAATGTTGCACGAGTTGTAGCGTTTAGAAATTTTATATTTAGCAAAGTGAGCGAATGGACCTTCTAAATATTTATGATTCCACTCAAAGATGACAATCCTACGTATAGTAAACCCCTTGTTAGTTACACTATCATTGGTCTTTGTGTTTTAGTATTTTTAGCTCAAATCTCTTCCCCTGCATTTCAAACGGGAGAACTTTTTTTTAGTTATGGTTTAATTCCTTCAGTCCTCATGGGTATAGATGAATTGCCTCAAGATATTAATGTCATTTCACCAGTTACAAGTATTTTTACATCTATGTTCATGCATGGTGGGTGGATGCATTTAATTGGTAATATGCTTTACATGTGGATTTTTGCTGACAACATTGAGGATGACATCGGTAAAGTAAAATTTATTATTTTTTATTTGCTTTGTGGTATCGGGGCTGCGATGTCACAAGTATTTGTCGATATCAATTCGCAAGTGCCAATGGTGGGGGCAAGTGGTGCTATCGGTGGCGTGCTTGGTGCTTATTTTATAAATCACCGAACTGCAAATGTACTAGTACTTATTCCACTCGGTTTCTTTTCACAACTAATTAAAATTAAAGCGCTTTACGTATTAGGTTTTTGGTTTGTTTTGCAATTTATTAATTCAGCTATGTCTTCAGGTGCTGGTGGAGGTGTTGCATATGCCGCGCACATCGGGGGTTTTTTAACTGGTTTGATTTTAATTTTATTCTTTAACAAAAAAACAAAAAAACGTGCTATATTTAAATCAACTAAAAAAACTTACAAAGGACCATGGGAGCATTAGAATTTATAATTCCTTTTCTTGTCTTAATTACTATTGTTGTATTTATTCATGAATACGGTCACTATTATTTTGCGAGAAAATATGGTGTTGGAGTAACCGACTTCTCAATTGGTTTTGGTAAAGAGATTTTTGGTTTTAATGATAAATCAGGCACAAGATGGAAATTCTGTTTAATTCCTTTAGGTGGTTATGTAAAGTTTTTTGGGGATCGTAACGTCTTTAGTCAAGAGGAGCAAAAAGAAATTCTGAGCAAATATTCAAAAGAAGATCAAGATAAACTTTTTGTAACTAAACCTCTTTATCAAAGATCCTTAATAGTTTTTGCGGGTCCTTTAGCCAATTATATTTTAGCAATTTTAATTTTTGCAGGTATTTATATGTTTGCAGGCAAAGACTTAACTCCTGCTAAAATTGAGATGGTTGAACAGGAAAGTCCTGCTTACGCTGCCGGCATTCAAAACGGTGATCTTATTCATTCAATTAATGGTAATAAAGTTAGTAGTATTTTAGAGGTTTCCACTTTTATAAATGCGAGCACTAGTGATACGGTTAACGTCGTGGTTCTTAGAAATGAGCAAGAAATTGAATTTAATATAATTCCTAAAATTATTCAGGAAGAAGATAATTTAGGAAATACGATTAAAAGAAAGATTATAGGTATTAAAATTGCTCCTTTATTTAACGAAATTCAAAAAGAGCGATTAGGTCCAACCAAAGCAATTTATTATGCAGTAAAAGAGACCTGGTTTGTAACTACCGCCACTCTTGACTATGTGGTATCCATGTTTAAGGGACAAGCTGATACAGATCAATTAGGTGGACCCATTAGAATTGCCAAAATTACTGGACAAGTTTCTCAATATGGCTTGATCGCATTTCTAAGTATTACTGCTTATATTTCAATTAGCTTAGGTTTAATTAACTTATTTCCTATACCTTTATTAGATGGTGGGCATTTAATGTTTTATGCTTTTGAAAAAGTTTTAGGTCGACCTTTGAAACAAAAAACCCAAGAATCATTCTTCCGAATCGGGTTGTTTCTCTTGTTTTCATTGATGTTTTTCACCACTTTCAACGATCTTCGCGATATTGGTTTGTTTTAAAGGGTTTTTTATAGTTAAAAAAGTCAATAAAATAGCGATTTATTTATCCTCTATATATTGTGTTAATATTTATTTTAAACACAAAAAAAACATTGATTTTGCTTAATTTTTATAGAGATTAAAAAAAGCAATAAAAAAGGGGCTAAAATGAATAAAAAACAACTAGTAACAGCAATATCGTCCAAGTTGGGTCAAAGTAAAGCTGACGCTGAAAGAACTTTCGACACAATAACTACGATAATTCTAGATGCTCTTAAAGGTGATGACTCTGTTAAAATTGCAGGCTTTGGTACTTACAAAGTAGCAAAAAGAAAAGCAAGAGTAGGCAGAAACCCAAGAACTGGGGAATCTATCCAAATCGCAGCATCTCAAAAAGTTAAGTTTTTACCTGCTAAAAGCTTAAAAGAAATGTTCAATCGATAAACCGAATTTAACAGCTCTTGAAAATTTTCTTTCAAGAGCTGTTATGGTTGCAGTTTCTGCATAGCTAAATCCGACCATCAACAATTTTCAATCAATTTTTTTTTTTCTATAAGCATCTCAACAACAAAGGAGAATTATGAAAAAATATCTTGGATATTTCTTAGCAGGGACTGCGTTATATTTTGGTTTTGCAGGCATTGGTTTTGCAGAAACAACAGTTTCAGCGGAAGTACAGTATATATTTAATACCCTATTATTTTTAATGTCTGGATTTTTAGTAATGTGGATGGCTGCAGGCTTTGCCATGTTAGAATCTGGCTTAGTAACATCTAAAAGTGTTTCAGCAATTTGTGCTAAAAATATAGGTTTATATTCAATTGCGGGCGTAATGTTTTGGTTGGTAGGTTACAACTTAGCTTACGGTATTCCAGAAGGTGGTTACATTGGTAGTTTCACCCCATGGAGTGATGCTTCTTCAATTGACACAGGTTATTCAGATGGATCAGACTGGTTTTTCCAAATGGTATTCTGTGCAACAACAGTTTCAATCGTATCAGGAACTTTAGCTGAGAGAATAAAAATCTGGCCCTTTTTCTTATTTGCCGCAATTTTAACTGGATTTATCTATCCAATTGAAATGGGTTGGCAGTGGGGTGGCGGCTGGATTTCAGCAATCGGATTTTCTGATTTTGCTGGATCAACTCTTGTTCACGCAGCAGGTGGTGCCGCAGCATTAGCAGGCGCTATTGTTTTAGGTCCACGAGCCGGTAGATTTGGTGCCAAAGGTGAAGTAAAACCTTTAGAACCATTTGCCGCTTCATCAATACCTTTAGCAACTCTTGGAGTATTTATACTTTGGATGGGTTGGTTTGGTTTCAATGGTGGATCACAACTTGCAGCAGGAACATTGGAAGATGTAACCTCAGTTGCAACAATTTATATCAACACGAACTTGGCAGCAGGTGGTGGTGTATTAACTGCAGCAGCTCTATCAAGATTAATTGGTGGAAAAACTGATGTCGTATTAATGCTTAACGGTGCTATTGCAGGATTAGTTGCAATTACTGCGGAACCATTAACACCAAGTCCATTAGCAGCAATATTGATCGGTGCTATCGGTGGAGCAATAATGTATTTCACAACAAAATTATTATTCTCACTTAGAATTGATGATGTTGTTGGAGCAATACCAGCACACTTCTTTGCCGGCATCTGGGGAACATTAGCTGTGCCAATTACAAACAGCGATGTGACTTTTGGTGCTCAATTTACAGGTGTTGTAGCAATTTGTGCCTTCGTATTCGTAGTATCGTACATTGTATGGTCGATTATGAAAGCAACTATCGGTATCAGAATCAGTAAAGAAGCTGAAAAATCTGGAACAGACAGAGCTGAAATCGGTGTAATTGCATACGGAATAAGAGATTAAAGCCATTTATCTCTTCAATTATAAGGCCCACATTCCCTCTGTGGGCCTTATTTTATTGGTTTTATGCAAAAGTTGCATAAGTGAATTGTGATAGTCCTGTTTTTATAATTTTTCATTAGTTGTATTTTTAGACCAACAAGTGAGGGATTATGAAAAAAAACATATCAATAATTTTTAACACTTTTATTATATTAATGAGTACGACCTCTTTAAGTTTAGCAGAAACAACTATGTCTGCTGAAGGACAGTACATTTTCAACTCTTTAGGTTTTTATATCGGTGGAGTTTTAGTAGCTTTTATGGCTGCTGGTTTTTGTATGTTAGAAAGTGGTTTAGTAACTACAAAAAGTGTATCTACTATTGCTGCAAAAAATGTTGGTAAATTTGCCATTGCATCAATAGTGTTTTTTTTATTCGGTTATAATTTAGCTTATGGAGTTCCAGAAGGTGGATGGATCGGATCCTTATCCTTATGGACAGACACTTCAACTGCTGAAACGGGCTACTCAGGTTATTCAGACTGGTTTTTTCAAACTATGTTTGTTTGTGCTACAGTATCAATTGTATCAGGAGCTGTTGCTGAAAGAATAAAAATATGGCCATTCTTTATATTTGCATTTTTAATGGCAGGTATAATCTATCCTATTTCTATGGGCTGGGGTTGGGGAGGCGGTTGGTTAAGTGCTGCTGGTTTCTCTGATTTTGCTGGTTCAACTTTAGTACATGCTTGTGGTGGTGCCGCTGCTTTAGCTGGGGTTATCGTCTTAGGTGCTAGAGATGGAAGATTTACTAAAAAAGGTGGTGTGAATGTGATGGTGCCTTTCGCAGCATCAAGTATTCCATTAGTAACTCTTGGAACATTTTTATTATGGTTTGGTTGGTTTGGCTTTAATGGTTTCAGTCAATTAGCAATGGGAACATTTGATGATGTTAATGCTATTACTAAAATTGCAGTGAATACCCATTTAGCAGGCGCAGCCGGTACTGTTGCTGGTGCAGCAATCACACGTTTAGTTGGTGGTAAGACAGATATTATCATGATGCTGAACGGTGCTTTAGCTGGATTAGTTGCAATCACTGCTGAACCTTATAACCCATCTCCAATGTTAGCGATGGCAATTGGTGCCGCTGGTGCCATTATCATGTTCTACGGAACTAAATTCCTGGAATGGTTATTGTTAGACGATGTGGTAGGTGCGATCCCTGTCCACATGTTCGCAGGAATCTTTGGAACGTTAGTAGCTCCAATTAGTAATCCAGATTTATCATTTGGAACACAAACTTTAGGAGTTGTATCCGTTGCAGGTTTCAGTTTTATAGCTGCTTACGCAGTTTTCTCAGGACTAAAATCTACTGTTGGTTTGAGAATAAGTAAATCTGCAGAAAGAAAAGGAACGGACCACGCAGAGGTTGGTGTTAAAGCTTACGCAATCTTAGATTAATTTATTAATCAAAAAAATTAAAGGCCTGAGCAATCAGGCCTTTTTTTTATTCGTTTTCATCCCAAATTTTTTTCCAATCAACATGGGGTGATAAACCAAAGATCGAATTTACATTTGTAAAATGGACCGCTAATGAAGGTATCGGTGAGATACATAATTCTTTACTGTAAATGTCATGAAGCGGGCTTTCAAAAGGGTAGTGCTCTTGTTTACACATAGCAGTGAATTTAACCCAATGTTTTTCAAGTAAATTTTTACTTGTTAAAAAACTACATAAACTCTCATCAATCTTACGCCAATGGCATTTTTCTCCAAGCAAGATATTAGTTTTATCTGCTTTAGCATATAGATAAGGATAGTCTGCTGGACAAATTATTAATTCATTATTTATTTGCGAGGCAATTCTTTCATAAGCTAATACGAATTCTTTAATAGCATCTATCTTATGTAAGTAGTCGTCCTCAATAAAATAAATCAAATCTTGAGCATTGTTTTTTGCATAAACTAGTGATTTAAAAATATTAGCCATATTGGATAATTGTTTATCTGTTGACTGCTTGCCATTTTTATTGGTTGTATTCATTTGCTCTTTAAATTCATTTACATCTAAATTAATTATCTCATTTTCAATACTAGAGTTTTTAATAAGGTGTCTGATTTTTTCCAAATTATCATCGGAGCTTTCATGATCGATAACAATTAACTTAAATTTTACCGGAAGAGTTTCTTGCGCTAATTCTATTCCTTTAATGATTGATTTAATTGTTCTTAAAGTATATTCGATTTTTTCTTTTTCAAAGATACGTTCTTTATTTTGTGTAAGCATTTTAACTGACGCACAAGTTCTAATAATGATATCTAGTGCTTTTACCTTTCTGGTTATTTTGACTTCTCCCAAAGGCATCACAATAGATTTTTTACCTGGTTCTGTTAATTGTGTATTCAGGGGTTTCCCACTAGCGAGTAATTCAAAGTTGTTCTGATCAACTATTTCATAGCCTAGGAGCCTAGAAATTTTAGCTAATAATTTACTTAAAATACTTTTTTTTGAGTTATTCTTAATTTCTTTCATCGTGTTTGATTCTGTTATATCATGATATTTTAAACATGAATATTGTTTCAGCTCAAGCACTCGTCGATCAGGCACTCAAAGAAATTGAAACCTTAGAGCCTACAGATGTTGTTGAACTACAAAAAAAACAAAATTGTATTTTAATTGATATCAGAGACATCAGAGAGTTATGGCGTGAGGGGACAGTTAAAAATGCTCTGCATATTCCTCGGGGCATGATTGAATTTTGGGTGGACCCACAAAGTTCATATTATAAAGAAAAAAATTTACAAAAAGCTGAAAAAGTCATTTTATTTTGTGCTTTAGGGATGCGTTCAGCTCTTGCAACCAAGTCTTTAAAAGATATGGGTTTTAAAAATGTTGCTCATGTTAATGGTGGATTTGATGCTTTAAAAAAAGCTAATTTTGAAATTACAGAAGTTAAAAAAAAATAACTATTTCATCGACTCATTAACCGCAAAACCCAACCTATCTTGCCCCCAAAATACTTTTTTATTTACTAGAAAAGTCGGTGCCCCAAATATGCCCAAGGCATAAGCCTCCGATGTTTTTTTCTTGAGTAGATCTTTATTATTTTGTGAGGTTGCTCTGAGAAAAAAAGTTTTGGGATTAATGCTCATGTTTTTTAAAACTTTTTCAATAATGATACTGTCATTCATATTAAGACCATCACGCCAAATAGAATTAAAAATATTATCAATATAATTACCAGCAAAACCATCTTCCTCAGCAATGAAAACGCCACGCATTAAATCTACAGATTTGATAGGAAAGTAATTATTAAATTTAAATTTAATCCCTAGTTTATCACAAATCATCTTGCAGTCTCTGATCATAAATTTAGCTTTTGCCGGAATAAACGCTGGTGCTTTGATCCCATGTAAATTGTGTAAGCCTCCAAGTAAAATAGGTTTATAGGAAATTTTTATATTTTGTTTTTTTTCAAGTAATCGAATTTGATAATGCGCTATAAAAGAATAAGGACTTACAAAATCAAAAAAAAACTCAAAGGGTTTAATCATCAAAAGAAATCTTCTTGGCAAAGAATATTCTAACTAACCAGTATAAAACTAATCCGATCGGTCCAGTAAAATAAGTAATGATTAAAATGATACCAGTTAAAATCTTTGGCATGTTATATTTAATTGCATCTCGAGACATCCAACTACCTACAAACAAACTTAAAATTAAAAAATGTATCCAGAATATTGCTAAAAACATTTCGTTCGAGTAAATCGCATATAAGTCATCGAGGCCTAGATATAGGGAAAAACCATCAAAAAAATTTTCAGTTAAATAAATTTGATAAGCTAAGTAAGCATATAAAATTGCAAATACTAATGGAATAAAAATAGAGTGAACAATAATTTTTGTTAAGCCGTTTTGTGGTAAAAAAATTAATAATAACCACAAAGGAACCACGCTCCAATTTGTTAACAGATAAATATTTTCTGTAGTTAAATACTCAGCAAAGTTATTCATAAAAAAAAATAATATAGTATATTAACTCAATGAATCCCACTTCCAATAAAAAAGATTTAGAAGATTTGAGCACCAATATTAAAGATTTGGCGTATAACTATGTCGAAAAATATGCTCCCTCCAAGCAACAGCTCAAAATATATTTATTAAAAAAATATATTACCAAATTCAAAGGTAGCAGTTCCAAAAAAGAATTTTCACAATTGATTGATGAAATTATTGCTTCCATGGTTGAAAATAAATTTTTAAATGATGAATTTTATTCAGACTCCAAAGCAAGAATTTATCTACGTCGAGGTTATTCCTTAAATAAAATTTCACTTGCTCTAAAAGCAAAAGGTATTGATAGAGAATTTATAAAAAAAAGTTTAGAGAAGATTAAAGCAGACAACATCGATACAGACTTTGTTTCTGCACTTAAACTTTGTCAAAAAAAGAGAATAGGGGCAATTAGACATGAAAATAATAGAGAATTATTTTATAAAAAAGATATGGGCGTATTAGCGAGAGCTGGCTTTAGTTACGAAATTTCTAAAAAGGTTTTAAGTTTGCCCCAAGCAGAATATTTAAAACTTATTAAGATTGTTTAGTCTTTTTCTTTTCTTCCTCTACCAGTATGTCGAGTTTTCGCTTTAAAGCGTTTTTAACAATGACAAAAAATATCAACCCAAAAATAGCAACTGAGACGACTATAATAAGAATTGTTTTAATCATTTAAATCTATTTTCCTTTTTACTAATAAACTTAAATTTTTATAACCAGTTTTACCGTATTCAAATTTTTTTTCATCTAATGTTGTCACCAAGACACCAGCATGTTCAGCAATGGCATGACCGGCAGCATAATCCCACTCATTTGCTCTTTCTCGAGCTGCATAGATATCAAATTCCCCTGTCGCTATTACGCAAAATTTGTAAGAACTTCTTATTTCTTGAAACTTGGTCATACCATGTTTTTGTAACACTTCTAAAATAGGACCTTTAGGATTGGGCGAACTCGTTACCGCCAATACAGCACCTTTAGGAGTTTTCTTTTGATTAGATAACTTTATAAGTTTCTCATTATCTATGAGATAGCTATTACCCTGACCATAAGAATAAAAAATTCTATTTTTTTTTGGTACACCCACTAACCCTAGTGCTGGTTTTTTATTAAGAATTAAAGCAGCATTTAAAGTATATTCATCTTTACCGGCAATATATTCTTTTGTTCCATCGATTGGATCAATTAACCAAAAATCTTTATCATTATATTGTTTTCCTTCTTCATAATTTTCCTCGGAAATAATTTCTAAGTTGGGTGTGAGTTCTTTAATTTTTTTACACAAGATTTCATTGACTAGTAAATCACCATTACTCACAGGAGAAGCGTCTTCTTTATGTTCAATTTTTAACCCGGCATCATATGTTTTGATGGAAGCCTCACCCGCTTGTTTAAAAGTATCAATTAAATTTTCGGCTATTTTTTTAAGATCTAGCATTTTTTTTAACTTTTTCTAAATTTACTATCTCGCAATTTATAACTTGTTTACCTTTATTTTCAAAATTTACTGTCACTTTATTTTTTATTATGGATTGCACTTGGCCAATGCCCCAGTCTTTATTCTTTAACGCAATTACATAGTCACCGGGTTCAAAGTCAAAAAGCATAATGGAAATTTATTTTAAATAATATATTATAAAGTCATGATTAATTCACTTGGCATTAAAAAGCCACCAAAAAATACCAAAGTCGTCGTTGCCATGTCAGGAGGAGTAGATTCCTCGGTTGTGGCAGGCATGTTAAAAGAAGAAGGCTATGAGGTTAAAGGCATTACTTTAAAATTATACGATGATGCTAAATCTTCAGCAAGTTCCAAGCGACAATGTTGTGCAGGACAAGATATCTTAGATGCTAAGAGGGTTTCAGAGAAAATTGGTATAGATCACCAGATTTTGTACTATCAAAAAGAATTTAAAAAAAAAGTTATCGACTCTTTTATTGATAGTTATATGGCTGGGGAGACACCCATTCCATGTGTCCAGTGTAATCAAACGGTAAAATTTAGAGATCTTTTTAAATATGCCAAAGATTTAAGCGCTGATGCTTTAGTGACCGGGCATTATGTGACGCGTGTTCAGAACGGCAACCAATCAGCATTATATCGAGCAAAAGATAAAAATCGTGATCAAAGTTATTTTTTATTTAGCACAACGCAAGAACAATTAGACTATTTACGGTTTCCACTTGGCACCATAGATAAAAGCGAGACCAGAAAAATTGCAAAAAAGTTAGAACTCAATGTTGCTGATAAACCTGATAGTCAAGATATCTGTTTTGTACCGAATGGCGACTATGCGGCAGTGATTAACAAATATCGCCCTGAGTCTTTTAATAAAGGTGATATTTTAGATATGCAGGGCAAAAAAGTTGGTGAACACGACGGAATAATTAATTACACCATCGGTCAGCGAAAAGGAATAAAAGTATCAGGTCCGGAAGCTTACTATGTGGTTAGCATTAATTCTAATGATAATTCGATTGTGGTTGGTACCAAAGAAAACTTAAGGATCAAATTTATTGAATTAAAAGATATTAATAAATTAGCTACTGATGACGATCTTAATAAAGAATTTTTTGTGAAAGTCAGATCGACAGGAAAACTTTTAAAATCAAAAATTTTAAATCTAAATACTTCATCTGCTAAATTAGAAATTTTAGATACCGAAACAGGTATTTCACCTGGTCAAGCATGTGTTTTTTATTCTAAAGATAAAATTGGGGAAAAAGTTTTAGGTGGTGGCTGGATTGCTAAGACTTTCAATACTTAATTATCCACTAAATCCACAGCCCTCAAACAGACAACTACAAAGTGATACAAAACTTTTAAGCATTCAAATATGATGAATGTGAATTGAGGGGCAACTCTCAACTGGCCATTTAGGGAAAAACCGAGAGGTTCAAGCTTAAAGGGCAGAAAGTTCCACTGAGTAGCGCTAAAATGGTGGAGCGGGAGGCTTGGCGGTAGCGCCTACAACGACGAGCCAAAACTTACTACTTGTGTGCAGAAATGCACATAAGTCAGTGGTTTTAAATCAACTTCTCTTCCAATAAAAATAAGTTAAAAAATAAAAAAACACGACCCCTATAAAATAATTCCATTCCAATCCGTGTTTGAAATGAGTGTTGCCTGATTGCACCAATATAGGAACACTAGCAATCGCAATTACAATTAATAAAATTACAATAGCAATTTTAATTCTTAATACATTAGAGTTTGTAATGGGAGCGACTTTAGACTTTAGTTTATTAAGGTAATAAAGAAAGTTTGCTTGGGCAGCTAATTCAAAAATAATAAAACCCAATAACACAACACGACGTAAAAATTTAATTATTTTTAGATCTGCTTCGATCCCTAAAAAAATAGAGTGAATAATTAATAAAATAGCAGACAAGATTCCGAAAATTTTAAATTTATAATTAATGTTAGTTATAGCTATTTTGTTAATTAATCTATTATAATTGATCCAATAGAAGATGAGTACTATTGAGGCTAACACCATTGAAGGTTTAAAAATTAAGTATTGAGGAAAAGTTCTAGAAGCTCGGCTAATGGATAAACTTCCATCCAAGTAAGGTATTGTAAAACCAGATCTACCAATTTGATCAACGGTTAATATTGTTCCTTCAAATAAATGATAGTTTACCGAGATAAGTAAACACAGATTAATTGCAATTACCGGAAGAAAGAATATCCAAAGCGTAAGTCGCCGTACGGTTTGAATTTCACTCATATTATAAATTTATTTTTTCTTGTTTCTTTTTCTAGCTCTTCTTTTTTTTGAGCCAATTTTACGTCTACCACGATGTTTCTTAGGGTATCCCATATTTTTGCCTCCTTTTTCAAATTTACTTTTATTAATACTTATATAAATTCAATTATACTTATTTTATGAAAAAGTCTACTAGCACAATTTTAAAACATATGGGTCAAGACTTAATCAATAAGTCTGCTAATCCGGCTGTGGTAAGAGCATCCACTGTTTTTTTCAAATCGATGCAAGCGCTGATTAAACAGAATGAGATTGTTAAAAAGAAGAAGCCTTTTCATTACTATGACTATGGACGTTATGGCAGCAATACGACGATTGAATTACAGAATATTATTAAAGAATTAGAGCAAGCTTATCATGTTTTTTTAACCCCAACTGGTTTTGGTGCAGTTGCTTTATGTTTTTTAGGATTAGGTCGACCTGGAGATGAATTTGTTGTCTCAGATAATGTTTATCAACCAACCAAAGATATTTGTAATACTTATTTAAAAGAACTAGGTATTAAAACTAAGTTTTATAATCCTGACGATTTAAATGATTTAAAACAAAAAATATCTAACAAAACTAAATTAATTTTTGTAGAAAATCCAGGTAGTAACACATTTGAGTTCCAAGATTTAAAAAAGATTATAAGTTTTGCTAAAAGAAAAAAAATTTTTACTGTTCTAGATAATACTTGGGGTACTCCTTTATATTTACAACCTTTAAAGATTGGTTTTGATGTATCTATCTCTTCAGCAACAAAATATTTTTCTGGTCATTCTGATGCTATGGGTGGCACTATGTCTGTTAATCAGCGAGTTTATAAAAAAGTTTATTTAGTCAACAAATTAATGGGCTACAGATTAGCGCCTGATGAAGCTTATTTGATTATTAGAGGTTTAAGAACTTTAGATATTCGTCTTAAAGCACACCATAATAACGTAATTAAAGTAATCAAATTTTTGAAAAAACATAAAAAAATTAAGGAAATTTTATATCCCCATAAACCAACTTCCAAAAATTATAAAATGTGGAAAAAATATTATTCAGGCTCTACTGGTTTATTAGGCATCCTGATCAAAAGCAACAGTAAAGCTTCTGTTGTTAAATTTGTAAATTCTCTAAAACTTTTTGGCATAGGCTATAGTTGGGGAGGATTTGAAAGTTTAGTTGTTCACCAAGATATTGCAAAAAAAAGATATTTTTGGAAATACAAGCCTAATGAACATATTGTCAGAATGCATATTGGTTTAGAGGATTCAGTAGATTTAATTAATGATTTGAAACAAGCATTAAAGCACATTAAATAGAACTTCCATGTCAGAAAAATTTTTTAATAATCGAACAGCATTTATTGTTTTATTGACTGCTTGCTTTATTGTTTTTGTTTCAATGGGGGTTAGGCAAACTTTTGGTTTATTTTTTGATTATTTCAAAGAAGATTTAAATATTTCTCGAACCCAAGCTGGTTTAGCAATAGCGATACAAGCTATTGTCTGGGGATTGATGTCTTTTTTTATTGGTATTTTCGCTGATAGATTTGGTGCACGATACGCTTCTTTTATTGCATTAATGGTATATGCATTAGGAATATTTTTAATTCCATTTTCATCTGAGAGCGGTATACCGTTTCAAATATATTTAGGAATTTTTACAGGAATTGGATTAGCGGGAGCTGCTGCGCCAATGTTAGTACCAACAGTCAGCAAACATTTTCCAAATCATAACAGAGCCAAAGCTTCCGGTTTAGTAACCGCGAGTGCTTCAACAGGTATGTTTCTATTTCCTTTGATAGCGGTATATTTTTTAAAGATAACTTTATGGTCTAAAGTTTTATTAATCTTTGTAGCATTTTTAGTTATTGCAGCAATTATAAGTTTATTTTTAAAAAAACCAGATACAGCAACTCAAACATCGCAAACCGTAAAGTCTCAAGATCAATCTCTACAAGAAGCTTTAAAAGAGGCTTTTGCCCACAAAGGTTATTTGCTATTAGTTGCAGGATTTTTTGTTTGTGGTTTTCAAATTACTTTAGTAGCAACCCATGTTCCAAGTTATGTGATGGAACGAGGCCTTGAAGCCTGGACGGGCGGTGCAATTTTATCTTTAATTGGTTTATTTAATATTTTTGGAACGCTTACGATGGGTTATTTAGCTGATAAGTACAGTAAAAGAATATTATTGAGCGGTTTATATTTTTTAAGAGGCATTACAATTATAATATTTTTACTTTTACCTGCATCAACTTATTCTGCTTTATTCTTCGGTATAAGTTTTGGATTTTTATGGCTAGCAACAATCCCAGCAACTTCTGGTATTGTCGCGCAAATTTTCGGCACCAAACATTTGTCAATGTTATTTGGTATTGTATTTTTTAGTCATCAAGTTGGAGCCTTTTTCGGAGCCTACTTGGGTGGTTATTTTTTTGATAATTTTGG
>JAYPCI010000017.1:0-15473 GCA_038124645.1 Candidatus Pelagibacteraceae bacterium
GCATTACCCGCACCAATTTTTTCCGTCGATTTACCAGCGTAATGATTTGCGAATTTAATCGCCTCTTCGATAGAAGAGTTCTGTGCTAATGAGAAAGAGAAGGCACCGTTAAAAGCATCCCCTGCCCCAGTTGTATCAATAGCTTTGATAGATTTGGCAGCCTCGACATAAAGTTCGGAGCGACCATCGGAATAAAAAACACCTTTTTCACCTAGCGTAATTATTGCGTGCTTTACACCTAACGCCAAAATTTTATTTGCCGCCACTTTTGCTTCCTCTACTTTAGTAATTTTAATACCCGTGTAAAACTCTGCCTCAGTTTCATTCGGTGTAAAATAATCGATATAATTAAAAAATTCTTTTTCAAGTTTTGATGCCGGAGCCGGATTGAGAATGGTTAGTTTGTTATTTTGCTTTGCTTCACGAAGACAGTGCAAAGTAACTTCTTTGGGAATTTCTAACTGGGTTAAAAATATATCTGCGGACAAAATAGAATTTTTAAAAGCTAAAACTTCTTTAATGGTTAATGAAGATGGTGCACCATTAATGACATTCACTGCGTTTCGACCATTATTTTTATTAACCATAATCCCTGCTACTCCCGTTTGGTGGTTTTTAGAAACAATTATATTTTTAGTATCAATCTTATTTTCCTTAAATGTGGTTAAAGCTAGCTGACCATAATCATCCTGACCTATTTTAGTTATGAAGTCTACTTGGCCACCTAGTCTAGCAATAGCGATACATTGATTTGCCCCTTTGCCACCTGGACCAATATTATAATTAGAACCTAAGATTGTTTGCCCTAGCTCAGGCACACTGTCACCATAAAAACTTATATCAGCAACAAAAATTCCGAGTACACAAATTTTTTTCATTAACCAAAATTAGTTAAAAAGGGAATATAATTTAATAAAAAATAACTAATAACTTGTATTTGATTAGTCAAAATTAAAAAGCCTGTAAAAAATAAAACAATTCCACCTGTTTTAGTGACCACGGTATAGTATTTCCCAAAGCCTGATTTAGAGTTTAGAAACTTTGTCATGTAATAACCAGATAATACAAAAGGAATTGCCAAACCTAATGAGTAAAAAGTGAGAAGTATTATACCTTTACCAATAGTTGCCTCAGTTGCAGATAGCGCAATAATTGAGCCAAGCACCGGACCAATACAAGGCGTCCAACCAAAAGCAAACGCTGCACCAACTATAAATGGAAAAAAGAGATTATCTTTAAACGAACTCGTTTCAAATCTTTTTTCTTTTGTCAAAAAACTTAATTTTAAAACGCCAAGCAGTTGCAGTGAGAAAACTATTATTACAATTCCGGCTGCTATTCTTAGTTCAGCAGAGTAAAATAATAAAACATTACCTATAAAAGAGGCACCAATGCCAAGAATAATAAAAACTAAAGAAAAACCTAAAGCAAAGGTAATGGTTTTTTTCAAAACTTCTCTTCGATCTTTTTCAATTTCATTTAAATTTTTGCCAGTAATATAAGAGATATAACCAGGGATAATGGGTAAGACACATGGTGAAAGAAAACTGATAAACCCTGCGCCAAGCGCTATAATTGACTTGATAATCATTAATAATTCATAAATTATCACAGATAAAATAAATATGATAATTAAATATTTAAGTTTTATTTTTGGATTAATTTGGTCCTACAGCATTATTCGAACGCAGTCTGTTTTCAGTAAAAAAGCAGGTGTTTTATTTAAAATATTTATTTCCAAAATATCTTGGTTTACTTTTATTGCTGCTTGTTACTTTGGCTACAAAAATTTTACCTTTAAAACAACAGCGATCACTATCATCGTCACCATATTTGTTATTCATCTATTATTTAACTTATTGGGCAATTATCTAAAAAATAAAATTGGCGAAGAGAAACTTTTAAGAATAAAGACAATTTTTGAGTATCTTTTAATTGTAGGAATAGTTTATTTCGTATTCTTCTAATTTAAAGTTTCAATCGTATTTAATACTTTGAATGATTTATCGGTGACTACTATTTCACCAGAACTGGGAACAGCATTAGTAATTGAAGTAATAATGCTATAATGAGTTACTAAAATTAAATTTTTATCACTTTCCCAATTTTTTACATACTCTTTAATTTGTCTAAGTTGTTGAGGCTCATTTTTTGAATAAGGAGCTTGAAAAGTTGAATTTAACGCTGAAAATTCTTTATAATCTCCAAAAGCGTGGAAAGCGGTATCTTTGCACCGACACCATTGGCTCGATAAAACCGTATCTACTTTTATATTATTATTTTTAAATAATGCTCCGATCTTTTTTGATTGCGCAATACCAACGTCATTCAAATTTCTTTGAGTTTTACAATCATCAATTTTAAAACCATCTGGATCGCCACCTCCAGGTGCAAGTGAGTGTCTAATTAAAACGATTTTACCTCCATCCTTTAAATTCTGCCACTCATCAGCAAATGAAAAAGTGATTGTTGTTAAGAAAATGATTAATAAAAAACTAATTCGTTTCATTTAGTTTTTTAATTTTATTTGATAATCAAAAACATCTTTTTTCCAATAAGATTTAATGTAAACCAAAATATCATCTATTTCGTCATTAGTTAGATTGTCTCCTACTCCCATCATTTTGCCTTTATAATCTTTAACAAACTTTCCTATGCCATATTTAATTATATTAAAGAGTAAGGCGTCTGAGTGATGCCAAGTATGCCCCGTACCATTAAGCGGCGGTGCTAAATTTTGACCATCCGGATCTTTTTCAGTTTGCCAATTTTTAGCACCTTCTAATTTAACCCCATGGCAACTAGCACAATTATCCTGATACAAAACTTTCCCAGCTTCTATTCTCTTTGGATCAAGTTCGATAATTGGATAATGAGATGAAGCCAATAATGGTTGACTGAAAATAATGGAAAAAAATAACAGTAAAATTTTTTTATTAATCACTTTTTTTGAGAGTATCTGAAATTTGCATTTTTACTAGTGGAAGGTTTAAGGGTTGGTCGTCCCTTCAAGGTGGTCTGAAGGACATTCTAACAAATCTATGTAGCCTTTTTCGTGCAGGCATAGATTAAATTTATCAATTAGGACGGTTGTACAAAAATCACAAATTATGACTATCCCCAAAGTACCCTACCTAGGGTTGTCTTCAAAAATCCAGCAATTTTGATATTCATATTTAAGCCATAAATAAGCGCTGGATTTTCCAAAATTTAAGAATATATATCCTCCGCTATCATGGAATATTTAAAAACTAAAAGTCCCGAATTTCAAGGAGTAGTCTATATGCTGCTCTGTCAGCTGTTTTTTACAGCTAACGATGCCATCGTCAAAGCGATCATGATTAGTTTTAATGACTTTGCAGTATTAACAGAAATCGTTTTTCTAAGAGGTATAATGGCGACTGTGTTTATCGGATTTCTCTTATACATCTCTAATGAGTGGAATATTAAAGATCTAATTGGAAACACCAAACTACAATGGAGAGGTTTAATGGAAGCCTTAACAGCATCATTTTTCTTTATCGGTCTTTTTCATATGCCGATGGCTGACGTTTATACATTGTTAAACTTGGCTCCCATTTTAATTACTTTTGCTGGTGCAATATTTTTAGCTGAAAAAGTTGGTTGGAGAAGATGGACCGCTGTTTTATTAGGTTTTTTAGGTGTCATTATAGTTATCAATCCGACAGATTTACAATTTGGTTGGTATTTCGTTTTTCCATTAATTTCTGCATTATTTATTGCATACAGAGATACTTACACTAAAAAAATAAAAAAAGATTTTAATGTGATGCACGCAACTTTTTTAACTTCGTTGGCGGTTACAATATTTTTTGGTGTTGCTTCACTTACAACTGATTATGTTAACTTTAGTTATTACCAATTTACTTTAATGGCTGTATCAGCAATTTTCTTAATAATTGGCTATTTCTTTTCAATTTTAACAATAAGAACAACTTTTATGTCAACGACATCGGCGTTTAGATACAGCACTATTCTTTGGGGAATGATTTTTGGATACTTTTATTTTAATGAAATTCCCTCTGCAAATATGATTATAGGTGGAGCAATCATCGTTTTCAGCGGGTTATTCATCATGCATAGAGAAAAAGTGAAAGGGATAAACTAATGGCTAGAAGAAGAAAAAAGAACGAATTAATGATTAAAACTAAAAAAAGAATTTTAAGAGAGACTTCTTCTCAGAGATCTTTAAAAGAATATACCACTACTTATAAAGATATTAAAAGATACTTTAGAGTATTTAATAAAACTTTGTTTAAAAACAAATTAAATCCTTTTAATGATATTAAAATCAAAAACCTTAAAGGGGCCTACGGTCAGTGTGTAGAAAATATTTCTCACAGAAAAGGGACCAACTTTTATGTTTTAGAAATGATGCCGACGTATAAAAATAAAAGAGATTTTATTAGTACGTTAGCTCATGAAATGATCCATCTTTGGCAGCAAACTGTGAAAAAAAATAACGGTAATCACAATGATCTTTTTTACAGTTTTAGACCTAAATTCAAAAAACTGAATTTAGAACTATAACCTATTCATTTCTTACTAGCGGATAAACTTTAGGGCTTAAATACTTAAGGTTTGTAAAAATTATTAAAACTAAAGTAACTAAACCAACGCCCAAAGCTACATTGCTGAAGATTGAAATATCAAAAATCCATTTTAATTCAAAGATTTGTTCAATCACGTATTTTGACACTATCACAGCAAAGACTAAGGCGATGAGTATAATGGAAAAAAAATTTAAGAAAAACTCAATCAATGATGATTTAATAATTTGAGACTTCTTAAAACCTAATATTTTAAAAATTAAATTTTGAAATACTTTAATTTTACCTTGTACAATGATAGCGCTCGAAATAACCACTAGACCCACCAAAACCGTGATTAAAGAAATAATGGTTACCGCAACAAAGACTTGATTGAGAACCTTGGTTACTTTTGAGAGATAATCAGAAATATCAATCACCGAAATGCTAGGAAATTTATTTAACAATTGGATATCATTAAATTTGTTTTTATCTTGGAATTTAACTGTAGCTAAATATTCGTGAGGAATCGTCTCCGCATAACTGGGATTAAGCAACATGGCAAAATTAATACTAAGATCACGGTAATCAACAGCTCTAAAATTAACAACTTCTCCATCAATTTCTCTACCATAAATATTTAAAGTAAATTGATCACCAATCTTAACACCAAAATCATAGGCAACTTTGGCATCAAGTGAAATTTGTAATTGATCAGATTTATTTTCATCCCACCAGGTACCAGCGGTTAAAGGATTGTCCTTAGGAATTTCATTAGTCCACGAAACTCTTCGATCATGGCGGATGACCCACTGGCTGTCATTAAATTCATCAATGTAAGTATTTGGATCAACTCCATTAATTTTAACCAAACCAGCAGAAACCATCGGCACCACTTCTATAGTAGCCGCTGCATCAAAAGCTTGAATGGTATTCTCAAATTCTGCTCGTTGATTATTTTGTATACCTAAATAAAAATAATCCGGGGCAATTTCAGGAATGCTTTTTGCTAACTCTCTTTGAAAGTTAGAACCAATAAAAGCTAACGATAGCAACAGAGTTGTTCCTAAACCAAGAGACATAATAGTAATAGGCGTTAAGCTCTTTGATTGTGTTATATTTTTAATCGCCATTTTAAGAGATAAACTATTTAACCAATCTTTTTTCTTTAATAATAAGATTAATCCCCGCGATAAAAAATAAAATACCCCTAGACAGAAAAAGAATGTCGCAAAGTAAATTAAACTATAAAGAGGTCTACCTGAAGTAAGTGTGAAAAGAGCAATTAATAAAGTTAATAGAGTTAAACTGATAATGATTGTCTTTTTATTATAATTAAACTCAACGGTTTGAAAAACGTTTCTAAACAAACTGGTACCGGTCACTTGATCAATGGAATTAATCGTCGGTAATGAAAAAATTACAATAACTAAGAAACCAACTAAAAATACTTTTAAATAATTTAATAAAGAAAATTGGGCATTAAGGTTTAAACCTAATTCAGCGGATACGATTTGATCAACAAAAGGCACTAGTAAAAAACTTGAAATATAAGCTAGTAAAGAAATACCTGTAAGCAAAATGACTAACTCTAAATAATAAATTTGTTTAATATCTCTAGATAAAATACCTAACGCTTTTTGGACAGCAATCGATGAATTTTTTTGGTTGATAAAAGATAGTAAAGTATTTGCAATCCCAATACCGGCAATCAACATGGCGCTGATAGAGACTAAAGATAAAAATTGCGAAAAATTATTAATAATTCTTTTTAACCCGCTGGCTGAATTTTCCGGGTATCGAATACGAGCTTTTTTTTCATCTTTGAAAAGTTCTTCAACTTGCTGAGCGCCTTCAGCTTCTGCGATACCTTGATCAAATCTAACTTTATATTCATAATTTAAAAAACTGCCTAAAGTACTAATATTTAAATCCTCTAAAGTTTTAGTGCCAGCTAAAGCAAAATCTCCAAAGACGAACGCCCCACCAATATCGGGGACCGTTTGCACAACGCCAACCACTTTAAATTCATGTTCCTGAACTTTGATGATATCGTTTATTTTTAAATTTAAATTTTTAAAAATATTTTCATTCACTAAAATTGTTTTGTCTTCAGTATTCAGTAATTTTAGTGCATTCATCGGTTCAGCTTTAACTTCACCGTATAAAGGATAAAACTCATCAATGGTTTTGATTCTGGTAAAAATAGATTTACTATTTTGTCCTAATGAAGATACCATCGTATTTAATTCTACCATTTGCGAAACTGTTGCAAAATTTTTGACTTCCTCAACTAAGTTTAGGTTGCCTTGGACACGATTGTAGTCCACCTCCATATCACCACCCAGTAAAGCTTTAGCATTCGCTTTAAGTTCATTTTGTAAACTTTCTTCAATCGTGATGATCGAACTTAAAATAAATAAACTTATGAAAAGTGTAATGATGATACTTGAAATTTTTTTATAACTTCTAACTAAATCTCTAAAAGCATATTGCAGGATTGTTTTAAAATCTAATTGTGAGTTAAATAACTTTGCCATCTTTAATCTTTATTTTACGTTGGGCTCTACTCGCTAAATTGTCATCATGGGTTACTAAAACTAAACTTGAGTTTTCTTCTCTTACATAGTTAATCAACATGTCAGAAATCATTTTAGAATTTTCACTATCCAAGTTACCTGTAGGTTCATCGGCAAGAATTAAACTAGGTTTAACGACTAAAGACCTTGCAATAGCTACTCGTTGTTGTTCACCCCCAGATAATTGACTAGGTAAATTATTAAAGCGTTCTTTTAAGCCAAAACGAGCGAGTATTTCCTTAGCCTTAGTTTCGATATTTTTTTCTTTATTGATCTCTAAGGTTAAACAAACATTCTCAAGGGCAGAGTAATTGGGGATCAAATAATAAGATTGGAAGACAATACCTATATGTTTCCTTCGCAGTTCAGCTAATTCATCTTCACTAAGTTTAGTAATATCACGGTCTTGGAAAATAATATTTCCAGAGGAAACTCTTTCAAGGCCTGAGATTAGCATGATTAAACTGGTTTTCCCTGAACCGCTTTCACCCATAACTGAGATACTTTCACTGCTATTAACGTCTAGATTAATGCCTTGAAGTACTTTTACTTGATTGCTTCCTGAAGTATAAGACAGATAGACATTTTGAACTTTTAAAAGTGCGCTCATGAAAAAAATTACTTGTATTCTAATTTTAATTATTTGTCTAACCCCACTAAGCGCGCAGACTAAAGATAAAATCGTCCTCTTTGGCGATAGTTTAATGGCAGGTTATGGTTTGACGAAAGAAAATCATTTGGCCACTGTACTCGAAAACAATTTAAACAAAGCTGGTGTTAATATTAGCGTTATCAATGCTAGTGTTTCTGGAGATACCACTGCTGGAGGATTAAATCGTATTGATTGGGTGCTTGGTGAAAAGGAACTAAAGGTAGTTATTGTAGGTTTGGGAGCGAATGACATGTTGAGAGGTATTAATCCTGCCGCGACTAGAAATAATTTAGATCAAATCATCAGTAAGATTTTAGATAAAAAACTTACCGTGGTTCTCGCAGGTATGCTAGCTCCTGAAACACACGGTCAAACTTATAAAAATGAATTTGATTTAATTTATAAAAACTTAGCCAATAAATATAATTTAAAAATTATACCTTTTTTATTAGAGGGAGTTGCACTTAATCCTGATATGAACCAAAACGATGGTATGCACCCTAATATCAAAGGCACTTTAAAAGTAAGCAACAATATAGAAAAAGTATTACTGCCTTTATTAGAATAATTATTTCTTAGGTTTAAAAACTAAACAAATACCATTGTTGCAATATCTTTTACCAGTTGGCTGTGGTCCATCCTCAAAGATATGACCATGGTGACCACCACATTTTTTACAATGATATTCTGTTCTTGGATAGCCAATATGCATATCAGTTTTAGTTTCGAAAACATCAGGTAACGCCTGAAAAAAAGAAGGCCAACCAGATCCGCTTTCATATTTTTTATCTGACTCAAATAATTTCGTACCACAACCTACGCAGTGGTAACTACCTTCTCGCTTTTCATTATTTAATGGACTTGAGCCTGGGGACTCAGTGCCTTCATGTTTTAAAACGTAATTTTGCTCTGGCGTAAGATTGCTATCCCAATCTTTATTTTTCATTTTTGTCTACAGCGTAAGGTTTAAAATCAGCTTTTTCTCCATCAGGACATGCTTCATTGATCTTAATCACTTTTGCTGGAATGCCCATCACTGTGGCAAAGTCAGGTACATCCTCAGTTACCACAGAATTTGCTCCTACACGTGCACATCTACCAATCGTAATTGGTCCTAAAAGTTGAGCACCTGAGCCAATGACAGCCTGATCCTTAATGGTTGGGTGACGCTTAACATTGATTTGAGACTGCGAGTCTATACTTGGCGAAACTCCACCTAAAGTGACTGAATGATAAATGGTAACATTATTACCAATCTCTGAGGTTTCACCAATGACAACACCCATCCCATGATCGATAAATAAATTTTTACCAATCTTAGCTCCTGGATGAATTTCAATTCCTGTAAAAAATCTTGTGACTTGAGAAATAACGCGAGCTAATAATTCAAATTTAGCTAAATAAAAAAATCTTGCAACAAAATGAAAAAAAACAGCTTTCACCCCAGGATACGCTAGCAGTATTGATAAAGTTGATCGCGCTGCTGGATCTCTAGATTTAATTGAGTTTAAAAAACTATTAATATTACTAATCATACATACTCTAATGGAAGCACACTCGTATTTTTAATCTCTTCCAAAGAGAAACTTGTTATATAGTTAGTAATTGTTATTTGTGAAGTAAGTCTTTTATAAAAATCATCATATTTATCTATACTTGGGACCAAAACTTTCATTAAATAGTCATAAGAACCGCTTAACCGATAAAACTCTGTCACTTCAGGCATTCCTTTGACAACTTTATCAAATTTTCTTAGCCATTCATCATTGTGCTGATCGGTCTTAACTTGAACCCAAGCAACTACGCCTAAATTAATTTTTTTTCTATCAACGACGGCGACTTTACCGGTAATATATCCTTGCTTCTGAAGTTTATTAATTCTAGCCCAACAAGGTGTCGGTGAAAGATTTACTTTTTTAGAAATCTCAGCAATTGGCATATCCGCATTTTCTTGAAGTAGAGCTAAAATCCTCTTATCAACGTCATTCATAAAATAATATTCTATAATTAATCAATTATTAGTATAATATCCTAGTTTTACTACTCTAGAAGAGTAAAAACAACTTATTTATTCTGAAATATTGATTATTTTAGAAAATTTTTCTATATACGGACACATTAAATAGATGAATTCGCAATTATTCAAAATTTAGAAAGGATAATAAAATGAACATAGTAAAAAAATTTGTAATTTTGATTACATTTTTGTTTTCTTCGCAGTTGGTACTGGCTAATTCAGATGTCTTAGTTGATACCAATTGGTTAGAAAAAAATATTAATAACCCTAAGGTAAGCATTATTGAAGTCAGCGTTGTTCCGGGTGTGTATGAAAAAGGTCATATCGAAGGAGCGGTAAACTTTAAATGGCATACTGATTTAGTTGATACAGTATCTCGAGATATTATCAGCAAAGATAGATTACAAGATCTATTACAAAAGTCAGGGGTTAACCAAGGTAACACAATAGTTTTGTATGGAGATAAAAATAACTGGTTTGCTGCTTGGGCTGCTTGGGTGTTTGACATTTACGGAATTGAAAATGTTAAATTACTTGATGGCGGTAGAAAAAAATGGGAAGCGGACAAAAAACCTTTAACTCCTATAGCTACAAGTGTTAAATCAGGAAATATTAAACTTACTAAAACAAATAATAAATTACGAGCAAGACTGAAAGATGTTGTAGCTGTTGCAAATAAAAAATCAGATGTTGCATTAGTCGATATTCGATCAGCAGATGAATACAACGGTAAAATCTTTGCTCCAGCTGGTGTACCAGAACTAGCCGTGAGAGCTGGACATATACCAGGTGCTGTAAATGTTTCGTGGGGTAAAGCAGTTAATGAAGATGGAACAATTAAATCCGTCGATGAATTAAAAAAGATCTACGCTGCTGCAGGTATTGATGGCTCAAAACCAATTATTACCTATTGCAGAATTGGTGAACGATCTAGTCATACTTGGTTTGTTTTAAATAAAGTGTTGGGCTATGATACAAGAAACTATGATGGTTCTTGGACAGAATACGGAAATTCTGTTGGCAACCCTATTCAAAACAACACAGGGACTGTTTGGGGCAAAATATAATTTCCTAATATAAATAATTAATAAAATGGCGGCTTGGATAGCCGCCATTTTTATTATAAGAATTAATACTCAATGAAATTAACCTCGAATATACCATCCTTTAAAAATTATTACGGTGCAGCATTTGCTGTTTTAGTTGCAATACTAGTGAGTGCAAAAGTTCAAAATTTAGATAATGTTTCGTATTTGTCTTATTGGTTAGGGATTTCATTTGGTGTTGTTTTGCAACGAAGTAGGTTTTGTTTTTATTGCATCAGTAGAGATTTTATTGAAAAGAAGAATTCAATTGGACTGCTTGGCATTATAACGGCATTAGCTGTTGGTACTCTGGGTTATCATATAATCTTTGGCGCATTTTTAATTGAACCACTATTTCCACAATTACCACCAAATGCCCATATCTCTCCAGTAAGTATTATTTTAATATTGGGTTCATTAAGTTTTGGTTTTGGTATGGCACTGGCAGGTTCTTGCATTAGTGCTCAATTATACAGACTGGGTGAAGGTCTTATAAGTTCTATTTTTGCCTTTATCGGAATAATTTTTGGATTTATCTTAGCTTTTAAATTATGGAATTATTTTTATCTCAAGATAATTATTGACGCGCCGGTTATCTGGTTTCCGCATTATTTTGGTTATACAGGTTCAGTAATATTCCAATTGTTTATTCTTTTATGTTTAGCTTTAATTCTTTTAAAATTTCATAAAAAACAAAAAAGAGAGGCAGTTAAATCTTGGTGGAAGGTTAAATGGCCTACTTATGTGGGTGGTATTTTAATCGGATTAATTGGAATGATTGCTTTTTTAAGAATAACTCCATTAGGCGTAACAGCAGAGTTTGGAAATTTTTCAAGAAATTTAGGTGATTATTTAAATGTTACCCCTATTCGGCTTGAAGGTTTTGACACGTTAAGAGGTTGTTTGGGTTTAGTTAAAAATATTTTTTGGACTAACAATGGTTTGTTTATTCTTGGCTTGGTCTTGGGTTCTTTGGCATCAGCAATTTTTTCAGAAGATTTTAAAGTTCAAATCCCAAAAACTAATGAAATTAGAAACTCTTTTGTTGGAGGATTATTTATGGGATTTGGTTCAATGATAGCTTTAGGTTGTACCGTTGGAAGTTTATTGTCTGGAATAATGGCGGCATCATTATCTGGGTGGGTATTCTTTGTTTTTTGCGGTGGCGGTTTATATCTTGGTTGGCTTACAAGAAATAAGTACAATTTCTAGTTTTTGCTGTTAAAGAGTTAAATTGACCAATATTTCCTTTAAAATATATAAAAAAATCTATATTTTTTTAATTTATTAGAATAATAATCTAATTTTAATGAAAAATACCCTATTTTTTATCTTATTTTTTTACAATACTCCCATTTAATAGAGAAATATTCTATATTAAATCATAGTGTTAATTAATACCTGGCGACTATTTTCAGCACCCTTTGTTGTATTAGTCGCCAGATGTATTTTGACATAAAGGTTTTAATTTTGTATTAAACCTTAGCGCTGATTTAGATCAAATTGCGAGCGCTTTATAAAATCCGCTAAAGCGATAATGGATAGACCACCGCTTTAGCCGGTGGTTTTTTTTTAGATCATCTCCTAAAATTAAACCGGGTATTTGAACCATATTGTGCACCCAACGCAAGTTAAAGCACTAAAAAGGAGCGTATGATGAAATTAAATTTAACTGTCTCCCTCAAATATTTAATTTCATCGAGCTCCCGAAAATTATGAAGAAAGAAAAGATAAAATTTAGTTTTGAATTTTTCCCAGCAAACACGCCGACGGGTGAAATTTCTGCTTGGAATAGTTTAAAACAATTAGAACAATTTAAACCCGAATTCTTCTCAGTTACTTTTGGTGCGGGTGGCGGTGAACGCTTAAAGACTGATAGTTTTGTTAAAAAAATAAACAAATTATCCTCTATACCTGTTGCAGGTCATTTGACTTGTGTGGATATGAGCAAGGATGAAATTAATGATATAGCACTAAGTTGGCATCAACAGGGAGTTAAAAAAATTGTAGCGCTGAGAGGAGATGTGCGAACTCCTGGAGAAAAATACAAACCTCACCCTAATGGTTATTTAAATGCAGCCGATATGGTCTTTGGGCTTAAAAGATTAGCTAATTTTGAAATAGCTGTTGGTGGTTATCCAGAAAAACATCCTGATTCTAAGAACATAAAAGCAGATATTGATAATATCAAAAGCAAAGTAGATGCTGGTGCTGATAAAATTATTACTCAGTACTTTTTTGAAAGTGAAACGTTTTTAAGATATCGGGACTTAATTAATCAGGCAGGAATTAAAGTGCCTTTAATCCCAGGAATTATGCCTATTTCTAGTTACAAAAAAGTAAAAAATTTTAGTGATAAATGTGGAACGACTGTACCAACTTGGGTGGAAGAACAGTTTACAAAAATTGAAAACAATCCAGAACTAGAACAATTAACTGGAATTAATATTGCCTCAAATTTAATTAATCAACTAAATAGCGAGGGAGTGAACGAGTTTCATTTTTATACTTTAAATAAATATGAATTATCTTTTGCCTTATGTAATCATCTTAGAGCAATAGATAAAAATGTCATTTTTACAAATGAAAAAAAAACTAAAAAAATAGGAGCTAGAACATGATTAACACTATATCTATTGGTTATCCTCGAATAGGACCCAAAAGAGAATTAAAAAAAGCCTTAGAAAGTTTTTGGAAAGGTGAAATTTCTGAAAACGATCTTAATAAAGTTGCTCAAGATTTAAGAAAATATAATTGGGAGACACAAAAGAAAAATGGGATTGATATTTTATCATCAAACGATTTTTCTTTTTACGATCAAGTCCTTGATATGATTTGTTTATTAGGTGCTATTCCTGAACGTTATAAATGGGATGGGAATAATGTCACTTCTAAAACTTACTTTGCCATGGCTAGAGGCTCCCAAACAAAAGAATTAGATGTCGGAGCTTTGGAAATGACGAAGTGGTTTGATACCAACTATCATTATTTAGTACCTGAATTAAAACCGGATCAGAATTTTAAAATAAGTTCAGATAAAATTTTTAAAGAATTTGAAGAGGCCAAAGCGTTAGGTTTTAATACTAAACCAATTTTGCTTGGTCCAATTACCTTCTTAATGTTAGCTAAATCAACTGATGGTAAAACCAATACTCTTAATTTGTTAGATCGAATTCTACCGGTTTACAAAGACGTTATTAAAAAATTAGCAAGTCTAGGTGCTACATGGATACAAATTGATGAACCTATTTTAGTTAAAGGCTTAGAATCGAATGTTATCGCTAAAGTAAAATCTACCTTGAACGAATTAAAGGTGGCAGCTGGTAATACAAAAGTTCTGGTCTGTACTTATTTTGAAGATTTAGAAAAAAATGCGGCTCAAGAAATATTTGACAGCAATGTTGATGCTATTCACTTGGATTTAGTGCGTGGTACAAATAATAAAGAGTACTTAACTCAGAAAACCAATAAAATTTTATCGTTGGGCGTGGTTGATGGTCGAAATATTTGGAAATCTGATTTAAAAGCCAAAATTGATTTGATTAAAAAACATCAAGGAAATGAAGTTTTTATTTCTAGTTCTTGTCCATTACTTCATACGCCATATGATTTGGATAATGAAACCAAAGTTCCTGCTGAAATCAAACGATGGTTAGCGTTTGCTAAACAAAAGCTAGCAGAACTTAATGTTTTAAAAGATAACATCAATAATGGTGGTTCAAAGTCAGAGCTAGATAAAAATCAAGCAGATATTAAGGATAGACAAACTTCAACGTTAATTCATGATCAACAAGTTAAAGACCGAATTAAAACAATAAGTAAAGAGATTACCGATCGGAAGTCTGTATTTGCACAACGAGCTGAGGTGCAAAGAAAGATCTTTAATTTACCTGCTTACCCAACAACGACCATTGGTTCCTTTCCGCAGACGACTGATGTTCGTCAAGCACGAGCTAAATTTAAAAAAGGTGAGTTAAGTGAAGCTGATTATGAAAAGTTTTTAAAAGAAAAAACGATTGATACTATAAAAAAACAAGAGGAATTAGATATTGATGTCATTGTGCACGGCGAGTTTGAGCGTAATGACATGGTTGAATACTTTGGGGAACAACTTAAAGGCTTTACTTTCTCTTCAAGTGGTTGGGTACAAAGTTACGGGTCAAGATGTGTAAAACCTCCGATCATTTTTGGAAATGTTTCAAGACCCAATGCGATGACTGTTAAATGGTCTAAATTCTCTCAGGAGCAAACTAAAAGAATTGTTAAAGGGATGTTAACAGGACCAATTACCATTCTGCAGTGGTCATTTGTTCGAGATGATCAACCTCGAAAATTTACCGCTCAAGAAATTGCGTTTGCGATTAGAGATGAAGTAAAAGATTTAGAGTCCAATGGTATTAGGATGATCCAAATCGATGAACCAGCATTAAGGGAAGGTTTACCTTTAAAACGTAAAGACTGGAATGAATATTTAAAATGGTCTGTTGAGGCATTTAAAATTTCAGCAAGTGTAGTTAAAGATGAAACTCAAATTCACACACATATGTGCTACGCTGAATTTGAAGATATCATCGACTCTATTGCTGCTCT
>JAYPCI010000018.1:0-12683 GCA_038124645.1 Candidatus Pelagibacteraceae bacterium
AGTAAAAGTGTGTACGACAATTTCTTTGTTAACCTAACCGTCCACACTTCTCTTTTTAAAATTCACAATTTAAAAAAGCTGAGATTTTTTCAAATCTTACACCACTGCTTACATCCAATTGTATATTGGGATAAGTAGAGGTGAACGCGTGTTATAGTACATTAAAAGGATAAATCAAGGCAAAAAATCTTAATTTTATTGACCTTTTTGATGATTTTTCAACTTTACCTAGTATTTAAAAGTATGGATTCTTCGCTTAGTTGTAGTAAATAGAACGAGTTAGTATGTTAAAAAATTTTCATCAAAAAACAGTCAAATTTATTGACCATTTTTCCTCAAAAAATCTATTTGGAGGAACGTCTATAGTTTTAAGCTTGTTAATTACTGGTACCATTATTATTGGGACAATAGAAATTTCCAATAAGAATAATCAATCGTCCAACAAAGCAAATTTTTTTGACAAACTAAATTATAAGTTAGCCGACCTAATAGAGAACCCTTATAGGGAAATTAGACACACAGTAAAAAACAATGAGACCTTAGACCAAATTTTCAAGGCGCAAGATCTCGATAAAGAGGAAGTAAATACGATTTTATCAAAATTAAATAAAAATAAATTAGACAAAATTTTCCCGAATAGAGAGATTAAAATTATAACAAAAAAATTGAGTGATAATGAAAACTCTCTGGTGTTTGTTAAGATACCGGTTACCGATACTAAATTTATTGAAATTACAAAAAAAAATGAAGAATTTAATTTTGCTGAAAAGAGCATTAAATTGTTTCCAGAAAGTCATTACATAGTTGGTACTATCAATGACAGCTTATATTCAGCGGCTGTTAAAGCAGGAATTGAACCAAGCGTCATTGTAGAATTTGCAAGAATATTTGGATTTGAAGTTGATTTTCAACGTGACATTCGAAAAAACGATACTTTTGAAATTTATTATGAAAAAATGTTAGACGAAAGAAAGAATATAATTGAAACTGGAAATATTTTTTATGTTTCTCTCAACGTTAATGGAAAAAAACTAACTTTATATAATTTTAACGATGGAAGTGGAAATGAGTTTTATGAGTCTAACGGTAAAAGTATTATCAGAGCATTAATGAAAACTCCAATCAATGGTGCTAGGCTTTCTTCAAGTTTTGGTCTAAGGAAACATCCCATCTTAGGATATAATTTAGTCCACCAGGGAACAGACTTTGCTGCAAAAACTGGTACACCAGTAATGGCTTCAGGTAACGGTGTGGTAGAATTTGCTGGAACTAATGGCGCTTATGGAAAATATATCAGGATCAGACATAACTCGACATACAAAACTGCTTATGCACATTTAAACGGTTACGCTAAAGGTGTCAGAAAAGGACAAAGAGTTTCCCAAGGACAAATAATTGGATACGTAGGTTCAACAGGAAGATCAACGGGTCCTCATCTTCACTACGAAGTGTTAGTTAATGGCAAAAGAGTTAATTCTCAAAAATTAAAATTACCTTCAGGTAAAAATTTATCAAAAGATAAAATGTCTTCCTTCACTCAATTAGTTGATAAAATAAATCAAGAAATTGAATCCTTAAAATAAGTGTTGTTGAAAATTATTTAGTTTCAGTGGTTGCGGAAACTGCGTCCATACTTTTAGACTGCTCTTGAGTTTCTTGTGATTTTTGAGTTCTTAGTTCTGCTAATCTTCTAGAATAATGTTCAACGTGTTGCAGATAGTTTTCTTGTGAAATAATATCTCCCATGCTCATAGCGTCTTTAGCTAGCTGGCTAAATCGATTAATAGCTTTTTCTAACTCATGAGAATTAAAATGATTTATCTTTTTAAAATTGCCATTCAAACTTCCATTAGAATTATTAAAATCTAGTTTTTTTAAACTAGGTTCAAAACTACTCGAATGTTTTTTTGAAAAACCATTTTTTCTAGGTCTGCTTCTGAATCTTCTTTTTTGATTTAACATTTAATTTTTTATCTTACTTTTTGTGCAGCTATACATCTGATGTGTCCGCTATAATCTTTTATACTTCTGATTATTCTATATCCTTTGTGCTTAAGTGTTTTTGATATTTCTTTGAATTGGTTATAACCAATTTCTATTAAAAGTATACCATTTAACTTTAAGATTTCACCAGATTTGTAAATAATTTTCTTTGTGACGTCAAGTCCATCAATTCCACCGTTGAGAGCAATTAAAGGTTCATAATTTCTTACTTCAGGTGATAAACCTCTTATCTTGTGTAAAGGGATATAAGGAGGATTTGAGACGATAACATCAAATTTTTTATTAGCAATTTTTTGAAAAGAAGTTTTTGAAAACTTAAGCCTTAGCTGATTAATCCCAATTTTATATGCATTTTTCTTGGCAACTTTCAAAGCTTGGTTGGATATATCGATTGCATAACCTCTTGCGGTTAGACAGTGCTTTAATATTGTAAGAATAATACAACCGCTACCAGTGCCAATATCCAGAACATTTAGAGATTTTTTATTCCTAGTTATCTTAAAAAAACACTCTACCAAAAATTCTGTCTCAGGTCTTGGTATTAAAACACTTTTATTTAAGGAGAAGTCTTGGTCCCAAAATTCTCTTTTATCAATTATATAAGCAGTTGGCTCAAACTTTTTTCTTCGTGAAATCAGGTTTTTAAAGTTTGCAAGTGTTTCCTCAGAGAGTTCGAAAGAACTATTTTCTAATGCTAAAAGATTTTCTCTTTTCAAAAGATTAAGGGATTTTGACAACAATAATTCTGTATCAATATTACTAGAATGTATTCCAATTTCTTTAAGCTCTTTAGAATATTTGGTTATAACTTCATTTAATTTCATGTACCTAATCCTTGTAACAAGCTTTCTTGATCTTTTAATCTTAAATTATCATTTACTTCTTCATGTGCCTCTCCATTTAAAAATTCTGTTAGCTTATGAATAGTTAAATTAATCCTATGATCAGTCACACGACCTTGGGGAAAATTATAAGTTCTTATACGTTCTGATCTATCACCGGTTCCAATTTGACTCTTTCTTTCAGATGCAATTTCTTTATCTCTTTTTGCTCTTTCAGCTTCATATAATCGCGCTCTCAAGATTTTAAGAGCTTTTGCTTTATTCTTATGTTGGGATTTTTCATCTTGCTGACTCACAACAATGCCTGAGGGTAAATGGGTAATTCTAACTGCACTATCAGTTGTATTGACTGATTGACCTCCTGGACCACTAGATCTAAAAACATCAATTCTTAAATCGCCATCATTAATTTTTATATCTACTTCCTCTGGTTCAGGTAATACAGCTACAGTTGCGGCGGATGTGTGCACTCTACCTTGAGTTTCTGTTTCTGGCACCCGTTGTACTCTATGAACTCCAGACTCATATTTTAAATATGAATAAATATTATTTCCTTTTACGGTAAAGATAATTTCTTTTAGACCACCAGCATCACTTCTTGACATGCTTATCACTTCAATACTCCATTTCTTTTTCCCGCAGACTTTCTCATACATCTTAAATAGATCTGCACAGAACAAACTTGCCTCTAATCCTCCTGTACCAGCTCTTATTTCTACAATGGCGTTTTTGTTGTCATCTTGATCTTTTGGTAATAAAAATATTTTAATTCTTTTTTCTGCTTCTATAAAATTTGAATTTAAATCACTTAGTTCTTTTTTTGATAATTCAATCATTTCTTTATCAGAATTACTGTCATTAATAATCTCATTTAATCCTTGTTTCTCTTTTTCAAAATTCAAGTAAGTTTTTGCAGTGCTGATTATGCTGTTTAATTCTGAGTATTCTTTTGATTTTGTTGCATATTCTTTGGGATTGATCTCACCGCTGGATAATAATTTTTCTAATTCTTTATGTTTAGATATAATCTCTTCTACTTTTTTGATTGGGATCATTTAATTTATTTCTTGTACTTTTTTCTCTACCAATTCGACTACTTTTGAAATAATAGAAGAATTAGCAACTTTTTTATGAGGAATGCCAGAAATATAAATTAGGTTGTTATCGTTACCCCCTCCAGTTAAGCCGATATCGGTTTGAGCGGCTTCGCCAGGACCATTAACTACGCATCCAATAATTGATAATGTTATAGGTTTTTTTATATGGGCAAGAGCGTCCTCTAATTTTTTAACTGTTTCAATCACCGGAAACGCTTGACGGGCACAAGATGGGCAAGAAATAATTTTTACACCTCTAGATCTAATATTTAATGATTTCAAAATCTCATAACCAGCTTTGATCTCTTCTATCGGATCAGCTGACAAGGAAACTCTTATCGTGTCTCCAATTCCTTTCATTAACAAATGTCCTATTCCGATGGAGGATTTTATACTGCCAGGGTATTTACTACCGGCTTCTGTAATACCTAAATGTAAAGGATAGTTGCAAGATTCTGATAGCAACTCATACGCCTTGATAGCTAGCATAACGTCAGATGATTTTACGCTTATTTTGAAATTGTGAAAATCCTCATCTTCAAATAGTTTAATATTATATTGAGCGCTCTCTACTAATGCTTCAGGACAAGGTTCTTTATATTTCTCTAGAATTTTTTGATCTAAAGATCCAGCATTTACACCTATTCTTATTGAACAGTTGTGGTCTTTTGCAGATTTGATGACTTCTTTTATTCTGTCTTTCTCACCTATATTACCAG
This sequence comes from Candidatus Pelagibacteraceae bacterium, assembly GCA_038124645.1. Lineage (GTDB taxonomy): Bacteria > Pseudomonadota > Alphaproteobacteria > Pelagibacterales > Pelagibacteraceae > JAYPCI01. Next base: position 4,663 of record JAYPCI010000018.1, read on the forward strand.
GATTAATTCTTAAACAATGCGCACCCATTTTTGCTGCCTCAATCGCTCTTTTGTAATGAAAATGTATATCTGCAACAATTGGTAAATTTGTATTTTTAATTATTTCTTTCAATGATTTTGTTGATTCTTCATCAGGACATGAGACGCGAACAATATCAGCCCCATGTTCCTCTAATTGATTAATTTGATTAATTGTTGCTTTAATATCTGTTGTCAAGGTGTTAGTCATTGACTGAACCGAAATTATAGAGTCACCACCAACAGGTACAGAGCCAACAAGTATTTTTTTTGTCTTTTTTCTATTAATAGTTCTATGAGGTCTTATTTCCATATTTAATATCAATCTAGTCCAAACACTTTATGTAGTTTTTTAACAGCAGATAAAGTTTTATCCTCATTCACAATAACTGAAATTTTTATTTCTGATGTAGAAATAGCTAAAATATTAATATTTTCATCAGCTAAAGCTTTGAACATCTTGTATGTAACACCTGGCGTTGAAACCATGCCAGCACCAACTATTGAAATTTTAGATACTTTATCATCTTTAGACAAATTTTGATATTTAATCAATTTATTCGACTGAATTGACTCAATTGCTTTATTTAAATCTTGCCTCTTGACCGTAAATGTTAAATCAGTTTTTTTACCATCTGGTGAAATATTTTGAATAACCATATCGACATTGATTTGTTTTTTTTCAAAAGGATTAAAAATATTTGCCGCAACACCTGGCCTGTCTTCAACACCGATTAAGGTAATTTTTGCATCATCTTTTGAATAAGCTACTCCAGTAATAATCTTATTGTAGTCTATATTTTCTTCACTGAAGATTTGAGTTCCAGGTCTGTTGGAAAAAGTTGATCTAACTTGCAGAGGAATATCATACATCATGGCAGTTTGAACTGCGGAAGATTGCATAACTTTAGCCCCTAATGATGAAAGTTCTAGCATCTCATCATAGGAAATCTTATTTATTTTTTTTGCTACCGGAATTTTGTTTGGGTCAGTAGAGTAAACACCATCCACATCAGTATAAATGTCACATTCATCAGCATCAAATATTTTAGCAAAGGCGACAGCGGAAGCATCTGATCCTCCTCGGCCAATAGTGGTAATATCAGCATTTGCTGAAATGCCTTGAAAACCTGGGATCACCGCAACTCCACCTTCATCTAAAAATTTATTTATTTTTTCAGTACTTACATTAATAATTCTAGAGTTGGTATGAGCGCCTTCAGTCAATATAGGAATTTGCCAATTCATCCAGGACTTAGCTTTTACGCCTAATTCATTTAACGCTCCAGCCATCAAAGCTGCAGAAGCTTGTTCACCACTTGAAAGCAGAACATCAATCTCACGTTCGCTAAAGTTATCTGATATTGACTTTGATAATTTTACAAGTTCATTTGTTTTTCCAGCCATAGCTGACACAATAACAATCACTTTTTTTTTATTTTTTGATTCTTGCTCAATCAGCTTAGCGCAGTGTTTAATCCTGTCGATATTTCCAACAGAAGTACCACCAAATTTCATTACAATTTTTATCATATTTAACCAATTAATAATTTATTTTAGGATTTTTATTAGTATATTGAAAAATAAAAATGACAACAATAAATAAAAAAGAAATCAATAAATTTGATGCTTTATCTCAAGAATGGTGGGATGTGAATGGAAAATTTAAACCCTTACACCAATTTAATCCTGTAAGATTAGAACTAATAATCAATTACATCAAAAATTACTTTAGTATCATTAACAATACAAACAATCTTAAAGGCATTAAAATTCTTGATGTTGGATGTGGTGGAGGACTAATTTCTGAGCCTTTAGCTCGGTTAGGCGCAGATATCACAGGCATTGATGCTTCTGAAAAAAATATACAGGCAGCAAAAATACATGCCAAGAAAAATAATATTAAAATCAATTATATTCATGGTTCACCTGAGCAATTAAATTTAAAAGAAAATTTTGACGTATTGTTAAATTTAGAAATTGTTGAACACGTGGATAATATCGAGTTGTTTCTTAACTCGTGCAGAAACCTTTTAAAAAATAATGGAATTATGTTTACGGCAACTCTAAATAGAACTTTTAGCTCCTTTATCAAAGCTATAGTTGGAGCTGAATACGTATTGAGATGGCTGCCTGTAGGTACACATGATTGGAACAAATTTTTAAAACCAGAAGAATTAGAAAAAATGCTTGAAACGTTAGAGTTTTCTTTATTAGAATTAAAAGGTTTAAATTTTAGTCTTCTAACAAACAAATGGTTTATCAGTAATAAAACAGATGTTAATTATATGATGATATCCAAAAAGAACTAGTTACTTTTATCATCAATCCAAGGAATAGTCGAAAGTTCGATGCCTTCCTCTTTAAGTTCTTCACGTTCCTCAGGTGAAACAGTGCCATATATTTTTTTATCACCTTTTTTGTTATAATAAATTGTTCTTATCTCTTGAGGCAGCTTGTCACCCACAAATGTAAAATTTTTTTCAATATATTTTCTAAGTTTTAATAGATGTTTTTTTATTTTATTTATCTTCTGAGCTTCTTTAGTTTGTATGCCTAAATCATTATTCAATTGCTCATCTGAACCTTTGACCATGGGAGCCATAATAGATTTCTTTATCTCCTTAGAGTTGCAATGAATGCATTGAAGAAGATGTTTCTTTTCTAATTTCTCGTATTCTTTTGAATCCGAAAACCAACTTTCAAATTTATGTTCATTTTTACAAATTAAAACGTATTTGATCATAATATTAAGATAATAATATAATTATTTAATGCAATACCTAGTTTCTATAATCTGCATTGATATCAATATACTCATGCGTAAAATCACAAGTATAAGCCTCAAAGGAATACTGACCTTGATTTAAATTTATTTCTATTTCTATTGAATTCCACATCATATACTCTTTGATTTTTTGTTCATCATAAGAACTTGAAATTTTTCCATACTCCGCAACTATAAAATCCCCAATCTTGACTACGATCTTGAATGGATCAACTGGTTCGCCTGATTTACCTATTCCCATAACTATTCTTCCCCAATTAGGATCTTCACCTGCAATAGCAGTTTTAACTAATGGTGAGTTAGCTACAGAAAAAGCAATATTTTTTGCAGCAGGAACAGATTTTGCATTAATTACTTTGACAGTCACAAATTTTTTTGCACCTTCGCCATCAACGACTATTTGTTTAGCTAAATTTAAAGCCACTTTTTTTAATCCCTCTTCTATCTTTTGAATTTTAGGATCTAAAACGTTATTAATTTTTCCAATATTAATTTTTTTTGTTGAGAATAAAGCTACCGTATCATTAGTTGAGGTATCTCCATCAACTGTGATAGCATTAAAAGTGTTAGGTAAAATTCTTTTTAAAATTTGTTTTAATATTACTGACGGAATATCGGCATCAATAAAAATAAAAGATAACATAGTTGCAAGATTAGGTGCAATCATACCAGACCCTTTTGCAATACCTGCAATTTTCACAATTTTATTACCAATAGTAATTTCCTCATAGCTAAGTTTTGGTTTTGTGTCTGTAGTCATGATAGCTGAAGCTAATTTAATCCAAATCATTTTGTTTTGTTCAGTTCTTAATTTATCTACTAAATCAGGAATAGTTTTCTTTACTTTTTCCAATGGAAATTTTTCACCAATGACTCCGGTAGAAGCAAACATTATGTCATGTGACTTTATCGTATCTTTAATTCCACCTTCTAATTTTGACTCTTTAATTGTTAAAGTTTTGGCAACTTCTTTAGAAAGTATGTCTAAACTTTCCTGACCTTGGTCGCCCGTAAAGGTGTTGGCATTTCTTGTATTAATGAGCAAGGCTTTGATTTGGTTTTTTCTTGAGTTGTTCTTGTTCCAAGTAATTGTTTCTGAACAAACGGTATTAGAAGTATACGCCGCTGCATAATTTGCTGCCTCTTTAAAATAAAACAAAGTTAAATCATCTCTGCCATCATTATATAAATCAGCAGAAACGGAAGAAACTTCCATACCCTCGATTTGTTTTAATTCAGAAAAATCCCCCATCTTTGACAATTTTTTTCTGTCACTTAGAAAATTTTTGAGGTTTATCGTCATAATTTCACTTTAAATTAATTTTTAACCACATATATATAAATATAAATATGGGCATATTTTCAACAGCACTTAATAAAATATTTAAAAGTAGCAATCAACAACAATTGAATAAAATCAAACCAATTGTGTCCAAAATTAACTCATTAGAGGAACAGATCAAAAAGCTCAAAGATAATGAATTTAAGGAAAGAACGTTCGCTTTAAGAGAGAATTTAAAAAAGTCTAATACAAAAGTTAATGAAATACTCCCTGATGCTTTTGCTTTGGTAAGAGAGGCAGCAAATAGAGTTTTAAATGAAAGACCATTCGATGTTCAACTTATGGGGGGCATCATTTTAAACGAAGGTAAAATTGCAGAGATGAAAACTGGCGAAGGGAAAACTTTGGTTTCAACATTGCCTGCCTATCTAAACGCGCTTTCAGGTGAGCCAGTGCATCTGGTTACTGTAAACGAGTACTTAGCCAAAAGAGACTCGGAGTGGATGGGAAAAATATATAATTTTTTAGGTTTATCAGTTGGATGTATTAGTGGTGGTATTTCAGACACTGATAAAATTAAGAATTATAAAAGTGACATAGTCTATGGGACCAATAGTGAATTTGGTTTCGACTACTTAAGGGATAACATGAAATATTCTTTATCTGACCAAGTACAGAGAAAACTAGGTTTTTGTATTATTGATGAGGTTGATAGTATTTTGATAGATGAGGCAAGAACTCCGCTGATTATTTCTGGAAGGAGTGAAGATAAAAGTGTTTTATACAAATTAGCAGATAAATTTACCAAATCTTTAACTCATAGCGATTATGATCTTGATGAAAAAAACAAGAATGCAATTCTAACAGACGCAGGCATTGATAAAATTGAGAAGGTGGCAAGTCAACATGGTTTTTTAAAAAATAATAACTTTTATGATCCACAAAATTTAAATTTAGTTCATGCGATTAACCAATCTTTAAAAGCGAATTATTTATTTAAAAAAGATGTAGATTACATAGTCAAAGATTCTTCTGTGCACATTGTCGATGAATTTACGGGCAGAGTTTTAGAGGGAAGACGTTTTTCCGATGGATTACACCAATCAATAGAAGCAAAAGAAAATTTAGAAATTCAAGGTGAAAACCAAACGTTGGCATCAATTACCTATCAAAATTATTTTAGACTGTATAAAAAACTTTCAGGTATGACTGGAACAGCTTTAACTGAAGCAGAAGAATTTTTTGATATCTATAAATTAGAAGTTATCTCAGTTCCCACACACAATAATATGATCAGAAAAGATTCAAATGACGAAATCTTTAGGACTGAAAATGAAAAATATAATGCCATTGTAAACAAAATCGAGGAATGTAATAAAATTGGACAACCTATTTTAGTTGGTACAACTAGTATAGAAAAATCTGAAAAAATTTCAAAAATTTTAGATAAAAGAAAAATTCAACATAATATACTTAATGCCAAACATCATGAAAAGGAGGCTAACATAATTGCAGATGCTGGAAAGTTAAATGCCATCACTATTGCTACCAACATGGCGGGTAGAGGAACAGACATTAAACTTGGCGGCGGAAATGCAAAAGACTCGGAAAGGCAAAAAATAAAATCTCTTGGTGGTTTAGTTGTGATTGGTACTGAAAGACATGAAAGTAGAAGAATCGACAACCAGTTGCGTGGTCGATCCGGTAGACAAGGTGATCCAGGTTCTTCAATATTTTATATATCGCTTCAGGATGAGTTAATGAGGTTATTTGGAGCGGAGTCTATCGATAGTATGCTTAAAAAATTGGGATTAAAAGAAAATGAGTCAGTTAATCATCCTTGGATTAATAAAGCTATAGAAAGAGCGCAACAAAGAGTCGAGGGTAGAAATTTCGAGATAAGAAAGACTTTATTAAAATTTGATGATGTAATGAATGATCAAAGGCAAGTAGTTTTTAATCAAAGAAACAAGGTCTTATCAATGAAAAATACGGTTGATATGATTAATGAATTTTTAGATGAGTCATTAAATTCAATAAAGAATATAAATCAAACATTCTCTAAATCAGGTGATGAAGGAATATTTCTTTCTAATGTAAAGAATATTTGTGGAAATATCATCGATGATAAAAAAATTATTGAATTAAGTAAAGGTTCTAAAGATGCGCTAGCAAATGAGATAAAAAAAATAAATACTGAAAAAAGAAACGCTCGAATAAAATTAGTCGGAGAGGAACAAAACGCTGAAGTTGAAAAAAGAATATTTTTACAAATCATTGATTTTTCTTGGCGGGCACATTTACAATATTTAGATCAATTACGCCAAGTAATAGGACTTAGAAGTTATGGTCAAAGGGATCCGCTGATGGAGTTTAAAAAAGAAGCATATAGTTTATTTGAAGGACTACTTAATAAAATTAAAAGTGATGCAGTAAAATTTATGCTTAATTTAAACTTAGTCGTTTCCAGTACCAAAAATACAGAAAATAATAATACCTTACCAAACAAATGTTTGCTGACACTCAGTAAAGGTAAAAAAATCTCTCGAAATGATAAATGTGAAGAGACTGGAAAAAAATTTAAAAATTGTTGTGGGGCACTGTAATTATTTTTTAATTTTTTGAAATGCCATTAAAGCTTTTTCTCTTGCTTCATTATGATCAACAATAGGTGCAGGATAATTACTGATCTTTTCATTTAGTTCCCAGGGTTTGTGGATGAATTTATCGGACACATTTTTAAGTTCAGGAATCCACTTTTTTACATAGGCACCTTCAGGATCAAATTTCTCTCCTTGGAGAATAGGGTTAAAAATTCTAAAATAAGGAGCAGCATCTGCACCTGAACCAGCTACCCACTGCCAACCACATATGTTGTTCGCTAAATTATAGTCTAACAAAGTATTTCGAAAATATTTTTCACCTTCCGTCCAATGAATTCTTAAATGCTTCACTAAAAATGAGGCTGTAATCATTCGTACTCTATTATGCATCCAACCTGTTTCATAAAGTTCTCGCATCCCAGCATCAACTATTGGATAGCCTGTCAATCCTTTTTTCCAAGCTTTTAAATGACTTTCATTTTTTGCCCAAGGAAAATTATCAAATTCTTTTCTTAAATTTTTTTTAATCATAATCGGGAAATTATTTATTAAACTATAGCTAAACTCACGCCAACCGATCTCATTAATATATTTTCTATAACCTTGTCCTTTTTTTGTGTTTTGACATCTCTCAAAAATTTCCTCAGCAGATATTAATCCTGCGGATAAATAAACGGACATTTTAGATGTGCCAAACTCTGAAGGAATATCTCTAGATTTTCCATAATTCTCTAAATTACCGTCTATAAATTTTTTTAATCTTTTTTTAGCTTCTTCTTCGCTTATCAGCCAATGGTTTTCAAATTTTTTATACCATGTTTTTTTTGGTAGAATGCCTTCAATATTAAATTGATCCTTAAATAAAACTTTTTTCTTTTCTTTAACTTTAATTTTATCAGGCGCAGAGTATTCTTTATCTAAATATATTTTTTCTGCTCTTTTCCAGAAAGGAGTAAATACCTTTAATGGACTGCCATCTTCTTTTTTAACCTCCTGAGGTTCGTTTAAGATATTTCCTTTAAAAATTTTGTAACTAATTTCATTTTTTTTTAATAATTGTGCAATATCTAAGTCAAATTTAAGATAATTAGGTTCATATACTTTATTCCAGTAGAAGGAACAGTTCTTAATTTTAATAAAATATTTTTCAAATGCTTCCAAATATGAATTACAAGTAAGTGTTTCTAAACTTATCCTGTGCTTATCTAATTGTTTTGAGAATGATTTTATCGAATTAAATAACAACCATTTTTGAGCCTCGCGATCTTCAAAAGAATTTTTTTTATACAAATAAATTACTGAAACATATTTGTGATTTTTTGCTGCATAA
>JAYPCI010000019.1:0-12087 GCA_038124645.1 Candidatus Pelagibacteraceae bacterium
ACACACATATGTGCTACGCTGAATTTGAAGATATCATCGACTCTATTGCTGCTCTCGATGCTGATGTAATTTCAATTGAAACTTCACGATCACGAATGGAATTACTTAAGACTTTTGAAAAATTTAAATATCCAAATGAAATTGGACCTGGAGTTTATGATATTCATTCTCCGCGTGTACCATCAAAAGAGGAGATTAAAGAATTATTAGTTAAGGCAAGCAAACTAATAGATACTAAAAAAATATGGGTTAACCCAGACTGTGGTTTAAAAACTAGAGGCTGGAGTGAAACTATCGGCGCACTCAAGACAATGGTTGACGCCGCGAAAGAGATGAGGTCAAATTAGATAAGGAAGGAAAATATGGCTGACTTTAAAAATCCAGAAACAATAGGTTTGCATGGTGGCGATTATCGGAGCGATCCGACAACAACTGCTGTTGCGGTACCTATCTATCAAACTACTTCTTACCAGTTTAAAAATGCTGAACATGCTGCAAATTTATTTGGTCTAAAAGAGTTTGGTAATATTTATACAAGGATCATGAACCCAACGGTTGATGTCCTTGAAAAAAGAGTAGCAGCTCTAGAAGGGGGCGTCGTTGCTCTAGGTGTTGGTTCCGGTCAAGCGGCATCAGCATTTTGTATTCAAAACGTTTGTCAGGCAGGTGATAATATTGTTGCTTCAACTGACTTATATGGTGGAACAGTAAACTTATTTAAAAATACTTTAAAAATGCAAGGTATTGAGGTGAGATTTGCTGATCCAGTCGATCCAAAAAACTTTGAAAAACTAACTGATGATAAGACCAGAGCTTATTATGGAGAAACTTTACCAAATCCTTATTTGCGAGTTTTTCCAATTAAAGAAGTTGCTGATATTGGTCGTAAGAACAATATCCCTCTAATTATGGATAACACAGCTTCACCAGTAATTTGTAAACCATTAGAACATGGTGCTGCAGTCGTTATGCATTCGTTAACGAAATATATTGGTGGTCACGGTACTTCCATTGGTGGAATTATTGTTGATGGTGGAAACTTTGATTGGGTAAAAGATCCAAAAAGACAACCGCTCTTCAATGAACCAGATCCAAGTTATCATGGTGCAGTTTGGGGACAAGCTGTTCCGCAGTTAACAGGAGCTAATATTCCTTTTGCGATCAGAGCAAGAGTCGTGTTGCTTCGAGATTTGGGAGCACCACTTAGTCCTTATAATGCTTTTCAAATTATCCAAGGATTAGAAACGGTAGCCTTAAGAATGAAACAACACTGCAGTAATGCAGAAAAAGTAGTTGATTTTTTAAGCGGTAATAAAAAAGTTAAAAATGTGATCTATCCAACTCAATATAAAGGGGAGATCGCTGATCGTGCTAAAAAATATATGAAAGGTGGTTATGGTTCGTTAATCGGTATGGATTTAGGAACCAAAGAGGCTGGTGCTCAATTTATCGATAAACTTAAAATGCTGTACCACGTTGCTAATATTGGTGATGCTAGAAGTTTAGCAATTCATCCAGCAACGACAACCCACAGTCAGTTGACTGAGGAAGAAATGCTAGCAGCAGGAGTTACTCCTGGTTACGTCAGATTGTCAATTGGTATTGAACATCCTGATGATATCCTAGCTGATATTAAACAAGCATTGGCATAATAAATTCTGAGCCCCTAGTAATAGGGGCTCAAAAAAAAATGACACGTCAAAATACAAACTTAGTTAGAGGAAAAATTCAAAGAACTCAATTTAGAGAAACATCTGAGTCCATTATCTTAAGTTCGGGCTTTGTCTATAACAGCGCAGAACAAGCAGAAGCAATTTTTAAAGGGGAAGAAACAGGTTATCAGTATACACGTTATGCTAATCCAACCATTGAAATGTTTGAGCAGAGATTGGCGCAGCTTGATGGTTCTGAAACTGCATTTGCGACGGCAAGCGGCATGGCAGCGGTCTTTAATTCTATTTTATGCCAAGTAAAAAAGGGAGATCATCTTATCTCTTCAACCGCTTTATTTGGATCTTGTCGAGAAATTATAAAAAATATTTTACCAAGATTTGGGGTAGAGGTTACCTTCGTTGATGGTCGAAATATAGAAGACTGGAAAAAAAACATTAAACCTAATACTAAAATTTTCTTTTTTGAAACCCCTTCTAACCCCTGTTTAGATATTATTGATATAAAAAAAATCTGTGATTTAGCCAAAGAAAACAAAATCATCACTATTGTCGACAATATTTTATTGTCCCCTGTTTTACAAAAACCAATTACTTTTGGTGCAGATATCGTTGTTTACTCTGGTACTAAGCATATTGATGGTCAAGGCCGAACCATTGGTGGCGCTATTTGCACAACGGAACAATTTAGAGAAGAAACGCTTAAACCTTTTTTGAGACATACCGGACCTTGTTTAAGCCCTTTAAACGCTTGGACGCTATTAAAAGGACTTGAAACAATTAGTTTAAGAGTGAATGAACAATCTAAATCAACTTTAGAAATCGCAAAGTTTTTAAAATCACATAAAAAAATAGAAAAATTAAATTATACCCACCTCGAACATCCTCAAATTGAGTTAGCTAAACAACAACAAAAAACAGGCGGTACAGTTCTTAGTTTTTTAATTAGTGGTGGCAAAGAACAGGCATTTAAATTTATAAATAACCTAAAAATATTTGATATCTCTAATAACTTTGGCGATGCTAAGTCTCTAGCTATTCATCCAGCGACGACCACGCACCGAGTACTTGAACAAGAGGAAAGAACAGCTCAGGGAATCAAAGATAATCTTGTCAGACTTTCGATCGGTTTAGAAGATGTAACTGATTTGGTTGAGGATATTGATCAAGCTTTAAATTAGTTTTTCACTAATAATTTTCTATTAAACATTTCAATTCTATTAGAAATTAATTCGCAAGCTAATTTATTTTGCAAACAAGGATCTAACTTCACTTTAACAGTTTGAACTGTTTGATCGATTTTAGTATCAGCAAATAAAGTTTGATAGACATCTTTGCCGGTTTTTTCTTTTAATGTGTAATTGACAAGAGTTGATGCCATCGTTTGAGAGACCTTACCTTGGGCAACACCAGAGGCTGGTCCTACCCATGTTAATGATTGATAACAACCACTTAATAAAAACAATAAACCTATCGCTAAAAAACTTCTCATACTCCAGAACTATTAAAGCAGATAATAGTTATGAGGAATATATAATCAGTGATCAATCTGAGTAATCAAAAAAAATTTTGCGTTGCAAGAATTTTATGAAATTTGTCGAAGCGGTTTACCGGTTAGACAAGCTTCAAGATTTTGCAGCATCTGATTGTAAAAAATAGAATAATTTTCAGCCGTAACATAACCAAGGTGTGGCAATAATAACACGTTTGGTAAAAATCTTAATTTGTGATCTTGCGGTAATGGTTCAAGATCATAAACATCTAAGCCAACTCCCGCGATAGTAGAATTTTTTAATGCGGCTAACATGTCCTGCTCATTAATTATAGGTCCCCGTGATGTATTGATGAGGTAAGCGCTTTTTTTCATCAAGCTAAACTCTTTAGCCGTGATTAAATTTTTATATCGATCACCTAAGACAACATGAATACTAATAAAGTCGGCTGATTTTAAGAGATCCTCTTTTGACATTGGCAGTACGCCTAGATCATTGGCGGTCGTTAAATTTAAATTTTCACTCCAGGCAACAACTTGCATACCAAAGGCTTGGCCAATTTTAGCCATTTGTGAACCTATTTTACCAAGACCAATTAAACCTAAAATTTTTCCTTTTAATTCTGTGCCAATGGTAGTTTGCCAATAACCTTGGAACATATTTTCTGTTTCTTGTTTTAGATTTCTTGCTAAACCTAAAATTAATGACCAGGCTAACTCTGCTGTGGGGTTAGAGTTAATCTCTGTACCGCAAACTACTATATTCCGTTTTTTTGCGGCCTCCAGATCGATTGCTTTATTCCGCATTCCGCTAGTCATAATGTATTTTAATTTTTTACACTCATTAATTAAATTAGCAGTCATTGGCGTTCGTTCACGCATGATGAATAAAGCCTCAAAATCAGCTAATTCTACTATTGCTTCAGCTTCATTTTGAAACGGTTGATTAAAGATTTTAAATTCAAACTTCCCTTTAAATTTATCCAGCTGAATTAAATCTTTAAATACATCTTGGTAATCGTCTAAAACTGCTATTTTGATCATGCTTTCCTATTTGAAATATAAATACCGCTTACTATAAAAACTGTTCCAATATAATGGAAGGCTACAAATTGTTCATTGAAAATAATTAAAGCCATAATCGCTCCAAATATTGGCATTAAATGGAGAAATATACTCGCCCGATTAGGTCCAATAATTTCTATAGCTTTCTGCCAGCAATAATAAGCTAACAGTGCTGGGAAAATAACAATAAAGGTAACGATAAGGTAAAAGGCTATATTAAAATTAGTTTTATAACCGTTAACCTGCTCATATAAAAACTGTGGAATTAAAAAAACTGTGCCAATAGTTGTTAATATAAATATTAACTCAAACTGGGTGAAAGGCAGTTTTTTCTTCTTGAGTAATGTTGAATAAATAGCCCAAGCAATGACAGCGGCCACCATCCATAAATCACCTTGATTAAAATTAAGTTGCAGCAACAAATCTAAACTGCCTTTAAAAATTATCGTGCCCACACCCATTAAAGATAAAACCAAACCGTAATAGTGAAAACGACTTGATTGTTCCACACCTAACATTGATGAAAAAATTGCAACGACGATTGGAATAACCGAGATCATTAAGACGGCATTTACTACCTGAGTGTAATTCAACGCCGTGTAAACTAATGAATTAAATAAACCGGTACTAGTGATACCCATTAAAAACAATAAGCCAAAGTTTGCTTTGATGATATGAAACTGTTTAATAACAGGGACAATAAAAAAAGGTAATAAAATAAACCATACAATTAACCATCTAAAAAAATTTAATGATAACGGTGGAATTAAAAATAAGGTTGAGAATTTACCTACGATAAAATTAGCCGACCAGGAAAGGGTTGCTAAAATTAATAACCCGTAAGCTAAATATTTTTTTTCCATTAAATTAACTAAAACGAGTTGAACTATAAGGAGTTAAATCTAAGTTGGTGTTTTCATTATTGACAATACCCGAGATGATTTTACCGGTGATTGCACCAAGCGTCCAACCTAAATGCTGATGACCAAAAGCGTAAACAATGTTATTAAATTTTTTTGCGGGGCCTAAGACAGGCAAGAAATCTGGCAGTGTTGGTCTAAAACCCAACCACTCATCATGGTGCTCTCCTAACTGTGGCAGCAATTCTTTAGCGCAATTTATAATATATTGAATTCTTTTTTTTGATGGCGGATTTTTTAAACCACCTAACTCTACGGTGCCAACAGCTCTTAACCCTTGATCCATGGGTGTCATCCCAAACCCTCGGTCCATAGAAATTACGGGTCGTTGAATTAAATGATCCATATTTTTAAAATGCACATGATAACCTCGTTCAGTATCTAGTGGAATTTTTTCACCTAATTGATCAGTAAACTGTTTTGAAAATGCTCCCGTTGCAATAACTAATTTATCAAACTTATAATCTTGATTATCTGTTTTCACGTAAGTATCTCCATCAACATTTTGTAAAACATTTTTCACTTCCGTTTTAAAGAATTGACCACCCAGTTTGGTAAATTTTTCAAATAATTTAATTAAAATTTTATGAGGATCACGGGCATGCCAAGCATAATCATACAGAACTCCGGCGTGAAAAACTGGATTGAGATTTGGTTCAAGATCCAAAACTTCTTGTTTAGTTAACAATTGTTGTTTGACACCAAGTTCATCTCTTATTCTAATTTCTAAATTTCTACTTTTTAAATTTTGATCGGTCCAAATATAAATCACCCCTTTACGTTCTACTAAATGACCAAGCTCTACATCTTTAAAAATTTCATCATAAGCGTCTAAAGCTAATGATAAAATCTGGTTCATGTATTTAGCGGTATGCATCATTGATTTTTGATTGCAGTTTTTTAAGTACCCAAAGATCCAAGGCATCATTTTTGGAATATAATTCCATTTAAGTGCTAAAGGTCCGGATGAACTTAAAAGCATTTTCGGAACATCGTATAAAATATCAGGACGGTTTAACTGCAACACGGCATATGGGGAAAAATGACCGGCATTTCCATAAGATGCCATTTTGCCTGGCTCGTTTTTATCGAATAATGAAACTTTGATACCTTTTTCAGCTAGTTTAATCCCAGTGCATACTCCTTGTATGCCTGCCCCAACAATACCGACGGATTGAACTTTTTTAATCATAAACAAATATGATTATATAAATTAAACAATGTTGATTTGATAGAGGATTAAGAAAAAACCTTACGCTACAACTGCAGGTTTACCGTTTTTTTTTGGCTTTTTGTCGTCTTTGTTGTCGCCACCGGGAAATAAAATATCTTTTATTTTACCTTCGTCTCTAGATAAAGAATTACCTTTTTTTATGTAACCTTCAATGTCTGCACCTTCTTCAGTTCTTAGTGTATCACCAAATACTAGGTCGCCTTTGACCACGCCAGTTGAACCAACCACTATTTGCTGAGCATTTACTTTACCTTCCATGTGACCATAGATTTCACATCTGTCAGATTCAATGGATCCTGTGACTGAACCTGTGTCTTTAATGATTACTTCTTTTGAATTTACTGGTCCTTTAACTAATCCAGCAATATCAATAGCGCCGGAACTCGTTACTGTACCTTCAATACTTACAGACTCGCTGATTAAACTTCTCTCTGAGTCTTGTCTGTCTGAGTAAAACTTATCTTTTTTTGATCCAAACATTTTTAAAATTTCTGAAAGTTAATCACATACAACATAAGTTGACAATACCTAAAATTAAGAAATTTTTTTTAAAAAACCCAATATAAACCTTAACTAATTGATCGGAACATCTCGATAAACTTTACACGACATAACTACGCCGAGACCGATCATGATAGCGAGCATTGAGGAACCACCATACGATAAGATAGGTAATGGAGCACCGACTATAGGCAATAAACCTAAGACCATGCCCATATTTACTACAACATATATGAAAAAGGCAGAGGCAAAACCATAGCAATAGAATTTACCAAAGAAGCTTCTCGTTTCTTCACCAATCTTAATGACCCGCCATGTAATTAAGGCATAAAGTAATAAAACGACCATGGAGCCAAAAAAACCAAACTCTTCAGAGAAAAGTGTGAAAATAAAATCTGTATGTTTTTCTGGTAAGTAATCTAAATAACTTTGTGAACCTTGTAAGAAGCCTTTACCAAAAATTCCCCCAGAGCCTATTGCAATCTTAGATTGAATTATTTGATAACCCGCGCCCAAGGGATCACGGTCAGGATTTAAGAACGTTAAGATTCTAGCTTTTTGATAAGGCTTTAAAAATGAAATCGCAATCGGCGCGGTCGCAATAAATAATAAAGTTAAGTAAGTAAAAAATTTTAACCTCACGCCACCTAACCACACTATGAGCACACCACTAACGCCAATTAGAAGTGCGGTACCAAGGTCAGGCTGTGTCACAACTAATACAACAGGGCCTAAAAGTACAAAAATAGGTAACAATAAATATTTAAATGTATTCACTTCATGGGCTGGAATTCGATGATAATAACGCGCTAAGAAAATAATAATACCTATTTTCATTAATTCTGAGGGCTGCAAATTAATAAAGTATAAATCTAACCATCTTTTGGAACCGGAAGCGCTCAAACCAAAATATTTCACCATTAAAAGTAAAATAAGAATTAACAAATAAAAGATGTAACTCGACTGATACCACAGTCTAAGATCCACTAAAGATAAAACTAAAAATAATACAAAAAAAACTGAGAAACGAGAAATATGACTTTTAGTATAATAATCAAATTGCCCTGTGCTTGAAGAATACATGGCAAACATACTTATTATCCCAAGGAATAAAACAGAAAATATTAAAATATAGTCTAAGGAAAAAATTTTTTGGGCAAAAGTTATATTACTTTGTATGGATCTTGGACTAAACATTTGTATTTAACCCCAATGAGTTCTTTTTAGCCATACGCAAATTATGTCGTTCAATTAATTTACCAATCACTTTTTTAGCAACAGGGGCAGCTGCTGAACTTCCCGAACCCCCATGCTCCACTAGAACACTGATGGCGTATCTTGGATTTTCATAAGGTGCGAATGCCACAAATAAAGCGTGGTCACGGTCCAAGTAAGGTAAACTTGTTTGTTCTAAATCAGCTTCCCTTTGAGCTTGTGTTATTCTTTTAGTTTGTGAAGTCCCAGTTTTACCAGCATATTGGTAGTCTTTCTCATTAAATCTCGAACTATAAGAAGTACCTCCTGGCTCATTGGTTGAGGCAAACATAGCCTCTTTGACAAAGTTAATGTTTTCTTGATTTCTAAACAGACGCTTGCCTAATAAGGGATGCTCTTCATAGATTGGATCATAAAAAGTTTCAAAATCAGTGGTCAGTTTTATACCAGTGTTAACATTTTCATCTAAAGTTAATCTTGGTTTAACTTCATAGCCGCCATTAGCAAGTTGAGCTGTCATGACACATAATTGCATTGGACTTGTTTGAAAATAACCTTGTCCAATGCCCGAGTGCAAAGTTTCCCCAAGATACCAATTTTTGCCAATAAATCTTTTTTTCCAAGTCGTATTTGGTACGACTCCTTTTTTTTCTTCTTTAAATCCCTCTAAATGGTAAGCACCTAAACCAAAACTTTTTGCTGTTGCAGCTATTCGATCAACACCTAGTTTTCTTGCAATCTCATAAAAATAGATATCACACGACTCCTTGATTGCTTTGCGCATGTTCGTAAAACGGTGACCTTCTTTTTTCCAACAATGAAATTTTTCTCCATAAAGTTCAATGGATGTCTGACAGTCCACTGACATTTTGGTGCTAGCAATATCATTTTCTAAAGCACAAAGGGCTACGATAGTTTTAATCGTCGAACCGGGCGGATATAAACCAGAGATCGCTTTGTTAATTAAAGGTTTATCACGGTGACTAGTTAATTCCTTCCAAGTTTTGTTATCGATACCGTGTACAAATTTATTTGGATCAAAAGTTGGTGCTGACACTAAAGCAATGATATCACCATCAAAAATATCCATGACGCAAACAGCGCCGCTTTTATCTTGCATGAGTTCAGCCGCATATTTTTGCACTTCAAAATCAAGAGTGGTTAAATAATTTTGTCCTTGAATCCCTTTGTTAACCGCAATTTGTTTTATTCGTTTACCAAAAGCGTTAACCTCATAGCGTTGATAGCCGACTTGACCTATAATTTGTTGATCAAACTTTTGTTCCATGCCAGTTTTACCAACTGCAATTCCAGTCACTGCCATGTCACGTAAATATTCTTTAGCTGCTAAATCTTTTGGTCCTACCTCCGATACATAACCAACCACATGGGCAACTGATTGATGCGGGTACACTCGTGCCACCGAAACAATTGGTTCAGCTCCTTCCAATTCATGTAAAAATAAATTGATACGAGCAAACTCGGTCCAGGATAAATTGTCAGAGACGATCAATGGTTCCCACGGCTTTTGTTTAGCCATTCGTCGCTTTAAAAAATTAATTCTACTATCAGTTAAATAAAGAATATTTTTTATTCGGTTAAGTAAAATGTCTACATCTTTACTGTTCTCAGGCGTAATATGTAATTGATAAACTTTCTCATTCGAAGCAATTATATTATCAAAAAAATCTCTGATTAGTCCTCGTTCCGGTGCTACTTTCCATTCTCTAAATCTATTTTTATCTGAAAGTGTTTTGTATTTAGTTGCCTCCGTTATTTGCAATGATGCTAAACGACCAATGATACCAAAAAAAACGATCGCTTTACCAATCCCTAAAACGAACATACGTCGGCTGATCATCCGCGTTTTATTAAAGCTTTCGTTAGAGTTGAAACTAATCATCCGTATCTCTTATCCCTGCTAGATTAGAATAAAATTTAAATAAAATATATATAATTGGATAAAGCAAAAGTGTAAAAAACCCATTATAAAAAAATTGATCATAGATGATTTCCACACTAGAAAATTTAGCTAATATAAAAAGTACGAAAGCGTAGGCAAAAACGAGAGCAATTAACAGAAAGAGCCAGTCTAACATTAAATACTTTCTAATCGCTTTAGCTCTAAAATAGTTTGCCGTCGCCGCCACCACTAAATACATCAGTGCTGAAGAGCCTAAAGGAAAATTGGTTATGATATCGTTAAGAATACCGGCAAAGAAAATGTGTCCAGAACCCAAAACTTCAGGATTTCTCAAAACCCAATAAAAAATAATTAGCAATTGTAAGTTAAATGAAACGATTGAAAAATAACCTGTTAAATTTAGATCTAAAGTCGTTATTGAAAAACCATAAAGCAGTAATAAAGGTAACAATCTTGCCAAATGAAACTTGAGATTTTTAAGTGCGATTGCCATATTAATTAATCCTCAATGCTGGGTTTTCTTTAACTAAAACGACACTAATGTAATTAATTTGATTTGGATCAGAAAATAACCTCACCCGAAGTATTCCATCCTCATTATAAGTTTCACCAATGGGAATACCTGCTGAGAGAATACCATCTTTACCTGAAGTAAAAACTTTATATTCTTCTTCTACTTCAAAACGTTCAGGTAGAAAAGATAGTTGAGGTTGGTTGTCTTCACCACTACCGACTAGTATAGCCTGCGCACTATTAGGTTCTAAAGTAACCGGTATTCGGCTATTAAGATCATCCAATAACAACACACGCGCTGAAAGAAAGTTAACTTCAACAACTCTTCCTACTAAATTTCCTTTTTCAATCACGGGCATTCCTTTTTCAATACCTGCTTTTGAACCTTTATTAATAATTAGGGATTTTATAAATGGACTATCTTTATCTAATATGACTTTGGCAAAAACTAGTTCTTGCGAAGCAGCTAATTGTTCATCAACAAATTTAGATAAATTTTTATTCTCTTGTATTACAAATTCTGTATTTAAATCTTTTGCTTTAAGGCTAGCAAGTTCCTCTTTTAAATTTTGATTTTCTTTATAAACATTAAAATGATTAGCAATACCCTTAGTGGAATAATCAACAAAACTTATAGGTGATGAGGCTACAAATGATATTCGATAAATAAAATCATTTAACAAGCCTCGGGCGATTTGCCCAGGTTTACTAGCATTCACATCAATAAAAAAAATAATGATTGCAACAACGATAAGAGAGAAAATTGAAAATTTTTGCTTAGCTCCTCTTTGTAAAAGAGCATAACGAATTGCTATTCCAAAATCATCTCTATTTGAAGCCATGACTTAGTTTTTGACAAACTAATACTCTGACAACATGGTTGAGAACAGCTCTTCGTTCTCTAAAGCTTTTCCAGTACCAATCGCAACACACGATAGTGGGTCATCCGCAATGGTTACTGGTAATCCAGTTTCTTTTGAAATTAATTTATCAATATTTCTTAATAACGCTCCACCACCTGTTAATACTAAACCCATATCAACTAAGTCAGCAGATAATTCTGGAGGTGTGTTTTCTAAAGCTTCTTTAATACCACCTAAAACTTGATTTAAAATTGGCATTAATGCTTCGCACGCATCCTCTTCGGTTAAAGCTATTTCTTTTGGTGTACCCGATCTGATATCACGCCCTTTCATTAAGAAAGTTTGATTACCCGTTGGTACTGCTGTTCCGATTTCTTTCTTTATTTTTTCAGCAGTTGAATCACCAATTAATAAATTAAATTTTTGACGCATATGGTTAATAATTGCTTGGTCCATCGCATCACCAGCAACTCTAAGCGATCGAGAATAAACAACACCGCCTAAAGACATGACTGCGATCTCAGTTGTACCACCCCCGATATCGACCACCATGGAACCGGTTGCTTCAGAAATTGGCAAGCCAGCACCAATTGCAGCAGCGATTGGTTCTTCAATTAATTGTACTTTACGCGCGCCTGCGGCTAACGCTGAGTCTTGAATTGCTTTTCGCTCTACTGGCGTTGAACCTGT
>JAYPCI010000020.1:0-9643 GCA_038124645.1 Candidatus Pelagibacteraceae bacterium
GAGCAGTTGACTGTTAATCAATTGGTCGCAGGTTCGAGTCCTGCCCGAGGAGCCAACTAACCGACTTTTTCTAATTTTGAACTATTTCTTAAGACTTGTAATATTCTTTCTTTTTGATCTTGTGAAAGAGATGAGAAAGTTTTACTTAAAAATGAGTAGTTTAAGTCGTCACTATTAGAAGTGACAGCATTTACATCTTTAAAATCCTTGTAATCTTCAAAGAAATAAATAACAGGCACTTTTAAGTACTGCGCTAATTGCATTAACCGGCTAGAACTGACACCGTTTGTACCTTTTTCATATTTTTGAATTTGTTGAAATGTAACGTTAATAGCTTGAGCAACTTTTGTTTGGGTTAAACCTAAAGACAGTCTTCGCATTCTTAGTTTTTTTCCCAAATGTTGATTGAAATTTTCTTCCATTAGTCTCCCTACTAATTTTTATTTTTAAAGATTTAATATGATTTTAGAAAATATAACAATATATAAAATTAATTATTTTAAAATTTATTTGGGTCAAAAAAACCCCTAATTTAATGAAAATAATGCTTGACTATAAGACTATTTTTGCAGGAAAAATTAATTTAATTTATAAATTCAAGACGATATTCCCAATTACCAAGTTCTTGAAATGAAGATTTTATCCATAAAAAACTTTTATCTTCATACCAAATATCTGCATCTAACTTTTTATCATCTGGCAGCGTTTCATCAGTTGAGGAAATATTGAATTTTAGAGCATCAAATTCTTTATCTTGAATAGTAATTTTTTCTTTACCTAAAAATGTTACCTTTTGATCTATTTTTCTTCCTGATGTAGCACTAAATTGTGCCTCTAAAGTCAGCAATTTATGGTTCCACCAGGTTGAAGGTAGTAAATTTTTATCTAATTCACCTTTATTTGAACTCGCGTTTATTAAAAATAAATCTTTTTTCTGATCGTAGGTAAGATTTACTTCTTTTGCTTTGCCATTTTGGTCAGTTTGTGAAGAAAATTCAATTAATTGTCCATTTTTATCAAATTTTTCCAAAGAAACAGTCTTCAAAAAGTAGACCTTTAAACCCAATAAATAAACTTCTAAAGATCCATTACTTGAAACCTCTAAATTCCCATCTTTTCTTGAAAAATTATATTCATGGGTGCCAATTAAATTATTGTTCCTATAAATATTATATTTTAACTGATTGATATCGGCATAATGATCGACATGAGCGTGTGTGTTGAAAGGTAATAAAAGAATTATAAAAATTGAAATTATTATTTTTTTCATATAATCTTAATTATGGTAACAAGCACTCTTATCAAACAAATAGGTAATACTCCACTTATTAAACTTAAAAAAATTTCTGAACTTACGGGCTGCAATATTTATGGCAAAGCTGAATATTTTAATCCAGGTCAATCTGTTAAAGATCGGGCAGCATTATTTATAATTAATGAAGGCATTAAGAAAAAAGTAATTGAAAAAGGTGGGACTGTTGTTGAGGGCACAGCTGGTAATACGGGCATAGGTTTGACAGTTGTTGGCAATGAATATGGACTTAAAACAGTAATTGTTATTCCAAGAACTCAATCCCAAGAAAAAAAGGACGCATTAAAAAAACTGGGTGCAGAGCTAATTGAGGTAGATGCCGTCCCATATGCTAATCCAAATAACTACGTTAAATATTCTAAAAAGGTTGCTGAAGAGCTTAAAAATAAAAATAACAATGGAGTATTATGGGCTAATCAGTTTGATAACACTATAAACACTGAAGCTCATATTCAAACAACCGCTGAAGAGGTCTGGACTCAAACCGCGGGTGAAGTTAATGGCTTTGTATGTGCAGCGGGAACTGGGGGAACTATTGCGGGGGTTTCATTAGGTTTAAAAGCTAAAAATAAAAATATAAAAATAGCACTTTCTGATCCCAATGGTTCTTCTTTATATTCCCATATTAAATTTGGAAAATTAGAAAATAAAGGCAATTCTATAACTGAGGGGATTGGGACAGCAAGAATAACTAAAAATTTTGAAATGGCTAAAGTGGATACTGCTTACGAAATTTCTGATACTGAAGCTTTAAATTATGTCTTTGATCTATATGAAACACAAAACATTAAATTGGGTGGTTCATCAGGAATTAATATGGCAGGTGCTGTTAATCTAGCAAAAGAACTTGGTCCAGGACATACAATTATAACCATACTTTGTGATCTGGGTGAGAGATACGAAAGTAAAATATACAATAAAGAATTTCTAAAAAGTAAGAATTTGCCTATACCGTCTTGGTTATAATATTTGACTTAAGAATAATTTCGTACGATCTGATTTTGGATTTTCAAAAAATTCTTTAGTTTTAGCTCGTTCAACAATTTTACCTTCATCCATAAAAATCATGTAATCAGCAACCTCTTTGGCAAAACCCATTTCATGAGTAACCACAATCATCGTCATACCACCTTTAGCTAGGTCAACCATGACATCTAAAACTTCTTTAATCATTTCTGGATCTAAAGCAGATGTGGGTTCATCGAACAACATAATCTTTGGTTCCATACATAATGCTCGGGCAATAGCTGCTCGTTGTTGTTGACCACCAGATAATTGACCTGGAAATTTTTTAGCCTGATCATCAATTTGAACTCGAGTTAAATTTTGCATAGCAATTTCTTCCGCTTGTTTTTTTGGAAGTTTTTTTACCCAAATCGGAGCTAACGTACAATTTTCTAAAACTGTTAAATGTGGAAATAAATTAAATTGCTGGAACACCATTCCAACTTCAGCACGAATTTCTTCTAAATTTTTTGTTTCCTCTGAGATCTCAACATTATCGACAATGATTTGTCCCTTTTGATGTGCTTCTAATCGATTAATACATCTGATCAAAGTAGATTTACCTGAACCCGAAGGTCCGCAAACAACAATTTTCTCTTTAGAATTAACGCTTAGATCGATATCTTTTAAAACATGGAATTCACCAAACCATTTATTAACACCTTTTAAACTTATAATTTGATCACTCATTTTATCTTTCAGTACTAAGTTTTTGTTCCAATCGTTGACTATATTTACTCATCAAATAACAGAAAATCCAGAAAACCAATGCTGCAAAAACATACCCTTCAGCAGCAAAACCTAACCATGCTGGATTTGTCTTCGCTAAGTTTATCATACCTAAAATTTCTAACAACCCCATAACAAAAATTAATGGCGTATCTTTAAATAAAGCGATGAAGGTATTTGTTATGCCTGGTATGACCAATTTTATCGCTTGAGGCAGAATTACAAAAGCGTTCATTTTCCAATATCCCATACCAATGGATTTAGCAGCCTCATATTGTCCTTTAGGAAGTGCTTGTAACCCTCCTCTAACGACTTCAGCCATATATGCTGCTTCAAAGAGAGTTATACCAACGATACATCTCACTAATTTATCAACGTATGATCCATCAGGTAAAAACATTGGGAACATCACGGACGCCATGAATAAAACAGTAATAAGTGGTACGCCTCGCCAAAATTCTATAAATCCTATGCATATATACTTAATTATTTTTAATTCAGATCTTCGACCCATGGCTAATAAGACACCTAATGGGAAACAAAATATCATGGCAAAAATTGAAATTATGAACGTCAATGCCAAACCACCCCACTCGGTAGAAGGGATGTATGATAAATTAAAACTACCTCCGGCTAACAACGTTAAAGCAATAAAAGGAAATACAAAAATCAGGAATAAAATAATGTATTTTTTTAACTTTTCATTGACTAAATAAACTGAGCCAACTGTTAAAAGTAGAATAATAAAAGCAGCATTTACTCTCCAAGTTTCTTCATTTGGATACAGACCATAAATAAACTTGTTAAACCAAACATTAATAAAGACCCAACAAGCACCCCCTCCCGTACAGTCTTCTTTGGAATTACCGACAAAATTTGCTTCAGAGAATAGCCATTTGTAAGCATAAGGAGTATATTCAATAATGGCAAAAATACAGATTAAGGTAAGAAAAGCGTTAAAGTTTGTAGAGTTGATTGCTTTATTTAATTGCCTTAATTTAAAAAGTTTCCGATCTTCAGTTCGAATATAAAATAAGCCCACTATCCCGATCACTAATGCTATTAACGATGAAACCGTATCATTAACCACGATCAGCAAATTAAAAGCAGCATCTAAAAAACTAAACGCTACGAGCAAAGAGCCAATAGCAATATAAATCTTTTCGTCTATTTTGCCTTCTGGTCTTAATATAGCTGTTATTTTACTCATTATTTCTCCACTAAAGCAATTTTCTTATTGTACCAATTCATCAAAATTGAAATTGAAATACTTAATGTTAAATAAGTGAACATAGTAATCGAGACAATTTCGATGGCTCTTCCTGTTTGCATCAACGCTGTTCCTGCAAACACTAAAACTATATCTGGGTAAGCGATAGCTGCAGCCAATGAAGAGTTTTTGGTTAAATTTAAATACTGGTTAGTCGTTGGCGGAATGATTATTCTTAATGCTTGAGGCATAATCACTAGTCTTAAAGCCTGACCTTTCGTCAATCCTAAAGAAGCTGACGCTTCTCGTTGACCTTTGTTGATACCCATAATACCTGCACGAACATTTTCAGCGATGAACGTAGAAGTGTATAAAGCTAAGGCAAATAACAAGGATAAGAACTCTGGGATGATTGTTACCCCACCCTTATAAGTCGATACCGTATCTGAGAGCTTAATAAGTTCCGGATGTTCAAAATTAAGATCAACTATACCTGTCAACAATGTTAAATAAGGTAAAATTAATATAAGTCCTGTTGCAACCCAGAATCTAGGTAATTGTTTTCCTGAAGTTTCTTGTTCTTTTTTAGCATATTTAAAAAACATATAAGAAATAACCAAAGCAATAATAATTGCAGAGAAAAAGGTGCCAAAATTTTCCCAAACAAATTTAGGTGTATGTAATCCTTTTATTGTCAAAAATAGTGTATCAAAAATAGGAATAGCATTTTCTGGTAAAGGTAAAGTTCGAAGAACAGCAAAATACCAAAAGAATAATTGTAATATTAAAGGAATGTTTCGCCAAGTTTCTATGTAAACCGATGCTAATTTAGATACCAAAACATTGTCAGATAATCTAGCTACACCAATGATAACTCCAAGTATCGTTGCAAAAATAATTCCTGTAACTGAAACTAGTAGTGTATTAAGTAAACCGACTAAATATGCTCGCCCGTAGGAATAACTGCCATCATAATCAATTAAACTAAAAGTAATATCAAACGAGGCTTCCTGAGATAAAAAATGAAAACCAAAAGCAATACCTCGATTACCCATGTTAACTGAGGCATTAAAAGCAAAGAAACCGATTAATAAAATTAAAAAAGTTAAAACAAAACCTTGTGGTAAAATATTAGTTAAAACTTTTTTATTTATATTCATTGTTATTTAGAAAATAAAAAAAAGGGCTAGGAAAATCTAGCCCTTTTTTTCTACAATTTGTTAGCAATTATCTTGCTGGAGGCGTATATAATAATCCACCTCTAGTCCAAAGATCGTTTGGACCTCTGTCAGGTAATATACCTGTGTCTGCTATGTGTTTTTTATAGCTTTCACCATAGTTACCAACTTGCTCGATAATTCTTAAGCTCCAGTCGTTATCAAGACCTAAAGCAGCACCCATTTCACCTTCAGCACCAACAATTCTTTTAACTTGTGGGTTCTCAGAAGATTCTTTTAATGAAGATGCGTTTGAAGAATTAATTCCATATTCTTCAGCTTCGATCATTGTGTTTAAAGACCATCTTACGATATCTTCCCATACCGCATCACCTTGTCTTACAACAGGGCCTAATGGTTCTTTAGAGATAGTTTCTGGAAGTACAATGTGCTCATCAGGATTTTTCATCTTAGTTCTTTGAGCTGCAAGTCCTGATTTGTCAGTAGTGTAAGTATCACATCTACCAGCATCGTAAGCTTGAACTACTTCGTCCGCTTTTTCAAAAGCGATTGGTTCATAAGTGATCCCTTTAGACTCAAAGAAATCTCTCATGTTCAACTCAGTAGTTGTACCTGTGTTTGTACAAGCAGAAATACCACTTCTGAATTGATTTGTTGAAGTAATACCAGAACTTTTTCTAACCATGAAACCTTGTCCATCATAGAAGTTAACACCAACGAAGGTTAATCCAATGTCAGCATCTCTAGATAATGTCCAAGTAGTGTTTCTTGATAGAACATCTACTTCTCCAGAAATTAGTGCTGTAAATCTTTCTTTAGCACTTAACGGAGTGTATTTAACTTTGTCTGCATCGCCAAGAACTGCAGCTGCAACAGCACGACATACATCGACGTCCATTCCAGTCCAGTTACCTGCCGCATCAGCATTAGAGAAACCAGGAAGACCTTGTGAAACTCCGCATTTAACGAAATCTTGCTTCTTAGTTTGGTCTAATGTTTTTGATTTTTTTGATCCAGCTTGTTGTCCGCCGCCTGAACAAGCAACTAACAACGAAGATAGAAAGAAAATCACTAAAAACGACTTTATGTTTTTCATCATAATATTATGACTCCCTTTAATTATTTTATTGTTAACAATATTAGATCTAAGATCTAATGATCTGATTATTTCAGATTGAAGATAAATATCAATGTTTGATCCATACTATATATAGTTTTGATTTAAATTGAATGTCTATATCGATTTTTATACATCTATAAGTCGTCTATGTTCTACAAGGATGCATTTGTTTTCAATGTAAGGAATATTTTGCTGAATAGATAAATCTTTAGCCTCTTGATTTTGAATTCCTAATTGTAACCAAATGTTTTTAGGATTTTTTTTTAAAGACTCTTTTACAATCGCACCGCATTCTGCTGAAGGTCTAAAAATATTTAAAATATCTATTTCAGAATTAAGTTGATCTAAATTTTTTAGAATAATTTGGTTGTGAACTTCTTTACCTTCATGAATCGGATTAATTGGATAAACATTATAACCCCTATCCAGTAAGTATTTCATTACAAAATTAGAGGGTTTTTTAGAATCTAAACTAATGCCAATAAGTGCAACATTTTTACTGTTTGATAATAATTGTTTAATATCCTTATCAAGCATAATTAACAAGAATGTGTCTTGAAAGTTTTTTTGGAGTATTTACTGATAAAAGAAATTTCAAATTTATTTTTAATGTTAAATGTATCTTTAGCAGTAGAACAGATATTTTTTGCTTTGGCTGAATAATTTTCTGTTAATTCTTCTTGAATAAAAACTACCCAAAGTGAGTTGGCATTATCCCAGCCGGCATCTACGATTTTACTATCTTTCCTAAGAGATTTTGACAAATCAAGATTTGAGGCGTGAGCATTAGATAACGTAAACAACACGATAAAAACAATTGTTAGTTTAGATATTAATATTGTTATTAGTTTATTTATACTGTTCAATGTCATCAATGTTAAAGAAATTACATTATTTTATTGATAGTACCTTTTTTGACTTAGGTCGTCAATTTCGGTGGACTTACCTACCCCCACTCATGATTTATGTTGCAGCTGGTGTCTCTGGTTTAACTGGTATTGTTGGAACATTTTTTGTTAAAGATTATTTGAATTTATCAGCGGCTTTTTTGGCGGGTTTAGGGTTCTGGGCAGGAATTCCTTGGGCTTTAAAAATGCCCCTTGGACATTTGGTTGATTTAATCTGGAAACGTAAAAATTATTTAGTTTATTTAGGCGCTTCTCTGATCGCACTTAGTTTGATCATTATGTATGCCTTGATCATTCATACTGAAAAAATGTCGACTATTTTTAATGTTGAAACTTGGTTTGTCATCAGTGTTATTTTAGCGCCAGTCGGTTATGTGGTGCAAGATGTGGTTGCGGATGCAATGACTGTGGAAGCTGTTCCAAATTTTGATGAAAATGGAACCGCTTATCCTGCAGAGCAAATTAAAATTATGCATACAACTATGCAAACACTTGGTAGATTTGCAATTATTGGCGGAACTGTCGGCGTTGCGATTGCTAATATCATAATCTTCAGCAACACTGAAAACATTAATGAACAAGAAAAAATTTCTCTCTACGGTTCTGTTTATCTTTACGCTTTAATAATACCTCTCGTATCTATTTTCGGCGTAGTCCTAGCTGGTTATTTGAAATCAAAACGAGAAACTGAATTAAAAGATAAAGGAATAAATTTACAAAGCGATCCTGAAATTAAAACTGAAGTTAATTGGTGGATTTTAGGTGGATCCTTGGTCTTTGTAATTTTTACCTTAGGGGTTGGCGCCTTTAAAGTCCCTTTCGCACAAGAATTAGTTTTTGTAGGTTCTATAGGAATTATTCTCTTCTTAATGTCTAAATTGATTAAAGAACTGCCGGAAGAATTAAGATTAACTGTGGTGGGTACGGCGATCATCATTTTTGTCTTCAGAGCGATGCCAGGACCAGGACCTGGATTAACTTGGTTTGAAATAGATGAATTAGGTTTTGATGAACAATTTTTTTCTGTCTTATCACTTTTAGCGTCAGTATTAACATTAGCAGGCATAGTGGTACTTCGACCTTTTATGGCAAAGAATTCTATAGCCAAAATTATTGTTATCTTATCCATTGCAGGAGCTGTTTTATTCTTGCCAAGTGTCGGGATGTATTATGGCTTTCATAATTGGACAGCAGCACTTACTAATGGAGTGGTAGATGCTAGATTTATCGCTATCATCAACACAGCGATAGAGTCACCTTTAGGACAGGTATCAATGATACCCCTATTAGCCTGGATTGCTAAAAATGCTCCTAGTCACTTAAAGGCAACTTTTTTTGCAGTGTTTGCCTCTTTTACCAATTTGGCTTTATCCGCTAATGCCTTGGGTACTAAATATCTTAATCAAATCTTTGTCGTCACCAGAGAGGTCAAAGATAAAATAACTAATGAAATTCAATCGCTTGCTGATTATTCTGAATTAGGAATTTTATTAATTAGCGTATTATTATTAACGTTATTAGTGCCAATTATTACTGTTTATATTATTCAAGGAACAAAACTCAAAACTAATGAATAATAATTTCGAGCGAATTGATCCTATTTTTTAAACGCTCTGCTCTTAAATGATATTTGGTTTTAAAATTTAATTTCCTTATTTGTTTAGTGAGTTTAAATGATTTTGTTTTATCAATATTGCTTAATAAGTCTTTTGTTTGAGCAAAATAATCATTGTTATCTGTCGTAAAATGAACCTTAGCTTTTTTCTTAGCGTGTTTTAGAATGATGCTTATAAAATCATTGTTAATTAAACGACGTTTATGATGTCGCTTTTTTGGCCAGGGATCTGGGAACAAAATAAACATTTCGTCAAATGAGAATTGTTTGAATTTTTTAACAAACTTATCAAATATCCCAGGGTATATATAAATATTCTTCAATTTATTGGTATTACATAGCCAAGCAAGATTGGACTGACCGTTGATAAATGGTTCAATACCTATGAAAGTTTTCTGCTTAAATTTCTTTGCCTGGTAAATTAGATGCTCTCCCATGCCAAAACCTATCTCAATAATAATCCTTTTTTTCTTAAACAATGCCTTAGTTACTTTGTATTTGCTGAGAAATTTCTTAAGATTTTGTGATTTAAAGTCCGGAATTGGTCTAGCTTTAATTCTACCAAA
>JAYPCI010000021.1:0-9387 GCA_038124645.1 Candidatus Pelagibacteraceae bacterium
TAGGAGATAAAGTAAAACAAGGTCAAGTGATCGGTACTGTCGGTAAAACGGGTCGCGCAACGGGTGCTCATTTAGATATTAGATTAAATTGGTTCGATGTAAAATTAGATCCAGCAAGCGTTTTAAATTTAAAATAAACTACTTTTTTAAAAAAGTTTTAAGTCTTTTTAAATTCATTGAAGCATTTAATGGCCATTTAAATCTATTATGTTTTTTAAGATAAATTTTTTTTACTTTAGGGTTAGTTGATTTAGCAAATTGATAGACTGTTTGGGTAGGACCCCCTATATTTATTATACCTTTTTTATTTAATATTTTTTTAAATATTGGAATAAAATCCTCATGAAATATAAAATTACTTTTTACATTAGCAAAAGCTCTGTCATGTAAAAAAGGTTTTTCGGTCATAGAAACACGTAAGATCAAAGAATTTTTATACATTTGGACTGCACATTCACCCCCTAATTTTGACCAACCGTAATTATTCATCGGAAGCAAGTCATCACTTTCACGATAATTTCCCTTTGTGCCTCTATAAACATGGCTTGTAGAAAAATAAATAAGTTTTACATTAAAAAGACTGCAAGCTCTTACAACGTTAGCAGTGCCTATGATATTTAAATGAATGCTATTATCAATTTTTGTCTCATGTAAATGCAGAGGTCTTGAAAGAGCTGCTAAATGAATAAATCTTTTAATTTTTTTTCTTTTTATAAAATTTACAATTGAATTGAATTTTAAAATATTTAATTGTGTACTTGTTGGGTAAAGATAATCTTTATTGAGATTTTGTTTTAACAGTTTACCAAACCTTCCTGATCCTCCAGTAATGACTGTTCTCATTTTATTTGACATGGGAGATCCACTTCCCGCCGGATCTTGAATATTTTTTTTCTTTATTCATTATTTCTATTCTGTGGTTCCATGAATTTAAAATTAAATAATCAGGATAGTTTTTTCTAAAATAATCATTAGAGACAATTGGAATATGCGTTCCTGGACTATACTTGCCTATCTTTTCTTTTGTTGAGTCTGTGATGTAGTCAATATACCTATGGTCAATATTGCAAAAATTTAAGACGGTTGTACTTTTAGCGGAAGCAGCATAACCAGCAATTATTTTTCCTTTTTTCTTAAGATTGACAATCTTTTTTCTAAACTGAGTCCTAGATTTAAAACACAATTTTTTAAATTTTAAACATGATTTAATATTATTTAAATTATTTTTCTTTTCCTGTTTTAAAATTTTTATAACACGGGATGATATTTTTCTTTCTCCCTTTCTAGCTAAAACGTACCTCATGGACCCACCGTGAGTTTTTTGGGGTATTGCATCAACTAAATCTAAATTAAATTCTTTAAATATTTCTCTTACTGAATGCAAAGAGAACATAAAAATATGTGCATCGTATATTTGATCATATGAAACTCTTTTAAACATTGATCCCAGATAAGGCTCTTCAAAAACAAATACACCTCTTCTGGAAAGTAAAATTTCTACACTTTTAACTAAATCCCTTATATCGGGGATATGACAAATCACATTAGCTGCACAAATAAGATCGGTTTGTTTTATAAATTTTTTATTTTTTTTTATATTTCTGCTATTAAAAAATTCAGTGGTGACTTTAACTTTGTGATTTCTTCTGGAATAATTTGCTACATTAGTAGAAGGTTCATATCCTAAATGAGTGTATCCATGTTTTTTAAAGTTTAATAACAATGTTCCATCGTTAGATCCAATTTCTATAATTTTTGAACTTCTATTTAAAAAATTTTTTTTGCACCAATAAAAATATTTTTTAAAATGCTGAACCATGTGTTTTGACTTATTTGTGTAGAATGGGTAATGATTATTAAAAATGTGTGGTGACTTTGGGTGATCATTTACTTGAAATAAATAATTTTTTTTATTAAAGCCAACTTCTAATGCATAAAAAAACTCTTTTTTGAAATTTTTTTTATCTAGGAAACCGTTTGCCATTGGCATTTTACCAAATGACATAAATTTTTTTATTTTTTTTTTTGAAAATTTACAAATCATTTTATGAACTTATCCAATGCTAATATCATGATATAAAAACTATTAAAAGTAGATTTTGTTGAATTAAATTTTTAGTCTTTTGTATGATTTTAAATTTAAGTAAGAACTGAATAATCCTGATAACTCTGCAAAATTCATCTTAAACTCATTATAGTTAAATAATATTATATTTTTAATCAATCCAAAAATAGATCTGCGCAAATTGACAAATGTTTTTCTAAAAGCAAAAAGATAATTATGATATTTTTTATAATAATAAAATTTCGACCAACTATAATGCCAATTACGTAAGATAAGATAATCATTCAAGTATTTAGAGTCTATTGATTTCCCCTTCTGTTGCTGCACTGTAATATTATGATTTAAATAAATGCTGTAGTTATTAATATATGATCTCTTAAAGAAATCTATTTCCTCATAATAAAGAAATATCTTTTCATCAAAACCTTTCAATTTTTTAAATATCTTAGTATCGATTAACATCACACAGCCATTGGCATAGGTTACTTTTGATAGGTTTTTATTTTCTTGCTCAATCACATATTTTGAAAAATTCTCATTTTTTATTTTCGAAGCAATAACAGAGAATTTGTTGACTTTTTTCGATTGTGAATACATGCTGTGAATTTGATTATTAGTAATTTTAACATCAGCACTCAAATATAAAGCTAACTTCGTTTTTATTTTTTTATTAATTGCAAAATTCAAAGCTGTTCCGAAACCTTTATTTATAGAGGAGTACACTATTTCTATTTTTTTGTTTTTAAATAATGATTTCTCGTATTTATAGTTTTGAGAATTTTCAATGACCAATACTTTAAATCTTCGATCTAAACTGTTTAATAATATTTTTAATTTTTCTTTTGAACGGAAAGTGACTAATACAATGGTAAGATTTTTGAAGATCTCCATATTATAAAATTAGTTTTTTAAATAGCTTAAAATACCAGTTCTTAATTTTTCAACTATTTCATCAATATGTTTTTTTTCGCAAACAAATGGTGGAGTAATAATTAAAGCGTCCCCTGTTGGCTTGAAATTGACACCGGCTTTGTAACAATGTTTGTAAACTTCGTAACCAGCTTTTCCAGGTCGATCTTTCATTCGAACATCAATTCCAGCCATCAAGCCGTAACTTCTAATGTTCTCAACACAATCTATATCTTTAAGTGTATGAATAGCATCTTGAAAGTAAGGTGCTAAATTTTTAGCACGATTAAAAATATCTTCTTTTTCAAAAATATCTTGAACGGCAAGACCGGCTGCTACGGCAATAGGAATTCCAGAATAAGTATAACCATGAAATAATTCAATGGCGCCATCAGGTGCCGCATCAACAATCGTATCATAAATTTTTTCTCGACAAGCAACTACACCCATAGGTACTACACCATTCGTTGTTGCTTTAGCCATCGTAATAATATCAGGGGTTACTCCAAATTCTTGAGCGGCAAAAACAGAACCGGTTCTGCCCCAACCTGT
Organism: Candidatus Pelagibacteraceae bacterium; assembly: GCA_038124645.1. Lineage (GTDB taxonomy): Bacteria > Pseudomonadota > Alphaproteobacteria > Pelagibacterales > Pelagibacteraceae > JAYPCI01. The sequence goes on from JAYPCI010000021.1 coordinate 3,527, forward strand.
AATCACCTCGTCAAAAATTAATAGGATACCATGTTTGTCACAAATCTTTTTTAATCTTTGTAAATAACCTTTAGGTGGGACTAAGACACCAGTCGAACCGCCAATAGGTTCTACAATACATGCTGCGATATTTTCACCACCAAAGTTTGTACAGATTCTTTCTAAATCATCAGCTAACTCTTCACCAGTATCAGGTTGGCCTTTAATAAATTTATGTTCAGGTAATAATGTATGACGCATATGTTGGACGCCTGGCATTAAAATGCTGGCAAATGTTTTAATGTTATTCACCATTCCACCTACAGTTAATGAACCAATATTCATGCCGTGATAGCCTCGTTCACGACCAACAAATCTAAATCTTTTAGCATCTCCTTTCGCTCTAAAATAAGCAATGGCAATTTTAATAGCAGTTTCAACAGCAGTTGATCCACAAATAGTAAAAAATATTTTATTTAAATCTTCTGGAGTTTTTTGAGCAATTCGACTTGATAATTCAAATGTTCCACCAAAACCTTGTTGGAAAGGTAAAGCATAATCTAACTTATCTAACTGTTTAGAAATGGCATCAGTAATCTCTTTTCTTCCGTGCCCCAAAGGATTGCAAAACAAACCTGAACTCGCATCAATTAGTGTGCCACCTTCATGGGTTTTTAAATAGACCCCTTTTGCCTCAGTAATTAATCGTGGATTTTTTTTAAAATCTTTGTTGGAGGTAAACGGCATCCAATACTCGTTAAGAGAATTAGGAATATTTGTTCTATTGTTTGTACTCATTTTGGGTAATAATATATTTTCAGGAAGATAGTTTATATTATACAATTGATCAAATGTTATCTGATAGAAAAACAGTCTTACCGAAAAATCTTATCGAATTAGCAAAAAAAAGAGGTAAGGTTAAAGCGGTTATCGTTAATGCCGGAATTCCTGTGACAATAGAGTCAACTAAGCTCGCCTGTGAACTGGGTTTAATCGAACCGATTATGGTCGGAAATCAGAAAATAATCGAAAAAGAATGTAAATTACAAAATTGGGATATAGCTAAATTTACAATTATCAATGAAGAAGAGGAAGATAATACTGCTGATATAGCCACGGAGATTTCATTAAAAGAAAATGTCGAAATTATTGTCAAAGGTTTTATTCATACCGACGTACTTTTAAAATCTGTTTTACAAAGAAAATATCGATTGATTGGTAGAGATAGAGTCAGTCACGTTTGGCATATGACTTTAAGCGACAAGGATAAACCTCTAATCATTACAGATGGGGTTGTAAATATTTTACCTAAAACTGAAACAAAGTTACAAATTATAAAACATGCAATAAATTTTTCAGAAAAAATTGGTATCAACAAACCTAAGATAGCAATTTTATCTGCTACTGAAGTAGTTCTAGATAATATCCCAAGTACACAGGAAGCTGCGGAGATTACAAAAATTGCTAATGAAAGAGATTTTAATGCTGAAATCTTTGGTCCGCTCGCTTTTGATAATGCTATTTCTCCAAAAGCTGCTGAGATAAAAAAAATAAAAAATAGTGTTGCCGGAAAAGCGGACATTCTTTTAGTGCCAAGTGTAGAAATGGGTAACGCCTTAGTTAAGATGATGGTTTATTTTATGGGTGCTTGTGCTGCTGGCACTTTAGTTGGATTAAAAAAACCAGTTTCAATAATCAGTAGATCAGATAATACACAATCTAGGCTTGCATCCATTGCAGCTTCCATCATAGTTTCCTAGCAATTATCTCAGTTCCAAAGAAACAATAATATAGTTATAGTTTTAGTATGTTTGATTACTTTCAGTTAACAAACTTGGAAATTATATTATTTTTTGGAATAATTTTTCTGGCAGCTTTTGTTAGAGGTTTTAGTGGTTTTGGTTTTTCTGCAACCTCCATTACCGGTTTATCATTTATTTTTCCACCCAAAGAAATCATTCCTGTGATTTTAATTCTGGAGATCGTTGCCAGTATTTTAATGTTGCCCTCTATTTGGAAAAAAATTAATTGGAAGTTTGTCAGTTATTTAGTCATTGGTGTTATCTTTGGCACACCTATAGGTGTCAAAATGCTTAATGTTCTTAATGCTAATTATACTCACCTGATAATATCAGTTACAGTTTTGGTTTTTGCTTACCTTTTGCTTAAGGGCTACCAAAATAAAAAATTAGAAAATAAACCGATGGAAGTTACTGTTGGTTTTACTGCTGGTGTTGTCAATGGTTTCGGTACACTTGCAGGTCTACCATTAGCTTTATATTTTTTAATTATTGCGGTGGAACCGGCAGTTATACGAGCTTCCATTGCGGCCTTATTCTTTTTCACTGATGGCTATGCTTTTATCTTAAATTATTTTTCAGGTATTGTGGACATGACAACACTTTATAGATCTTTACCATTAATGATTATGGTGCCTTTAGGAATACATTTAGGTAGTAAATTATTTTCAGAAAGTTCTAAAGCAACTTATAAAAGATATGTACTTTATTTCTTAATAGTCATGTCAATTTTTGGTTTAATACAAGTTGCTACTTTTGAGACAGGATTAATCTAATTCAAAATCAGTTTGATACGATTTTTGTAATTTTTCGTCTTGTTGATCTTTAAATAAAATAAAGTTTTCACATACCAAAATATCTAAATTTGTTCCCATAAAGCATTTAAATGCGTCTTTTATGGAACAAACAATTGGTTCACCCCTAATGTTAAAAGAGGTATTGACCAAGACAGGACACCCGGTAAGTTCCTTAAACTTTTTAATCAAATTATAGTATTTTTCATTGGTAGATTTGTGAACTGTTTGAATTCTAGCGGAGTAATCCACATGGGTAACAGCTGGAATAGAGGAACGTTTTAAATTTAATTTATCAATTCCAAATAATTTTTTATCAACTTCAGACATTGGTATCTGTAATTCTTTTTTAATAGGAGCTACCATTAACATATACGGGCTATCATGATTGAATTCGAACCATTCGTTAACATCTTCACGCAACACTGAAGGTGCGAATGGTCTAAAACTCTCTCTAAATTTTATCTTTAAGTTCAATTCCTTCTGCATTTTTTCTGATCGTGGATCTCCTAAAATCGATCGACCGCCTAATGCACGAGGACCGAACTCCATTCTGCCTTGAAACCAGCCAACAGTCTGTTGCTTGCTTAATCTCTCAGCTACAACATTCACTAGCTCATCAGCATTATACTTTTTAAATTTTGCTTGAAGGTTTTTTAATTCAAGTTCGATTTCATCATCGTTAAATTTGGGTCCTAAATAAGACCCTTGCATATCATCTTCAGACTTAATATTTCTCGGTTGGTCCATTTCTTGATGCCAATAAGCTAAAGCTGCGCCTAATGATCCACCAGCATCGCCTGCCGCAGGTTGAACCCATATATTTTCAAAAATTTTGTTTTGTAAAACTTTACCGTTGGCAACACAATTGAGAGCAACCCCACCTGCTAAACAAAGATTTTTAATATTATATTCTTGTGCCAAATCTTTCGTTAGCCTCATCACAACCTCTTCAGTAACTGCTTGAACTGAGGCAGCAATATTCATATGAAAATCAGTCAATAACTCTGTTTCTGGTTTTCTCACTGGTTGGCCAAATAAATTAGAAAATTTTTTATTGGTCATTGTTAGCCCGGTCGCGTAATTAAAATAGCTCATGTCTAACTTGAAAGAACCATCCGCTTTCAAATCCATTAATTTTTCTATAATTAAATCTTTGTAAACAGGTTTACCATATGGAGCTAAACCCATGACTTTGTATTCACCGCTATTAACTTTAAAGCCTGTGTAATAAGTAAATGCTGAATAAAGTAAACCTAAAGAATGAGGAAAGTGAATTTCTTTAAGCATCGTAATTTTATTTTTTTTACCAATAGCAACCGTTGTTGTAGCCCATTCACCAACACCATCTAATGTTAAAATAATTGCTTCCTCAAATGGAGATGGATAAAAAGCACTAGCTGCATGACTATAATGATGTTCAGAAAACTTTAGTTTATTAATATCTTTAAAATTTTCATCATGCTCTTTAAGTTTTTCAAATAGAAATTTTTTTTGAAATAGCTTTTCTCTTAGCCAAATAGGCATAGCTAAAGAAAATGATTTAAATCCCTTTGGTGAAAAAGCTAAATAAGTTTCTAATAATCTCTCAAATTTTAAAAAAGGTTTTTCAAAGAAAACAATATGATCAACATCGTTTAAATTAATATTGCCTTCTTTTAGGACATATTCAACTGCATTAAAGGGATAATCAGGATCATGTTTTTTTCTAGTAAATCGTTCTTCTTGAGCGGCGGCGATAATTTTGCCATTTTGAACAAGTGCGGCTGCACTGTCATGAAAGAAAGCTGAAATACCTAAAATATTAGTCACTAAAAAATTGTATAAATAAATGGAGCAACGGCTGAGCCCTGACTTAAAACGATCAAAATCCCAAAAAGTGCTAAGATTATAATTATTGGTAGCAACCAATACTTTTTTCTGATTTTCAAAAATTCCCAAAATTCTTTTAAAAATTCTATCATTAGAATTGCCTTTTCATTGGACCAATATTTTTATCCCTCGTGATCCAATAGGTTTTAACTTTTTCTGAAAATTTTAATCCTAAAATATCTTTGCCAAACAATCTAAGCATAAGTCCGATTGGAGTTATAACTATAAAGAAGACTAACAGCATCACAATAGGTGCAATAATTTTTCCTAAAATTTCACCTAATTTAATCCATCCTGTATTTAATGGCTTAAGTACACTCGGTTTGGTTAGCCCTAAAAATAAAAAGATTAATGCAATGGCTAAAGCCCAAACTCTTACAAAATTAAAACTTAATAATGGGTAAAGACCTATAATTGCAAATACTACAAAAAAAAGAATACCAAAGGATTTCTCAGATGATCTTTTCATAAGTTATTTTTTATAACTTATTAGAGTAATTGCAATCTTATATATTAAGCAGCTTTTGCTAAATTATGCTTTTCAGCCATACCACTTAAAAAATTCCACAGGAATTTCGCAGTTGATAAAGCTGCTTTTTCAGCTTTTTCTTGCTCAGTCTTAGACATACTATCTAAGAGTTTTTCACATTCTTTTCTGTGGTGAACATCTGCTGCTTTGTGAACTTCAAAAAACTCTAATCCTTCTTTGGAAGTAACTCCATAATGTTTTTTTAATCCCTTAATTTTGGTATCAGCGATTTCAGGTACTTGTCTTTCGTAAGTATACAGCGACCCTAAACCCTCCGCATAAGATAACCTAGCTTGTTTGAAAAAGTTTTCAATCAACTCTTTAGTAAACTTGTATTGTTGAACATCTTCTAATTTATCTTTATCTGCCCCCATTGCTAAAGCAAAGTTCTTCCAAAGGGTTGGGTGGTCAGCATTTGGATGTTCTTCGTCATTTAAATTTTCTAAAAGAATTTTTCTTTTATCAATATCCTCACATAAAGAGTGAGTGGCACTGATATATCTTGGGAACGCTTTGACATGTTGATAGTACTGCTCAGCATAGTCTTTTATAATCTCTCTAGTTAATTTTCCTTCATTCCAAGATTTATAAAACGGGTGTTTTAATAAATGATATTGATCTAATTTAGCATTTAACTCGTTTGAAAACATTTGATCTCCTTTGTTTAATAATAAGAAGAATCTAAATGATTTATAAAAAAAAATAAATTAAAAAATATTCAACCTTAAGTAGATACAGTTTCTCTCACTAAGGGTTTTTCATTAATTGGTAAATGAACCAGTGTTGCAAAAATGGATAAAGCAATGGACATATACCAAGCATAATCATAAGTGCCAAAATTATCAAAAAAATAACCACCCAAGTAGGCTCCGAAAAAGGCTCCAACTT
>JAYPCI010000022.1:0-8642 GCA_038124645.1 Candidatus Pelagibacteraceae bacterium
CCACATAAAACAGTTTGCTCACCAAATAAATCTGTTTCACATTCATCTTTAAAAGTTGTCTCGATAATTCCTGATTTGCCACCACCAATCGCTGCTGCGTAGGACATGGCAAGTTCTCTTGCTTTACCGGTGCTATCTTTGTGGACCGCCATCAAACAAGGGACTCCCCCGCCTTTTTGATATTCACTTCTCACTAAATGGCCAGGACCCTTAGGCGCTACCATAAACACATCTAAATCTTTTCTTGCTTCAATAAGTTTGTAATGAATGTTTAAACCGTGAGCAAAAGCTAAACTCGTGCCCTCTTTCATTCTCTGCTCAACATGATTTTTATAAATAGTCGCTTGTAATTCATCAGGTGTTAAAATCATCACCACATCCGCCCAAGCAGCAGCATCTGATAAATTCATAACTTTTAAACCAGCACTTTCTGCTTTTTTGGCGCTGGGAGAACCGTCTCGTAAAGCCACAACCACTTCTTTAACACCACTGTCTTTTAAATTAAGCGCGTGGGCATGACCTTGGCTACCATAGCCAAAGATAGCTACTTTTTTCTCTTTGATTAAATTAACGTTAGCATCTTTTTCATAATACATTTTCATATCAAAACTCCTATTTAAAAACCTCTGGACCTCTTGTCATAGCAACCGCACCTGTTCTTGATACACTGATCAGTCCCAATGACTTTAAGCCTTTTATTAAATTATCAACTTCTCTTCTTAAAGCAGTAACTTGTAGAACACAAGACTTCTTAGATTTATCTAATACAACTAAATTATATTTTTTACATAGTTTTTTGGCTTTTTCTAATTTTTTTGTTGAGGTGACGATTTTAAATAATGCTAATTCTCTAAAGAGGATATCAGGGTTGTTTCTTTGAAAGTCTGCTACTTTACGTACGGGCACTAATTTTTTTAACTGTAATTTTATTTGTTCAATCACCTCGGGCGTTCCTTCGGTGACAATCGTCATTCTGGAAATATGTTTTGCTTTATCAACTTCAGCAACTGCCAGGGACTCGATGTTGTAACCTCTGCCTGAAAACAGGCCAGCTATTCTAGCTAAAACCCCAGCTTCGTTATCGACCCACACCACAATAATATGATGTTCGTTTTTGCCAAACTTGCCTGGTTCGCTGTATGCTGATTTAGCTTTAGCCATTAAACTAGGATTTTCCCTTCATCCGAAATAGTTTCCTCTTCTTCAGGTCCTAAAATCATTTGGTTATGAGGTTTACCTGATGGGATCATCGGAAAACAATTTTCTTTTTTATCAACTACGCAATCAAAAATAACTGGTTTATCCGTTGCTAACATTTCTTTAATTTTTTCATCTAATTCATCTGGTGTTTTTGCTCGAATACCCACGCAACCATAAGCTTCAGCTAATTTTACAAAGTCTGGTAAAGCGGCAGTGTAACTCTCTGCATAATTTTTTTCATGCAATAATTCTTGCCATTGTCTTACCATGCCCATGTATTCATTATTTAAAATAAATATTTTAATTGGTAGCCGATATTGCACAGCAGTTGACATTTCTTGCATGGTCATTAACACTGAGGCTTCACCTGCAATATCAATAACTAATTTGCCTGGATTGGCTAATTGCACACCAACAGCAGCTGGTAAACCGTAACCCATGGTGCCTAATCCACCTGAAGTCATCCAACGATTGGGTTTATTAAATTTATAATGTTGTGCTGCCCACATCTGGTGTTGACCAACTTCGGTGGTGATAAATGTGTCTTGGTTTTTTGTTAATTCATATAAACGCTGTACAGCATACTGAGGTTTAATAATAGAATTGCTATTTTTAAAACCGAGAGAATTTTTTTTCCTCCATTTTTCAATCTGTTGCCACCAAGAGTTAAGTCGATCCCCATCGCTCAAATTTAAATAATTATGATTTTTATTTAATTTTTCTTTAAATATTTTTAAGAATTCCAAAACATCGCTTACAATTGCTAAATCTGTTTTAACAATTTTTCCAAGTGAAGATGGATCAATATCAATATGTACTTTTTTTGAACGAGGTGAAAACTCATCGACTTTACCTGTAATTCGATCATCAAATCTTGCCCCAATGTTGATCATTAAATCACAATCATGCATTGCATTATTAGCTTCATAAGTTCCGTGCATCCCTAACATGCCGAGAAATTGTTTATCATCACCAGGGAAGGCACCTAAACCTTGCAGGGTTGAAGTAATTGGAAACCCGCTTGTTTGAACTACTTCGCGTAAAATTTTACTAGCTTCCGGTCCAGAATTTATTACACCTCCACCCGTATAAAAAATTGGTTTTTTAGATTTTTTTATTAACTCGATTAACTGATCAACAAGTTTAGTATTTGTCTTTGCTTTTTTAACTGCACCATTAGTAAATAAATTTTTATAAAATTTATATTCAGCTTTTTTAAATTGAACATCCTTAGGTATATCAACTAAAACAGGTCCTGGTCGACCAGTTGTTGCAACTTCAAATGCTTTGTGTAAAGTTTTAGCTAAATCATTTACATCTTTTACCAACCAGTTATGTTTGGTACACGGTCGGGTAATTCCAGTTGTATCACATTCTTGAAAAGCGTCAGTACCGATTAAGTGGGTTGGTACTTGTCCTGAAATACAAACCAGAGGAATTGAATCCATATACGCATCCGTTAATGCGGTCACAACATTTGTTGCGCCTGGTCCAGAGGTAACTAAAACAACACCGGGTTTTCCTGATGACCTGGCATACCCTTCTGCTGCATGTCCAGCACCTTGTTCATGTCTAACTAAAATATGTTTGATCGAAGCATGATTTTTTAATTCATCGTAAATTGGTAGCACAGCACCACCTGGATAACCGAAAACATGTTCCACTTTTCGGTCTTCAAGTACTTTAAAAACGATCTCTGCTCCAGTAAATTTTGGCATAAAGACAATCTACTGGAGAATTAATTATCGTCAAGTTTTTGATAGGAAAGAAAGAACTTTTTTCAATAAATCATTATATTTTGTATCTTTAAAAGTCTTCCAATTTTTCATCTGCCCCCGCTGCCAGGTATATTGCCGTTTAGCATACTGTCTAGTTCTAATTAAAACTCTCTCCTGTAAATCAGATAGTGAGATTTTATCTTGTAAATACAAACCTATTTCATAAATGCCGATGATATTATTGGCACTAACGAACGTGGCGGTATCAATAAATTTTTTTCTATAATCTTTAACTTCTTTTAAGGCACCTTTTTTTAACATCACATCAAACCTTTTTTTTATAACTTCTTCTAAATACTGTTTTGGAGGGATGATACAAACTTTAATAAATTCAGATTTTTTAAAATACTTTTTATTTTTTTTCTGCTGCCATTCATGAAGTGTTAAGCCTGTGTGCTCAAACACATTAATGGCTCTATAAACCCTTTGTAAGTCATTGGTGTTAACGCCAGCAAAAATACCAGGATGTTTATTATGATAATGTTTCGTTAACATATATTTTCCCCAGGGATTTATTTTTGCTTTATATAATTTGGGTACATCAGGTATCTCAACTAGCCCTTCAGTTAAAGCTCTAAAGTACAAACCGGTACCGCCGACAACTAAAGCAGTTTTACCCTTTTTATTTATTGCTTTAATCTTTTGCGAAACTAATTTGTACCAAGTACCGACTGAAAAATTATCTTTTGCGGAAACAAAACCATAAAAATGATGCTTAATAGAACTTTTGCCTGGTCTTGCGGATAAGACTTTAATTTCTTTATAAATCTGCATGCTATCAGCATTAATAATCTCGCAGTTATATTTTTTAGCAATATCAATAGCTAATCTTGATTTACCAGAGGCTGTCGGTCCGAATAAAAGAATTATTTTTTTCTTAGGCAAGTTAATCTAGTTTAATTCCCAGATATCTTCTTTGATTAATGTTAACTAAAACGAGTAATAAGTTCTCACCTGATTTAGCATCTGCAATAATTTTATTGAATTGTTCAGGAGAAGAAACTTTTTTCTTTTGCACTTCAACAATAACATCACCCACATTAGCTTTTCCTGCTAAAACACTATCAGGACTAATTCCAGTGATCACTACTCCCTGAGTTTTTTTATCTAATTGTTTGCTTTCTATATCATTATCATCAATCGTTCTCACAGAGATTTTTAGTTTCTCAATATCAAAATCATCAGCATTTGTTCTTAACGTTTTACCAGTCTCATCTTTAAAATCTTGCGAAGACTCCAGTCTACCAAGAATAATTGTTTTATCGATAGATTTTTTATTTCTCCAAATTTTCAGTGGAACTTTTTTTCCGACTTCAGTTGACGCAACTAATTTTGGTAACGTTCGCATCGTGTCTACCTTTTTGCCATCAAATTCTAAAATAATATCACCTGCTTGGAGTCCCGCTTTATCTGCTGGTCCACCATCAGATACACTGGCAATTAGTGCTCCTTGCGGTTTATCTAATTTTTCGATCTCAGCTATTTCTTTTGAAACTTCTTGAATTCTAACACCAATCCAACCTCTTTTTGTTTCACCATACTTAATCAGTTGATCAATAACATTGCTTGCCGCGTTAGACGGAATAGCAAAACCAATTCCTACAGATCCATTTTGTCCTGGGGCAATGATTGCTGTATTAATGCCAACAACTTCACCATTAAGATTAAATAATGGTCCACCTGAGTTTCCTTGGTTAATCGATGCATCCGTTTGAATAAAATCATCGTAACGTGTCATACCAATATCTCTATTCCTTGCCGAAATAATTCCAGAAGTGACTGTGCCACCTAAACCAAAAGGATTACCAATAGCCACTACCCAGTCACCTACTCGCGCTTTATCCGAGTCACCAAAACCCACGGGTATAAACTTATCTTTGGTTTCAATAATTTCTAAAACTGCAAGGTCCGCGTAGGGATCGGCACCGATGATTTTAGCTTTATATTCCTTATCGTTAACTCGAACCAATATATCTTCTGCGTCATTGATTACGTGATTATTGGTTACCACAATTCCCTTGGCATCTATAATAAAACCTGAACCGAGTGATGAAGCTTTTCGCTCAGTCGGTCGGTTAAATTCTCTAAACATATCTTCAAAAGGTGATCCTGGGGGGAATTGAAAAGGAAAAGGATTTGCTGTTGTTTTAATAGTTTGTGTTGTTGAAATATTCACCACCGAAGGCATTAATTTTTCAGCAAGATCCGCAAAAGACTCGGGTGCTGATCGTGCAAATAAATTATTACCTGAGATGATTAATAATATTGGAAGAATTAATACTAATTTACTTAATTTTTTCATTAACCTCTGATTAACCATATAATTATAAATCCTATAATTACAAAAATTATTCCACCCACTCTTAATTTGTTTTCAGGAATAACTTCAATATAACGTAAAATATTTTTTATTCGTGACGGAATAATGGCAAGAATTAAACCTTCAATAAAAAAAACTAATCCTATAGCCGTGATCAGATCATCCATGGATGGTATTAATTGCCAGATTTTATAGCGCCTGTTTTGCCAAAGAATTTAAAGAAGTCACTGTCTGGTGATAAGATCAGCGACGTTTCGCCGCCGATTAAAGCTTTCTCATAAGATTGCATCGCCCGGTAGAAGCCAAAAAACTGCGGGTCTTTCCCAAAGGCATCGGCAAAAATTTTATTACGTCTACCGTCGCCTTCACCTTTTAAGATTTCAGATTGTTTTTTTGCATTTGCGAGAATCACGGTTACTTCTTTATCTGCAGTTGAAGTAATTTTTGCAGCAATCTCAGCTCCTTGTGCTCTAAATTCTTTTGCTTCTCTTTGTCGTTCAGTTTGCATTCGTTTGTAAATTGCTTCACTGTTCGCTTGGGGTAAGTCTGCCCGTTTAATTCTAACATCGACAATTTCTATACCAAAATTTTTAGCTTCATTGTTTACTCCTCTTTGAATATCCGCCATTTGGTTAGCTCGATCCACTGATAACAATGTTGCAAGTTCTTGAGTACCTAATACACTTCTAATTCTTGAGTTGATAATGGTCGACAATCTTGATCTTGCTACTTGTTCATTACCTACTGAAATATAAAATTTTAAGGGATCAATAATTTTAAATCTTGTAAAGGCATCAACAATTAATCTTTTTTGATCCGCAGCAATAACTTCCTCTTGGGGGTTGTCTAAGTTTAGAACTCTTTTATCTAAATAAGCCACGTTTTGAATGAATGGCAGTTTAAATTTTAAACCTGAATTAGTGATAATTCTTTTAGGATCACCAAATTGTAAAACGATTGCTTGATTGGTTTCCTGAACAATAAAGACGGATTGAAAAGCACCAACTACTAAAACAATAAGTAAAGGAATTAAAAATTTAGTTGCTCTCATTAATTAACTCCTTTTGGTTTTTTTAATTCAGGTAAAGGTAAATACGGCACTACTCCTGAACCAGATTCTTTATCAATAATCACTTTTTCTATATCAGCTAATACTTTTTCCATTGTCTCTAAATACATTCTCTCTTGCGTTACCTGCTTTGCATTACGGTATTCATTATAAATGGATACAAACCGACTAGCTTCCCCTTCTGCTGTGGCAACAACTTCTTGTTTATAGGCTTCTGCTTCTTGTAAAATTTTTTCTGCTTCACCCCGAGCTCTTGGTATCACATCGTTGGCATAAGCTTCAGCTTCGTTACGAGATCTTTCTCTATCGGCTCTTGCCGCTTGTACATCCCTGAAAGCATCGATCACCTGGCTTGGTGGGTCGGCTTTTTGTGTTTGTACTTGGGTTATTTGAATTCCTGAACCATAAGCATCTAAAATACTTTGAGTGATTTCTTGAACCTCAACCTCAATTACGGATCTTCCTTCAGTTAAAATGGATTGAATTTCACTTTTTGCTACTACTTCTCTCATGGCTGTTTCAGCAGCAGCTTTGACAGTTTCCACAGGACTTTGAATATTAAATAAAAACTTTTGCGCATCTTTAATCACCCAGAAAACTGAGTAATCGATATCAACAATATTTTCATCACCCGTTAACATTAAACTTTCTTCAGGCACTTCTCCAATACCTGATGAACGACCCGTATCACTAGCTGACCTAAAACCGACATCAATACGATTCACTTTTGTAACTTTTGGTGTAAGTGCTCTCTCGATTGGAAAAGGTAAATGATAATTTAAACCTGGTTGCGTTGTTTTAATAAATTTTCCAAATCTCAAAACCACACCTTGTTCATCGGGTAACACTCTGTATAAACCACTACCAACCCATAACAATGCTAGAATAATAATACCTAGCACGATAGGTTTTTTACCACCACGTCCACCTGGAATATTGCTACCGACGAATTTTTGGAAACCGCCAATTAAATCTTCAACATTAGGCGGTGCTCGCCTACCAGACGATCGTCCGCTGCCATTACCGTTATCATCATCTGAAGATGATCCCCATGGCGATTGATTTTTGAGAATTGTGTCTTTAAAACTCATACTACCTTATATAGTATCTTTTAAGATAAACTCAAGGTTACTAGAAAATAAAATGCAGAAAAAAGAAAAAAAATTTTTAAAAAAACCAATTAACGGAACAAAATTTACCATTGCCATCTCATCAGCTAAAGGTGGAGTAGGAAAATCCACCTTTGCCATCAATTTTGCAAGTGCCTTAAGTTTACTTGGAAAAAAGGTGGGCGTATTAGACGCAGATGTTTTTGGTCCCTCTTTATCGAAATTAATGGGTATTCAAGAAAAACCTGTCATAGCAGATAACAAACAAATTGAACCTATCAACAAATTTAATCTGCAATGCATGTCTATGGGTTTTTTAGTTGATGAAAATACTCCGATGATCTGGCGAGGGCCTATGGTTATCAGCGCCATTAAAACTTTAACAGAAAAAGTGAATTGGCATGATTTAGATTTTATTATTGTGGATATGCCACCAGGAACTGGTGATACGCAATTAACTTTTGCTCAAGATATTAAAATAGACGGAGCGATCATTATTTCAACACCCCAGGAACTTGCCCTTGCTGATGTTAAAAGAGGCATTCAAATGTTTGACCGAACTGAAATTCCAATAATTGGTTTAATTGATAATATGAGTTCTTTTTTTGCTGATGGTAAAACTTATAATATTTTTGGTGAAGGCGGAGTTGAAAAAGCAGCAAAAGAATTTAATAAAAAGTTTCTTGGGAAAATACCTTTAGATATCGATTTAAGAAAAAGCGCTGATGAGGGTCAACCATTAGTGAATAAAAATAAAGATCACGCGATTTCTAAAATTTTTTTAGATTTGGGTAAAAAGATTACTGAAGATTTTCAGTAAAACCAAAGGAACTCATTAGTTCGTTCCACTCTCTCTTCGACAAACCTGAGTCTTCATACGTACACTTTTCGCCTTTGATCATCTTTTGAATGACTTGTTTTGATTTAGCTGAGAGTTCCATCCCGCCTACTCTATAATCCATAAATGCTTCATAGGTGATTGGTACCCATCTTTTTACAGTATCCAGCATAATGTCTGCGTAAGCTCTGATTTCGTATTGAGCATGACTATCTGCCCTTAATGATAAGAAATTAAGCAAGTTTAATAAATCAGTTTTCCAATACCACTGCGTATAAGTATTTAAAGTTAAATTCATTCTGGCTAATTCTCTAGCTAAACCATCTTT
>JAYPCI010000023.1:0-3054 GCA_038124645.1 Candidatus Pelagibacteraceae bacterium
ATTGTTGTTTTCTTAAACAAGATTGATCAAGTTAAAGATAAAGAACTTGTAGATTTAGTTGAGGAAGAAATTAGAGAATTATTAACTTCTTATAAATTTCCTGGTGACAAGACGCCAATCATTAAAGGTTCAGCTTTAAATGCTGTTGAAGGCAAAGACGAAGCGACTGGAAAAAATGCAATTATGGAATTAATGAAAGCAGTTGATGAATTTATTCCACAACCAGATCGTCCAAAAGATAAACCTTTTTTGATGCCAGTTGAAGACGTGTTCTCAATCTCAGGACGAGGTACAGTTGTAACTGGTAGAGTTGAACAAGGTGTTGTCAAAGTTGGAGAAGAAATTGAAATTGTTGGTATTAGAGATACAAAAAAATCTACTTGTACTGGAGTTGAAATGTTCAGAAAACTTTTAGATAGCGGTGAAGCAGGTGATAACGTTGGTATTTTATTGAGAGGTATTGAAAGAACTGATGTTGAAAGAGGACAAGTTTTAGCAAAACCTGGTTCAGTTACACCTCACACAGAGTTTGAATGTCAGGCATATATTCTTAAAAAAGAAGAAGGTGGAAGACACACGCCATTCTTTACAAAGTATAGACCACAATTTTATTTCAGAACAACTGATGTAACTGGAGAAGTTACATTACCATCTGGAACAGAAATGGTTATGCCAGGAGATGACTCTAAATTTACTGTCAAACTAATCACCCCGATCGCGATGAGTGAACAACTAAATTTTGCAATTCGAGAAGGTGGAAAAACAGTAGGAGCAGGCGTAGTAACAAAAATTTTAAAATAATTAAGCTACTTAGGAGCGTAGCTCAATTGGTAGAGCGCCGGTCTCCAAAACCGGAGGTTGGGGGTTCGATTCCCTCCGCTCCTGCCAAAAAGATATAAAATGATAAACCCTTTAAAATTTATTCAGGAAGTTAAACAAGAAATCTTCAGAGTTAGCTGGCCAACAAAGAAAGATACGATGATGGGCTCTTTAATGGTTTTTGTTTTAGCATCATTAGCAGCACTATTTTTTCTTCTCCTAGATCAAATTTTAAAATTTGGTTTAAATCTCTTACTCACTATTAACTTATAATTTACATGAATTGGTATATTGTTCAGTCTTATTCGGGTTTTGAAGCTAAAGTTGTTGAGGCTATCAAAGACGTATTTAAGAAGAATAAAATGGAGGAGAAATTAGAAGAAGTGATCGTTCCAACTCATCAAGTAACTGAAGTTAAAAAAGGAAAAAGAACTAAATCTGAAAAAAAATATTTTCCAGGATACGTTTTATTAAAATCTGAGATGAATAAAGAAATTTATCATTTGGTTAAAAGCATTCAGAAAGTAAGTGGTTTTCTTGGAAGTACCGATAAGCCTACGCCGATCTCAGATGATGAAATCAAAAGAATATTAGGCCAGGTATCTGAGAATGCTTCTTCAAAAACTTCAGGTATGTCTTTTGAAATTGGCGAAAAAGTTAAAGTTAGCGATGGACCTTTTGCTTCCTTTACAGGATTAATTGAAGAAATTGATGAAGAAAAGTCTAGACTTAAGGTTTCAGTTTCTATATTTGGTAGGGCGACACCGGTTGATCTAGAATATAACCAGGTAGAGAAAGTTTAGTTATGGCAGCGAAAGAAATTACGGGTTACGTAAAATTACAAATAAAAGGTGGGCAAGCTAATCCCGCACCACCTGTGGGACCAGCGCTTGGTCAAAGAGGAATTAATATTATGGAGTTTTGTAAAGCCTTTAATGAAAAGACAAAAGCATTTATGGGTAAACCAGTTCCTGTTGTAATCACAGTTTACAAAGATAAAAAATTTGATTTTATTATTAAATCTCCACCTGCATCTCATTTTATTAGAGAAGCAGCAAAACTAAAGAGTGGATCAAAAGAACCTGGACGAGTTGTAGCAGGATCAATCACTATGAAACAAGCTGAAGAAATAGCTAAACAAAAAATGAAAGATTTAAACGCCCACGATTTGAAAGAAGCAACAAAAATTATTTGTGGTTCTGCACGTTCAATGGGTATTGAGGTCAAAGGTTAGTTGTTATGAAAAAAATATCAAAACGTTATAAAAAACTTTCTGGACCTGAAAAAAAATCTGACAAATTTAAATTTACAGATGTAATAGAAAAAATTAAACAAAACGCTAACACAAAATTTGATGAGTCAATTGATTTGTCGATGAGAATCAATTTAAAGCAGACCAAAGGTGGAGATTTCAATTTAAGAACTGTAATTAAACTTCCAAGTGGTTCAGGCAAAAAGATAAAAGTAGCTGTGCTATGTGATCCAGACAAAGTTGAAGAAGCAAAAAGCAGTGGAGCTGACATATTCGGTTCACAAGATTTAATTGATAAAATGTCAGCGGGTGAATTAAATTTTGATAAATTAATTTGTACACCCTCAATGATGTCTAAGATTGGAAAACTTGGTAAAGTTCTTGGTCCCAAAGGCCTGATGCCAAATCCAAAACTTGGAACAGTCACACAAAATATAAAAGATGGTGTTAAAGATTTAAAATCTGGAATGATTGAAGTAAAAAATGACAAAGATGGAAACGTTGGTGTTTCAATTGGTAAAAAAAGTTTTCCAACTAATAAATTAGAACAAAATTTTAAGCATTTGATTGAGAATATTAGAAAAGAAAGACCAGATACAATGAAGGGTGAATTAGTTAAATCAATTTATTTAACTTCGACAATGGGTAAATCTTTTCAAATTAACACTAAAGGTATTTAATTATGATGAATAAAGAGTCTAAGAAAAAATACGTCGAACAAATGAAAGAAGTGTTTTCCAATAACGAAAGTGTTATGGTTGCTCATTACGAAGGCTTAAATGTTAATCAGTTAGACGAATTAAGAAAACTTTTTAGAGAAAGTGGCATTTTATTTAAAGTAACAAAAAATAGAATTACTAAACTCGCGATTAAAGACTCTAAGTTTAAAGATTTGGAAAAGTATTTTATTGGTCCTACTGCGACAGCCATTTCTTCAGATCCAGTTTCAACAGCTAAAATTTTAACTAAATTTGCAAAATCTA
>JAYPCI010000023.1:3154-8330 GCA_038124645.1 Candidatus Pelagibacteraceae bacterium
ATTTCTTCAGATCCAGTTTCAACAGCTAAAATTTTAACTAAATTTGCAAAATCTAACGATAAATTAAAAGTAGTCGCAGGCTTCATGGATGGACAAGTTTTAGACAAGAATCAAGTGGCAGAAATTGCTACTTTACCATCTTTAGAAGAGGCTAGGGCAAAAATTGTGGGAATTTTACGATCTCCAGCTCAAAAATTAATGAGTATTTTGCTTGCACCTGGCTCAAAAATTGCTATTTTAGCGCACGCAAAAAGTTTAAAAAAATAACCTAGGGATTAACACAATGGCAGACTTGAATAAAATTATAGACGATTTGTCTAAATTAACTGTTGTAGAAGCAGCAGAACTTTCTAAACAACTTGAAGAAAAATGGGGTGTTACAGCAGCAGCTCCAGTAGCCGCAGCCGCAGCTCCAGCAGCAGGTGGTGCAGCAGCAGAGGAAAAATCTGAATTCACAATTTTCTTAGCATCAGCGGGTGACAAGAAAATAAACGTTATTAAAGAAGTAAGAGCCTTTACTGGTTTAGGTTTAAAAGAAGCAAAAGATTTAGTTGAAGCAGCTCCTAAAGAATTAAAACAGGGTGTTGCTAAAAAAGATGCAGAAGATATCAAGAAAAAACTTGAAGCTGCAGGTGCTAAAGTAGAATTAAAGTAATATTAAAAAAAATTTTTTTTAGAATAACCGCAAACTGTGGTTGTTCTTTGTTTATTTAATGGATTTATCTTTTACTCAAAAGAAAAATATAAGAAAAAATTTTGGTAAGCTTAGTGAGAGTTTATCTATCCCCAATCTAATTGAAGTTCAAAAAAATTCTTATGAAGAATTTTTAACTTCTAAGGCGAGTACCCTTAATTCTGATGAACTAACGAAGGGTATTAATAGAGTTTTTAAAAGTATTTTTCCAATAGATGATGGTGTTGAAAAATCGACGCTTGAATTTGTTTCTTATAGATTAGAAAAACCTAAATTTGATGTTATTGAATGTCGTCAAAGAAGTTTAACGTATTCTGCTTCTTTAAAAGCTACTCTGCGATTAGTGGTTTATGATATTGATGCAGAAAATAACACTAAACAAATATTATCTGCAAAAGAACAAGAAGTGTTTATCGGTGAATTACCATTAATGACTTCAAGCGGTACCTTTGTTGTTAATGGAGTTGAAAGAGTTGTTGTAAACCAGATGCATCGTAGCCCCGGGGTATTCTTCGATCATGATAAAGGTAAAACTCATGCAAGTGGAAAACTTTTATTTAATTGCAGAATCATTCCAGGCAGAGGTTCGTGGCTAGATTTTGAATATGATCCAAAAGACTTAATGTTTTTTAGAATAGACAGAAAGAAAAAGTTATACATCACCACATTACTTTACGCTTTAGGTCTTAATAGAGAGCAAATTATCAATACATTTTATGATGTTCATAGTTATGAGTTAGACGAAGTTAGTAAATTATGGCGAACTCAATTTAATCCAGAAAATTTTAAAAGACCGGTAAAATTAATTTATGATTTAATTGATGCAAAAACGAGAAAAAAAATATTTAATAAAGGCGAGAGACTAAATTATATAATTGCTAAAAAATTAGCTACAGAAAAAAATATTAAAGAAGTTTTAGTTTCTTCAACAGAGTTAACTGGAAAATACACTGCGGTAGATATTAAAGATAAAGAAAAAAATATTTTGTTAAAGTCAGGACAAGATATCACTGAAGATTTAATTGATAGTTTTCAGCATAAATCGATCACATCATTAAAAATTGCTAATGTCGATATTTTAAATAAAGGGCCTTATATACTCGAGACCCTCAAATTAGACAAAAATAATAGCAAAGAGGAAGCGTTAAATGATATTTATAAAATTTTAAGACCAGGAGAGGCTCCATCAGTTGAAATTGCTGAAGAAGTTTTTAAAAATTTATACTTTAATAAAGAACGATATGACCTGTCAGATGTTGGTAGAGTAAAACTTAATTCAAAATTAAATTTAAATGCAAAACCAGATGATCTTATTTTAAATAAAGATGATCTTATTGCCATTATTAAATTTATGTTAGATCTAAGAGACGGTAAAGGTGATGTTGATGATATTGATCACTTAGGCAATAGAAGAATTCGTTCAGTTGGAGAATTAGTAGAAAACCAATTCAGAATTGGATTGTTAAGAATGGAAAGAACGATCAAAGAAAAAATGAATACTTTTTTAGAGATCGAGTCTGCTATGCCTCAAGATCTTGTAAATGCTAAACCCATCACAACTGCGTTAAAAGATTTTTTTGCAACTTCGCAGTTATCCCAATTTATGGATCAAACTAACCCACTTTCTGAAATTACACATAAAAGAAGAGTTTCTGCATTAGGACCTGGTGGTTTAACAAGGGAAAGAGCTGGATTTGAAGTTCGAGATGTTCATCCTACTCACTATGGAAGAATTTGTCCTATCGAAACACCGGAGGGACCTAATATTGGTTTAATAAACAGTTTGGCTACTTATTCTCGTGTTAACCGATATGGCTATATTGAAAGTCCTTACAAAAAAGTTGTTAATGGCAAAGTAACTAATAAAATTGAATATCTCTCAGCTATAGATGAGGAAAGGTTTACAATAGCCCAAGCCAATTCACCAATTTCAAAAAATAATGAGTTTGAAGAAGATCTAGTCTCTTGTAGAAAAAATTTGAATTTTTTATTAGCTCCAAAAGATCAAATTGATTATATTGACGTATCACCAAAACAATTAGTTTCAGTAGCAGCAGCTCTAATACCATTTTTAGAAAATGATGATGCTAACAGAGCATTAATGGGATCGAATATGATGAGACAAGCTGTTCCTTTGTTAAAACCGGAATCTCCTTTAGTAGGAACCGGGATGGAATCTGACGTTGCTTTAGACTCAGGTGTTACAATTGTTGCAAAAAGAAATGGAATTGTAGATAAAATAGATGGAAAAAGAATTGTCGTTAAGGCGACTGATGAAAAAGATTTATCAAAATCTGGAGTAGATATTTATAATCTCTCTAAATTTAAAAGGTCTAACCAAAATACCTGCATAAATCAAAGACCACTAGTTAAAGTGGGCGATAAAATAAAAGAAGGCGATATTATAGCCGACGGTCCTGCTACCCAATTAGGAGAATTAGCATTAGGTAAAAATGTAACTGTAGCTTTTATGCCTTGGCAGGGATATAATTTTGAAGACTCGATACTTATTTCTGAAAGATGTGTAACAGATGATGTTTTCACATCTGTCCACATAGAGGAATACGAGGCAGTTTGTAGAGATACCAAATTAGGAGCGGAAGAAATCACTCGAGATATTCCTAATGTAAGTGAAGAAAGTTTAAGAAACCTAGATGAATCAGGAGTGGTTTATATAGGGGCGGAAGTAAAACCAGGAGATATACTAGTTGGTAAAGTAACTCCAAAAAGTGAAACCTCATCAAGTCCAGAAGAAAAACTATTAAGAGCTATATTTGGTGAAAAAGCTACTGATGTAAGAGATTCTTCACTAAAATTACCATCAGGTAGTTCAGGTGTGGTGATAGATGTTAGGGTATTTAATAGACACGGTATAGACAAAGATGAAAGATCAATAGCTATTGAGCGTTCAGAAATTGAGTCGGTGCAAGAAGATAAAAAAGTTGAAGAAGAAATTTTAGCAAGGAATATAAAAGCCAGAGCTGAAGAATTGCTTGTAAATAAAAAAATATCAAAAGAGTATAAAACTCTAAAAGCTCAGACAAATTTAAACTCTAATGACGTTGCTAACCTATCTTTAAATGATATTTGGAAAATTAGTTTAAGTGATAATCAAACTGAAGATAATTTATCAATCTTAAAAAAACAATACGATACAGCACAAGAAGATATAAAAATCAGATTTGAAGATAAAGTTCTTAAAATAAAACAAGGTGATGACCTATTACCAACAATAATGAAAGTTGTTAAAGTCTTTGTTGCTGTAAAACGAAGATTGATGCCAGGAGATAAAATGGCAGGCAGACACGGCAATAAAGGAGTGGTGAGCAGAATAGTGCCGGTGGAAGATATGCCTTATATGGCTAACGGTAAACCTGTAGACTTAGTACTAAATCCTTTAGGAGTGCCTAGCCGTATGAACGTAGGACAAATTTTAGAGACCCATTTAGGTTGGGCTTGTTCTGAAATTGGTGAACAAATTAATTCATTATTGAAAGAATTAAGCAATAATAAACAAAAAATCTTAGATAATTTAAAAAATATTTACGGCACTGAATATTATGAAAAAAATATTTCAAAATTATCAACTAAAGAGTTAACTGAATTGTTAGAAAACATTTCAAAAAATGGATTAGGTATTTCAACTCCAGTGTTTGATGGAGCTTCAACGAACGACATAAATTCTATGCTGAATATTGCTAACCTACCAGAAACAGGTCAAACCTCATTATGGGATGGTAGAACTGGTGAAAAATTTGATCGTCCTGTAACAGTCGGTATAATTTATATGTTGAAACTTAATCACTTGGTTGAGGACAAAATTCATGCAAGATCTACTGGTCCTTATAGTCTTGTTACACAACAGCCACTAGGTGGAAAAGCGCAAATGGGTGGACAAAGGTTTGGTGAGATGGAAGTTTGGGCACTAGAAGCTTATGGTGCTTCATACACATTACAAGAAATATTAACCGTTAAATCTGACGATGTTGCCGGTAGAACAAAAGTTTATGAGACAATAGTTAAAGGAAACAACAATTTTGAATCGGGGATTCCTGAGTCTTTCAACGTTTTAGTGAAAGAAATTCGATCTTTGGGTTTAAATATAGAATTAAATTAATTTATGGATAAAGAAATATCAAAAAGATCAAGTTCACAAGTTGCTGAACAAAATTTTGATAAAATCAAAATTACATTAGCTAGTCCCGAAAAGATTAAATCTTGGTCATATGGTGAAATCAAAAAACCTGAAACAATAAATTATAGAACCTTTAGGCCAGAAAAAGACGGATTGTTCTGTTCACGAATATTTGGACCAGTTAAAGACTATGAATGTTTATGTGGCAAATACAAAAGAATGAAATTTAGGGGAATTATTTGTGAAAAATGTGGAGTAGAAGTCACCAAAGCTAATGTTCGAAGAGAAAGAATGGGACATATCGATTTAGCGTGCCCAGTTGCTCATATTTGGTTTTTAAAATCATT
>JAYPCI010000024.1:0-3692 GCA_038124645.1 Candidatus Pelagibacteraceae bacterium
ATGATACCAAAGAGTTTCCAGCTGATAGTTTTGATAATATGATTAAATTTGCTAAACAGCATAACTTTAACTTTCCTTATTTGATTGATGAAACTCAAGAAGTTGCCAGAAAATATAATGCTGTATGCACCCCTGACTTTTTTGGTTACAATAAAAATCAAGAATTACAATATCGCGGTCGCATTAGAGAACTGAAAGAACTTAAAGCTGTAAGAAGTGGGGATAGTGATCTACTGAAAGCTATGCAAATGATTGCTCTGACCAATAAAGGGCCACAAAACCAGGTTCCTAGTATGGGTTGCAACATTAAATGGAAATAAATAAAGATCCGGGCTATAGAAGTAAATTAAGAATCTTAATTATTAAAATTGTAGCTATAATTGTTTTAAGTATTTTTTTATATTTAAGTTTAAGAACACATTTATTATTTTCAAAAAATATTTATTATTTATTAACCTATTTATTTTTTCAACTTGCATTACTTTTTTGGATTTTTACAAATAACATATTCATTAATACAATTTGTATAATCGCAGTTTTAAACTTTTTATTAACTCCCGTTTTTTTTAATATTACTTTTGATGCACCTACAAGATATCCTAATACACAAAGCACTATTATCTGGAATAAAAATCTAAATCAGGGATTTTTAGATGAGAAACATAACATCACTACAAATGAAAGAGGTCATAGAGTTAATAAAAAAATTAATTATGATAAAAAAGAGGATGAAACTCTTAGAATTTTTGCAATTGGCGCAAGTACTACTGAGGAGGAAGGATTGGATGGAAAATATATTTGGACTAATAATTTAATTAAAGAATTAGAGAAGAACAATTATTTAAACTACAAAAATTTTGAAATAATCAATTTTGGATTAAGTGGTTTAAGAAGCGTCCATCATTATTTGACTCTGCGAAGAAATGTTAATTTAGAGCCTGATATTGCAATTTTTCTACTTGGTGTAAATGACTGGAATCATCATATTCTTCATTCAAAATATAATTATCTTTTTCCAAATATTGAAATTTTATATAATTATGAACTCTCAATATTGAATAAATTTTCTTCAAAAATATTTAGAGTTTTAAAAAAACCTTTTAATGATCAAAAACAAATTATTGTGGATGTTGAAGTTAAAAAATCTGATAACCCCTACTTAGATCTTATTAAAAGCCAAGCAGAAATTAAAAAGAATATTCAAAAGTCAACTTTTCTTGAAATTGATAATGTTTCTGAAGAATATAAAATTTGGTTAAAAAAAATCTCCAAGATATGTAAGACAAATAAATTGGAATGTATATTTGTTGATCAACCTTCTCAATATGATGTATCAAATTTAAATAATAAAAACCTACTTTTGTGGATGAATCCTCCTTACGCAAATTATAAAATAAAGTTTGAAGAAATGATTAAAATTAAAAATACTTACAATAATTATCTTGAAAATTTTAGTAATCAAAACAGTATTAAATTTTGCAAGTTATCAGACAAGATTGAACCTACAATAGATAATTTTATTGATGATGTGCACTTCACGATAAATGGATCAAAAGAAGTTGCATTAAACTTATATAATTGTATAAAAAATTAATAATTTACAATGTTTTTAATCGTAACTAGAAATTTTCCGCCCGATCTAGGGGGCATGCAAAATCTCATGGAAGGTTTATCAAATGGTTTATTAAACCATGGTCCTGTCAAAGTATTTGCCGATAGCTTCAAAGATGCTGGGGTTTACGATAAATCTTCTAAATTACAAATTCAAAGAGTTGGTGGTTTTAAAATCTTTAAGAAATTTAGGAAAGCAAGTTTGGTTAATGAATTTCTAAACAAAAATCAAGTAAGAGCCATTTTTTTTGATCATTGGAAAAGTATCGAAAATATAAAAGCAGAAGCATTAAGTAAGCAGCCAAGTTTCTGTTTAATTCATTCTAAAGAAATTAATCATGAACAAGGATCTTCATTAAATAAAAGAATGCTAGCGGCACTTAGTAGAGCAACCTTTATTATTGCTAATTCAAATTTTACTAAGAATTTAATAAAAGAAAAAGGTATGACAGCTACAAACATTCATGTCATCCATCCTGGCTGTAATTATCCCATAACCGTTTCTGCAGAGGCAAATACCAAAGCACAACAATTATTTGGCAAGGCAAATCCTAAAATCATTACAGTTGCTAGATTAGATAAAAGAAAAAATCATGAGAAAATATTAATGACGATAAAAAATCTTATCCCTAAGTTTCCTAATATCAAATATATTTCAATCGGTGATGGGGAAGAAAAAAATAATCTTTTGAAGTTAAAAACTGAACTTGGTTTAAATAAAGAAGTTGAGTTTATTTTTAATTCAAGTGAGCAGGAAAAAGTAGCACTACTGTCTAATGCTGACTTATGCTTTATGCCTTCAATTATATCAAAAAAGTCGGTTGAGGGTTTTGGCATTACTTTCATTGAAGCGGCTGCTTATGGAGTCGGTTCCATTGGTGGTAAAGATGGAGGTCAAGTTGATGCTATTCAACATAACCAAACAGGTTTAATTTGTGATGGAAATGACTTATCAGCTATCTACGAAGCAATTATTAAATTTTTTGAAAATAATAATAACAAGAAATTTGGTGCCGCTGCTAAAGAATTTTCCAAAAAATTTAATTGGTCTTTAATTGTTAAAGAATATTTAAAACTACTTAACTAATTCTTTAACCTTATTAATCACGTCTTCTACTTTTAGATCTGCTAATTGATCAACTTTTAAATATTTAAAATTAGAATTTCCAATACTAACTTTTTCTGGTGAAGTATGACTACCAAATAATGCTAAACCATTTTTGTTTAAATGATTAGCAATGTGAGCTGGACCTGTATCATTGGCAATGATAAAATCTGCTTTATCAATAACGCTTATAAGTTCTTTTATATTTAAAGGCATTCTATCTTTTAATAATGTGTAAACACCCATTGCAGTAGCTAAATCAATTTCCTTAGGACCTGGGGCTATTGCAATATTGTATTCAGTAAAATGTCTTCTGAGTTCTTCGATAAGTTCTTTATAATGCGGCCATTTCTTTTGTGGATTTTTTTCGGAGCAAAATGGAAAGATTAAAAAGTATTTTCCATTAAAAAATTTGTTAATAATTTTACTAATATCTGAGGTCGCCCATTTTAGATTAGGATTAAAGGTATTAACGATACTAATACCCCCTTTTTTAAGTTGTGCCACCATTCTCTCTAGCACTGGAGATTTATCAAAATCCTTTTTTGATTGACCGGGTTCAAGTGTGGTATCCGTTGAACACCATTCTGGTTTGGTCAAAAGAAATTTTCTATAAAATCTCGTTCGACTTGAGTTTTGTAAATCATAGACTTTTTCAAAATTATATCTGGTTAATAATCTTTTTAATTTTGCTAAATAAAATATATTCCACCGTGGTAAACGTTGATCGATTAAGACCCCATCCACATAAGGACATTCATACATGAAATTAAGATAAGGCTTTGATGTCAAAAGAAGGATCTTGTGTTGCTTATGAGAAAGTTTGATATCCTCAATAGCTCCACAAGCTTGTATTAGATCACCCAATGATCCATGTTTGATTATTAATATATTTGACATATTCTTGTCTTACTTAATATTTAGTTTTAAGTATAAATACAATAATGAAAAAAATTAATAAGATTTTTGCTGAAAT
>JAYPCI010000024.1:3792-7106 GCA_038124645.1 Candidatus Pelagibacteraceae bacterium
TAGCACCCCTCTTTGCCATGGTTCGGTAATGATTTGGAAATCTTAAATCATAACAAATCGATAAGCCAAGTTTACCCCAGGGCAAATTAGCAACTTTTATTTTTTTTCCGGCAGTAAATGTTTTTGACTCGGCATAAGTTTCTTTTTTATTTAATTTTACATCAAACATATGAATTTTATCGTAATAAGTATTTACTCTCCCCTTGGGGTCTAACAAGACCGAACGATTAAATAATCGACCCTTTTCTTTAGAGGTGATCGAACCAATTAAAATCCATTTTTTGTATTTTCTAGAAACTGTTTGAATTGCTTTAACAAAAAAATCTTTCTGCATTGAGGTTAATCTTTGTTTAAGACTTTTTTTATCAAAAGAGAAAACCGAACTAACTTCTGGAGTAATGATTAAGTCTGCTTTTTGTTTGATGGCTCTTAAGATTAGTTTTTTTATTTTGTTTAAGTTTTGCTGAATGTTGTCATTAGTTAAAACTTGGACGCACGCGACTTTCATAACCAGACTATATATGATTTTTAATTTATTTCTATTTAAGAATTGCCGAGGCAAAATTCCAGTTACAATCGAAACTTGGTATATGCACTTCAGATAAATTTACATTACCAAAACTTTTCTCTAAAACTTTTGACCAAGTTTCCACTTGTTTGGGTTTTTTGTTCTTGCTACCAACTTGCGCGGTAATCACGCCGCCTTTTTTAAGAATTCGCTGTAAACCCTTCATGTTTTTCTTAGCAAGATCGATGCAGTATTGATCATCATTTAAATCAACAAAGATTTGATCATATCTATTATCTTCAACTCCCTTAATACTTTCAAAGGCATCACCCCAATAAGTATTAACCTTGTTACTCTTCTTAACTTTAGAACAAACTTTTGGTAAATGTTTATAGCAAACATCAACTACTTCGGGATCTAACTCATACCAATCAATATAGTCGGCATTATTATCTAAACATTCTCTCGCTACCCCACCATCACCACCACCAATGATTGCTACATTAGCTGTTTTTTTATTTAATTCTTGGCCGGATCTAAAGAAAGTAGAGCTATAAAGTTTTTCATCTTTCTCTGCGACTTGAATTTCATTATCGATAAAAAGTGCGTTACCAAATTCTTCAAGTTTTAAAATTTCAATATTTTGACCAACTTTAGAAGTAAAGTTTTCTAAAACTTCGTTAACGACATAGTATTTTTTCTGACCCGGAGTACTATAAATATCATCGTATAAACTAACCGTACTTCGATCAAAATTATTTACTACTACTCGTTTATGATCAATTTCTTTTGCTAAAACATCGAGAGCAATTTTTGGAGAGATTTTACCACATGTGAAGAAATCAAAACTAATAATACCTCGCTCCGGGAAGGTATGAAAACTCATATGACTTTCTGAGAGTAAAGCCACTAACGTAAATCCCTGGGGTTCGAATTTATGACTACTAACATTAAGTATTTCTACTTTTGCCAGTTTAGCTATTTTGTAAATTACTTTTTCGTAGAATGTCGGACTATATTCCTTCTTTACACCCACGAAGTCTAGAGTGACGTGCTCTCCAACTTTAGTCATAAAAAATTACCCCTTCTTATAATTTTTCATTTTGCCTAGGACTATTTTAATTTCTTTATTAGAAAGAATCCTTGGCTTTCCTAATCTTAAAGCATTTATATATTGAAGAGAAAGATTTTCAACCTCTTGTGCTAACTCAAAAGCAGAATCCAAATTAGAGGCTGTTGATATCTGTCCATGGTTTGCAAGGAGACAAGCAGATCTATTTTTTAAAACTTTTAAAATATTATTTGATAAATTTCTGGTTCCAAAAGTAGCATAATTTGCGCATTTAATATCGTTTCCACCTGCCAGTGCAACCATGTAGTGAAAAGCAGGAATAGATTTTCGATGAGTTGAAAGTGCAGTTGCACACGTAGAGTGTGCATGAACAATTGCTTTTGCTTCTTTCTTGCTTCGATAAATATCTTGATGAAATCGCCACTCTGAAGATGGTTTTCCTTTTTTTTTATCGAATCGTCCGTCTAAGGTCACAAAAACTAAATCGTTAGGTTTCATCGTGGCATATCTAGCTCCCGATGGGGTAATTAAGAAACCATCTTTGTCTTTCTCTTTAAATCTTGCTGAAATATTACCCGATCTTAATGCTGATAGGTTGGTCGTATTTAATTTTTTAGAAAACTTTATTATTTGTTTCTTTAAATTCATTTAAATAACTTCTGTAATCCTTCTTTAGATGCATCACATATGCCTCTTTCTGTTATCAGTCCAGTAACATACTTAGCAGGTGTGATATCGAAAGCTAAATTCATAGCTTTACTTTTTTTTGGATAAATTAAAAATTTTTCAATTTCTCCTTTTTTATTAACTCCCTCAATATGTGATAGTTCTTCGCTGTTTCTTTCCTCGATAGGTATGTCTTTTGCTTCTTTTATTTTCCAGTCAATTGTTGAACTTGGCAGGGCTACATAAAAAGGAACGTTGTTATCTTTAGCTGCTAAAGCTTTTAAATAAGTTCCAATTTTATTACAGACATCACCATTAGCTAAAGTTCGATCAGTTCCTACAATACACATATCAACTTGACCTCTTTGCATTAAGATCCCGCCGGTATTATCCGCAATGATGGTATTAGGAACACCTTCCTCGTTTAATTCATATGAAGTTAAATTGGCACCTTGATTTCTTGGTCTGGTCTCATCAACCCACACATGTACTTTAATTCCTTTTTGATGGGCATGATAAATTGGTGACGTGGCAGTGCCCCAATCAATGGTTGCTAGCCAACCAGCATTACAATGCGTAAGAATATTTACAGTATCTTTTTTCTTTTTATAAATAGCCTCAATAATTTTTAAACCATGTTCACCAATACTTTTACAAAAGCCAATATCTTCCTCACAGATTGCTTTGGCTTCATTCAGAGCTAAAGTTAATATCGCTTTAGAATTAACCCCTTTAATTTTTTTCATCATTCGATCAACTGCCCATTTTAAATTGATCGCAGTTGGCCTTGAATTAATTAAATCTTCTGCAGCTTGATTAATAAAACTTAAATCATTTTTTTCGATAATTGCTAAAACTATTCCATATGCCGCAGTCCCACCTATTAAAGGAGCGCCTCTCACTTCCATCACTTTAATAGCATTAATTGCGTCTTTAACAGTTTTTAAATCTTTAATGATGAATTGATGCGGAAGTTTTGTTTGATCAATAATTTTTACTTTATTGTCTTCAAACCAAATTGTTCTAAGTGCTTTACCATTTATTCGCATTAACTTTTTTTAAGAACTC
>JAYPCI010000025.1:0-6680 GCA_038124645.1 Candidatus Pelagibacteraceae bacterium
AATTAATTTTCCCTACGCCTAAGTGGTCTGATCGTTAAATTTATTTAACAAAATATAAACCGCTCCCATTTTCTGGGAGCGGTTTTTTAGATTAGAAAGAAAAATGATATTAATACAGGCACCTTTTTTAAATCTTCAAGCTCTTCTTGATGGCATTATGGTTGGAGCAATTTTTGCTCTAGCTGCTTACGGTATGGCTTTGGTTTGGGGCGTGATGAATATCATTAATGTCTGCCAAGGTGAGTATGTCATTTTAGGAGGTTATATTACCTTTGCAATTTATAAAGCAGGTATTCATCCTGTAGCAGGATTACCAATTGCCTTTATAACTTTATTTTTACTCGGCTATATTTTATACCGCTTAATTGTTTTTAGAGTCGTCGATAAAGACATGTTTATCTCTATTTTAGCGACATTTGGAATTAGCATTACTATTCAACAAGTAATGAATATGATCTTTGGTTCTCAAGTTGAAACTGCGCTTTCAGGTTTTGGAACCATTTTTTTCTTTGATGGCAACATCACGATCGCTTTAATCAAATTATTTTCATTTGTAATCAGTGTGCTTGGTGCTATTGCCGTTATCATATTTATGAAAACTTCAAAAATGGGAAGAGCTATTCGAGCCACAGCACAAAATGCAAGAGCAGCTAGAATTTTAGGAGTGGATACTGAAAAAGTTTATACTTTTACTTATGCGCTGAACGCCGCTATTTGTGGTCTCGCTGGCTCATTGGTTGCTATGACTTATACGCTGCATCCTTATATTGGTTTACCATACACTGTCAGATCGTTCATGATTGTTATCGTGGCCGGAATTGGAAATATTCCTGCGGTGCTCGTCTCGGGTTTAGGTTTAGGGGCTGTTGAAGAGTTCTCCTCTTACTTAATCGGAACTGAATTTAGAATTGCAGTCGTATTTATATTATTAGTTTTAATTTTAGTTTATCGAAGTAGAAAACTAGCAAAGAAAAGGGAATATTTAAAATGATGTCTTTTGATAAAAAAGAAACTTCGGCTTTAACTTTTTTAGTTCTGCTTGGTTTACTTGCACCTACATTATTTCCTAGTTATCGAATTCAATTTTCTGAATTATGGTTATTCATGGTTTATGCCTCTACCTGGAATATTCAAGGGGGTAAGATGGGTTACAACACTTTTGGAAATATTATGTTCTTTGGATTGGGAATGTATATTTGTGCCTCTACCCAAATTGCTTATTCCTTTCCATTAGCTGAATGGACCGAAGCGGGTGGAGTTAAAACGTTTGTCCATACGGTTGAACAATATTTTATTGGTTTACCATTAGGTTTAGTTTTAGCTGCCATCATTCCAACAATCGTTGCAGCTTTTTTAGGTTATTTTATTTTAGGTTTACGAGGTCACTACTTTGCGATTTGTACTTTAGGGATCGGTATTGCATCAGGTGAGTTAGCAACGAGTATGACGATTTGGGGTGGCGGTCAAGGAATGACAGTTCCGATCTGGCCTAAAGTCGATGGACAAGATGTTGAGTTCCTTGGTGGAAGTGTGAACTTCTTTTACACTCTAAGTTTTATACTTTTTCTTTGTACTTATTTCTTTTTAAGATGGTTATTTTCAACACGGTTTGGATTAATTTTAACAGCCATTCGAGATAACGAAGATAAAGCGGAGGCAATGGGCGTGCCCACTATGAGATATAAAGTAAGCGGCTGGATGGTTTCAGCTTTCTTTATGGGAATCGCTGGCGCCATCTTTGGCAATATTAATGGTTATATCGAACCAACCGAAGTAGCTTTTGCTGGAGCCACTGTTGGAATCTATATGGTACTGATGGCTATTCTCGGTGGTAAGGGAACTTTGTGGGGACCAATTTTGGGAGCATTTATCTTCCAATTGTTTAAAGAATTTTTCTGGACTTACTTCCTCGGCTGGCAGCGAGTAGCTCTTGGCTTATTAATAGTTCTAATCGTTGTGTTCTTCCCAGAGGGAATTATGGGTTGGTTAAGACGAGAGAAACCAGAGTGGTTTGGTGAAATCGTAGATAAAAAAGCAAGATTAGCGCAAGTAACAATTAAAACAAATGACTAAAATTTTAGAAGTAAAAAGTGTTTTTAAATATTTCGGTGGTGTAAAAGCCAATGAAGACATTTCTTTAAATATTGAACAAGGTTCCATCGTCGGTTTGATCGGTCCTAATGGTTCTGGAAAAACAACCTTGTTTAATTCGATTGTTGGTACTCATCCAATTGATAAAGGATCTATTTTATTTGAAGGACAAGAACTTTCAACCAAGCTTGTTCATGAAATTGCCAAGATGGGTTTACTAAGAACTTTCCAACAGACTAAAATTTACGGGCAGATGTCTTGCATGATGA
This sequence comes from Candidatus Pelagibacteraceae bacterium, assembly GCA_038124645.1. Classification (GTDB taxonomy): domain Bacteria; phylum Pseudomonadota; class Alphaproteobacteria; order Pelagibacterales; family Pelagibacteraceae; genus JAYPCI01. The sequence continues at coordinate 2,361 of JAYPCI010000025.1, forward strand.
ACATGAAAATTAGTAAAAAAGTTGAAGATAATTTCTCAAGAATGTTTGATCAAATTCCAAAAGAACTTGATGATCAAGCTGAACAAATTCTCGCTTTTGTCGGTCTTTATGAAAAAAGAAATTTAAGAGCAGGAGAATTATCTTTTGGTCAACAAAAATTACTTGAATTAGCAATGGCATTAATGAATGAACCAAAAATGTTAATGCTCGATGAACCCACAGCAGGGATTAACCCAACGTTAATTAATGGAATTATTGATCGGTTAATCAAAATTAATGACAAATATAAAATTACTTTATTTGTTATTGAACACAATATGCGAGTAGTGATGAACTTAGCACAAAGAATTTTCTGTATGGCGCATGGTCGTCTGTTAGCAGAGGGATCACCGAATGAAATTAAAAATGATAAGCGAGTGATCGATGCTTATCTGGGAGCACATTAATGGTTGATAAAAAAATTAGAGGTTACGGTGAAGGTAAAGCAGATACAGTCATTTCTGTTGATGATGTTGTTGAACAATCATCACAGCTAAATTCCAAAGTATCTGAAAAGGAACTATTAGCTCTCTCAAATCAATCCCGATTTTTAGAAATTAAAAATTTAAATGCGGGTTATGGTAAAATGGAAATTTTACATAATTTTAATTTAACCGTTGCCCAAGGACAATCGTTATGTTTGATCGGACCAAATGGTGCGGGCAAATCTACTGTGCTGCACTCTATTTATGGTTTTACCAATATTTACTCAGGCGATATTGTAATAAATAATTCTAATGTCACTAAACTGTCACCAGCAGAAAAATTAAAAAATTCTGGTGTTGCTTATATTTTACAGGACAATTCTGTTTTTCCAGACATGACCGTTGAGGAAAATTTATTAATGGGTGGCTTTATCAAAGATAATAAAGAACAATCCCAAGAAGCCGCTGAGCGAGTTTTAAAAAAATATACTCGATTGGCAGAGCGAAGAAATCAAAGAGCTAAAGTGTTATCTGGTGGTGAAAGACGTTTGTTAGAAATCTCCCGAGCACTTATTATGGAACCAGAAGTTCTATTGGTTGATGAGCCATCGATTGGTTTAGAACCTAAATATATTGATATGGTTTTTGAAATTCTCTACGACCTTCAAAAAAATGAAAACAAAACAATCATCTTAGTTGAGCAAAACGCTAAAAAAGGTTTAGAGTTCTCTGATATTGGTTATGTTTTAGTTTCAGGTCAAACTGCTATTGTCGGTAAAGGAAACGATCTCTTAAAGAATGAAGAGGTAGGTCGATTATTCCTTGGCGGCTAATGGTTAATACAAAATATTATTTTCTTGGATTAAAATCTCTCATTGGTGTTAGAAGCCCGGCACTTCCACTTGCTTGTAGTTTTTTAGCGCTTGGTGCTTTATTGCGTGAAGCAGGGTTTAATTTTGAGCAAAGTGTCTTCTCTAGTTTTTTAACTTATGCCTTACCGGGTCAATTAGTGATGGCTGAGTCTTATCTAATCGGTTCAACGTTAATTAATATTTTTTTAGCCGTATGGTTAGTGAATGCTCGCCTTTATCCTATGACTGTCTCGATGTTTCCTCTGCTTAATCATCCAGAGCAACCGAAATGGAAATACTATTTATCTTGTCATTTCTTAGCTGTGTCTTCTTGGTTATTAATGAAGGAAAACTATCAATCGATTGAAGAAAAATATCGGATTGATTTTTGGATGGGTATCGGCACGGGTACCTGGGGGACAGCTATTTTATTTACTGCTGTTGGTTATTTTTTAGATCAGTATCTCAGTGTTGATATGCTAATCGGTCTTTCAATTGTTAATCCTGTTTATTTTTTTTGCATGATGATTGGCGCCATGAGCAACTTAGGTATTAAACTAGCAGTCATACTTGGTTGTTTATTGGGACCGATCTTTTATTTGATAAATCCTGAGTGGTCGATTTTATTTGGTGGAGTGCTTGGTGGCTCACTAGCTTTTTACTTTGGAGGGAAATATGGGACTTGAAAGTAATATTATAGTGGTGATTGTTATAACCTCTATTGCAACATTCCTCTCCAGGTTTCTTGGCGTTTTAACTTCTAAAAACATGAGTACAGACTCCAATATTTTTATTTGGTTTAATTTAGTTGCCTATGCCACATTAGCTTCTTTGCTAGCAAGGATGATTATTTTTCCAGCAGGCGTACTGGCTGAGGCAAATTTATTTTTAAGACTAGCAGTTTTAATCATTTGTATTGGTATTTACTTAATTTTTAAAAGAAATTTAATTTTACCAACTGCATTTTCAGCAGTAATATTAAGTCTATTAAATTATTATTTTTAGGTTATGGCTCTTAAAATTATTGATCACGAGAAATCGAAAAGGGTAAAAGTTTTAAAAATAAATTCTGAAGATATAGATCGATTAGTTTTCCCTTTTAAAAAGCATGAAATTCAGTCATTAGAATACAAACCATTTTCAAGATTTACGCTTGCTAAAAGTCTGGATGATTTATATGGCGGAGAGTTAAGCAAACAATTAAACAAAATTTTAAACGATCGAGCATCCGGTACAATTATTATTGAAACAGATACTGCAAATAAAAAAGTAGATAAAGATTTTTTAGTAAAACTATCAACTGCCACTGCTCATTTAGTGGGCACACCCAATCATGATGCTATGGATGGACGCTATTACGCTCGCTTTACTGTAAAACATGTCGATGCCAGTGACTCGTATTTGAGAAAAGCTTACACCAACCTAGACCTTCATACGGACGGCACTTACGTTAAAGAAAAAACTGATTGGTTGTTAATGACTAAGATGGAAGAACAAAATGTTCAAGGCGGTGAAAGTGTTTTATTGCACTTAGATGACTGGGAACATTTAGACAGACTCAGTTCAGATCCTTTCGGTTCCCAAGATTTTATTTGGGGCTCACCTAAAAGTAAAAATGTCGAATATAAAGTATCTCATCCAGTCTTTTCCAAAGATAAGGAGGGTAAACCCATTATTTCTTACATTGATCAGTTTCCAGAACCCAAAAATATGGCGCAGGGAATTTTTTTACAACAACTATCAGATGCCTTAGAAGAAAGTAAAAACAAAGTTGTGTTTCCATTGCCGGTAGGCTCTATTATTTTGTCTAATAATTACTTCTGGCTCCATGGTCGAAGAGCATTTAAAGAACATACCGGACTGTCTAGAGAACTATTGAGGATTCGAGGTGTATTTTTTGATTAATTGAATAATGATTAATTTTTAGGTTAAAAAAAACCATTATCAAAATTAATCAAATATGTGAGTATTTTTTAAGAAAAAAACTGTTCTAAATTAGACACATTGAAAGAACCAGTGGGAAAAGTGTCTTTTAATTAGATGCAAAAGTTAATTTAATAGGTTATAATAATCCCATTAATAATATTTATTAAATAACTGTTATAAAAAACCAGTCCAAAAAAAAAATACTATGAAAAAAACTATTTTAGCAATTTTATTTTTGTTTTTTACCTCAAATGCTTACGCAGGTGTGGGTATAACTTTACATCTTGGTCAAGCAGACACGAGCGGTTCTGAAACTGAAAAAACAGTTTCTGGCGTGACTTCAGAAAAAACAAACAAAACTGTAAAAGAAACTTTTTATGGTGCATCAATATACGCAGAAGGTGAATTAAAAAACGGCTGGACCTTAGGTGTTGATTGGGTTCCTTTGGATATCGCTTTAGGTGATGGCAAGAGAACAGACTCATCTACTGGCGCTGATGTTGCAAGTGAAGCGCAAACTGGAGATAGAAAAGCTTCGGCTGATCTTGAAAATTTAATTACGGTTTACACTGATATTCCACTCGGCTCTAATGGTTGGTACACTAACTTAGGAGTCAAACACGGAACAATTACTACTTCTGAAACTTTGCCAACATCATCATACGGTAACGCTACTGTTTGGGGTGCGCAGATCGGCATAGGTCAAAAGAGAGGTAATTTAAAGTACGAGCTAAGTTATGTAGACTTTGAGTCAATTACTCTTAAATCTTCAGCAGACAGCACACAAAAAATTGATGCTGATGCAGATGTACTATCATTTAAAATTTCTTACGGATTTTAAATAAAATTAAGATAAAAAATTTAAAACCCCTAACTAATACGTTAGGGGTTTTTTTTTAAACCTTTTAAAATTAGTGGAACAATAAATAAAATCATAAGTAGTCTGATAATGTGGTGAAACGAAACAAACTCCGGATCCAAATTGAAAAAGATTGCAATCACAGCCACTTCATAAATCCCACCTGGACAGTATGAAAGAATTAAAGTAAATAAATTTTTATCGATAATTAAGCTGGCTA
>JAYPCI010000026.1:0-6542 GCA_038124645.1 Candidatus Pelagibacteraceae bacterium
CGACCCGTTTTACCGACAGTACCGATCACTTGACCTTGTTTTACTTTATCTCCTAATTTCACATCCACATCTTTCAAGTGCATATACAAAGTACTTATGCCATGGCCATGATCAAAAATAAGCGTACCACCCGTGTAGTACATATCTTTTTCTGCTAACGTGACCACACCATCTAACATTGCTTTGACCGGCGTGCCTTCATCACCTGCAAAATCTAAACCATAATGGGGATTTCGAGGTTTGCCGTTTAAAATTCTTTGACTGCCGTAAACACCAGTAATGATTGAATTTTTTATTGGGACTTCAAATTTATTTTTGAAAAATACCAAATCACTGTCAATTTCTCTGGCTTTACCAATTTTAACATTATCACTTTTAATTCGATCATAAACTTCTGGAGGAGGAGTTACCTGTTTTTGGGGCAAACCATCTATTCGTTGTATTCGGTATTCTCTTTTAAATACTTTTTTTTCAATCGTTTCAGTTTTTCCTTGCTGTTTAACTTTAATTAAAACATTGTTTTTTCGGTCGCGTCCAAGCCCAAAAGCAAAATAACCATCGTCAGTGACTCTCACTGTTTTCTTATCAATTGTTACTTCTGCCCCTGGAGTGGTAGCGCCAATAATGAAGGAACCCTGTTCAAACTTACCTTTAAATTCAACGCTATAAAGCAAAGAAGGACAAAGACAGATTATTAAAAAAAAGATGATTTTTTTCATTAAATAAAGTTTAGTATTTTTAAATCAGTATAAATTAAATCAATTGCTACAAGTAAAATTGCTATCAAACCTAACCATCCGATCCATTTGTGTTTTTTAATCCATTTTGCTACTAAATTAGCCGCAAACGCCATTAAGGCTATTGAAAGCATTAAGCCAAAAATTAAAAGATAATAATGGTCTCTGGCTGCTCCCGCGACGCCTAAAATGTTATCTAAACTCATCACCACATCGGCGATAATGACTGTCATCACGGCGTTTAAAAAAGTTGATTTTTTTATTTTGGGACCTGTGTTTTTATTATGTTTTTGACTAACGATGTCTTGGTAAAGTTTATAGGTTATATAAAGTAAGAGAATTCCGCCAATTAATCTAAGTCCCTCTATTTGTAACAAGACGGCAGTGATTAAAGTGAAAACTATTCTAAGCACAACAGCTGCGCTAATACCCCAGAAGATAATTTTATTTTTTTCTTCCTTTTTAAATTTTGAGGCAACCATGCCTATAATGATTGCGTTGTCTCCAGCGAGCACTAAATCTATGAGGACTATTTGAAAAAATATAAATATCTGATCGTGCATTACACCCTATGGTTGTTTAAAAAAAACTAAAATGAACTTTACTTCCGAATCGATTTCAGTTCTAATTATTTAACTAATTAATTAACACATATTATTAATTAATAATAGAGGGGAGAGATAATGAGAAAACTATTTTCATTACTTTCAACCATTCTTGTGGCTACAGTGTTTTCTGTGATGTCAGCTTTTGCGGCAGGCGACCAAGAAAACATCAATAAGCTAAGTTCGTTCAAAAAAACAGATAATCCTGTTAGAGGCGAAGTTATTGAGCAAAACACAAAATTTGCTGAAAACATTAAAGCAAATATTTTGCCAAAAATTAAAATGCCTCCAGGGTTTAAGATCGAACTATTTGCTGTTGTACCAGATGCTAGACATATAGCAGTTGGTAGAAATAAAGCTTCAGTATGGATTGGAACAAGAAAAACAAAAGTATGGCAGGCTACCGACCGAGACATGGATAACGTTGCGGATACAGTAGAGCAATTTGCTCCAACTGTGAGTTTCGATATACCTAACGGTCCTTGCTATAGTGATGATGGTCACTTATACATCGCAGAGCGAAACCGAGTATTATGGTTCCCAGCTGCTGAGTATTTCATGGAAAGCCCAGACACAGTGGCGATTCCAATTATTGACCAAGGTCAGTTAATTCCTCCTGAAGAGGAGTCTTATAACCACACGGCGCGAGTGTGTGCGATTGGACCTGACAACAAACTATATGTAAGTATGGGTCAACCATTTAACGTTGCCGGACCTGATAAATATCCACTTTATGACCAAGTGCCAATTGGGGGTATAATCAGATTCAATCGTTTCCCAGGAAATCTTGAGAGAGAAGTTGTTGCGATTGGAATTAGAAATTCTGTTGGTCACGCTTTTAATCCTAAAGATAAAACTCTTTGGTTTACAGACAACCAAGTAGACGGCATGGGCGATGAAACACCTCCAGGTGAAATTAACAAGGCTTGCAGTTTATCTGCTAATACTTGGTACGGTCACCCTTACTATGGTGGTGGAGACGTTAGAACAAACGAATACAAAGATCAGAAAATTCCTGCAGAGTATGCGAAAAATTATTGCAAACCTCAAATCGAGACGATTGCACACGCAGCTGACTTGGGAATGATGTTCTATACTGGTAAAATGTTCCCTAAAAAATATCATGGTGCCATCTTTAGTGCGCAACATGGTTCATGGAACGCAGTAAAACCTAGAGGTGCTAGAGTAATGGTTACTTACCTAGACAACAAAGGTAATGCGACGAAGCATGAGCCTTTTGCTGAAGGTTGGATGACTGAGCTTGGTACTTATTTAGGTCGACCAGTAGACGTGCAACAGTATGTTGATGGTTCTCTATTAGTATCTGATGACAAAGCAGGTGTTGTTTATCGTATATCTTACGATGGCGCCGCTGCTGAGTTAAGAGATCCTAGTAAAGTTATCAAATAATTAACTAAGAATTAAATGGGCCGAATTGAATTCGGCCCATTTTTAGTAAGAAATAGGAGAATTATGAGAAATTGGTTTTACGCAATAACATTATTAATTTTAAGTTCAATATTTTTGAACACTGAATTATTAGCTAAAGAACACGATGAAAAAATTTGTGGTGGTGGCGGTTTATCAACGTGGACTAAAGACGGTGAATTTAAAACGGTTAGAGAACCTAAATGTATATCTAAAGCTGAATATGAAGCTAATTTAAAATCGAAAGATTATTTATGTAACTATTATCCAGGTTATATTTGGAAAGAAGCAGAACGAGAATTTGGTAAAAAACAATACGCTTATACCGAAGCGAATTTAAAGAAAATTATAAGTTTAAAAGAAGAGGGAATTTCTCTTTGTAAAGCTGGTAAAAGAAAAGATGGTGAAGAAAAATTTGTTGAAGCGATTAGAATTATTAGCTTCACGCCACCTGCAAAATAAATGAAAAAAATTTTAATTCTTTTTTTCTTATTTGTTGTTTCTTCTGCTAATGCGGTCGGACCATCTTTACCTGGGGTGGTACCTAAAGTTCAGGCACCTGCAAAATTATCACCTGAATTAAAATTAGGGTATGAAAAAGCTCAGCAAATTTGTTCGACGTGTCATGGTTTAGATGGGCAAGCAGCGAGCGCTGGGAGTTCAGCGGTCATTCCTAATATCACTGCACAAAATAAAGATTACTTAATTAAAAGATTAAAAGAATATAAAACCGGTGAAATGAAACACGAGCAAATGTCTGTGGTGGCTTCCATGTTATCGGAACAAGATATCTCCGCTGTTGCTGAGTGGTATTCACGAATAAAAATTAGCATTTCTCAACCATCAATCGCTGATCCAACAAAAGCCATTGATAAACCAAATCCTTAATTTTTATCTTTTTTTATAAGTTAGACAAATCAAGACATCATTAAACTTGATGATTTTTGGATACTTCTGTTTAATTTCTTTAATTCCTTGATGAATTTGCTGGTTAGAAAAGTTTAATAAGGATGAAATGTATCTATTTTTAAGGTGTTTAATGTAATCCTGCTTCGTGATGGTTACTTTAAACTTGAAGTAAGTTTTTCTAAGTGGTTTTAATAATTTTGCTAATTGGTTGATCATTTTTTCATCTTGTTTTAAGCTTTGATCAAGTTTTTGCTTAAAATCCTTAAAAGTAGGGATCTGATTACCCTTCGTTTTAAGAGTAAATATTAACAAACGTCCTTTTGCATTTAATTTTGCCTGACAAAGTTTAATTAAAGTAGTGCGTTTAGCTTTGCTCAATAGATGTAGGGACTGTTTGATTAAAATTAGATCAAAAGTTAACTGCGTTTGTCTTAAATATTTAACGGCATCACTGCGAACAAAGGTAATATTCTGTTTTGGGTTTTTATGCTTAACCAAATCCAGTCCAATGGGTTTTTTGAGCAATTTAAACCTAGAGTGAAGACGGCTAATGATGTTAGCTCGACCACACCCTACATCGAGGATCCGATCAGTTCTCTTGAGCACACTGATAAATCGGACATATTTGGTAAATTGATCAATATAGGCTTTGGAGGCTAGCCAAGTTTTATTATCCCAATTTTTTAGTTGCTTCATATCTGACCCATTTTGGGTTAAAAAAGTCTAATTCCCAATTTGAACGTCATCATACTATCATACTGATTCGCTTTCTTATAGATTGTCTATGGAGAGTATGAGTACACAATTAAAACATTACCAAAATAACAATTACTACCAAGTAAATAGCCAAACAACAGCTGAGGTAACTGAGAAAAAAGTTAACCTGAATGATCTTATGGAGAAATTAAACGCTGAGAAAAAAAGAGAAAAGAAAAGCAACATGCTTTTCTCCGTGGCAGCGTTATCAGCTCTTGCCGTGTTTGGAATTATTTTAACACTGTAATTAAACTTTAACTCCCTCAATCCCTTGATCTAGGGCATTGAGCACGATCCAATAGAAATTTGCAAAAATATTTATCATATCCTTAGCGTTCTGGGGGTTAGCTAGGAACGAAGAGGTTGAACCATAATCACTCAGATTGACGTAGTACCTTTTTGATTTACTATCTTTTTTTAAAAGTCTTAATTTCACTAACTTTTCTAACTTTCGAATACAAGTTGCCCGTGGAATACTTGTAATTTCAGAAATTGAAGTCGCCGAGATATTAACGTCTTGAATATCGATATCAACTTTTTCACGTTTTGCAATCACGTCCTGCATTGATTTTACATCTTTTTTTTTCAAGTGTTTGTTTAATAAAATGGTACAATTAACCCCAATTAAGTAGAGCTCAATATCTTTTACTTTATTTTGCCAATATTTCATAAACGTTAATTCCGTGTTTAAAAAATGATACCAATAAAAAGAATAGTGTTTCATTAACTCTTGTTGGATAGCACCACTGGTTTGTACAAAATGTATTTTGTTAGCCACCAGTGCAATTAAATTTGCAATAGCTTTAGTTTGTGACTGCGTTGTTGCGTCATACGTTTTTCTTAATTCTTCTGGCGGATTCCAGTGAAGTTTTTGTTTATCTTTATGAATGATTTTAGCTTTTCTTAATTCTTCAATTTTTCTCCGAGCTGTTTCTTTCGGTAGACCGGTATCATTAGCAATTTTTATAATTTTATGATGAATAGCTTTAAGTGACTCATGATTGTGCCAAAAATTTTGATATGAAATATCTGCCTGCAAATTAACCTTACGCAGATTAAGCACAGCCTCATGCACGGCACAGGCAAAATACAAAACAATGTTAGCTTTTTCTAAATCTGAATATCTTTGATAAAGTGTGGTTAAGATATCACTTTGAGTTTCTTGAAATTGTCTAGCAATTTCTACCCAATTTTCTACAAGAACTTTTTCTATTTGTTCTTTAGAATATTTCATAAAACCGTGAGGATTTTCTTATGGTTCATTGTGGGTCGATTGAACCATAAAACGAATAAGCTGTCACTATATTAATTAGTCAAAAAAATGTAATAATAACTGACTTATGGAGTTCGTAAAATTTTTTGGTCCTTATGGGATGTTCTTTGTGATGTTTTCCATCGCTTTAAGTTTGACGGCTGCTGACTTTAAACAAGTCTTTATTAAACCTAAAGCCTTGCTTGTTGGTCTGCTCTGTCAAATGCTTCTCATTCCCTGCCTGGGGATTTTGCTAATTATAATTTTTTATGATTTACCAACTAATATAAAAACAAGTGTTTTGTTGTTAACTATTTTACCAACTGCTGTGATGTCAAATTATATGGCGAAAAAAGCAGATGCGAATATTCCTCTTAGTATATCTATGACCGCTGTCGGATGTGGCTTGGCGTTTATTAAGATACCGTTATTTTTTTATTTAATTTCTAATATTCTTTTACCTGATGCTGGGATTGTCTTTCCAAAAATTAATTTAGCTCAAGTTTCACTCGCACTTTTAATTATTGTAACGTTTCCTGTAATTTTAGGTATCGCTTTTGCAACTAAATTTTCAACGTTTGCTAAAAAAATAGATCCAATCTGTGATCGTATCTCTATGCTCATTTTTTTAGTGATTGTCTTTGGGGGTATTTTTGAGGAACGTCATGAACTGCTTGGCTATTTTCAAATATCTGGAATTATTTCTGTGATTTTATTGGCAGCAATTTTTTTCATGGCAGTGAGCGTGACCGAAGCTATGCAATTAAGACAAATTGATCGCCGAGCTATTTTGATTGAATGTATCTTACAAAATGGCGCTATTGGTTTTGTGATCGGTGCTCTCATGTTTGATGA
>JAYPCI010000027.1:0-5790 GCA_038124645.1 Candidatus Pelagibacteraceae bacterium
GGAACTTACTTTCCTAAAATTTCTCAACATGGTCTTCCTTCATTTAAAGATGTGTTGGAAAGTGTTCATAAAGTTTACAATGAGCAAAGGGAAAAAATTTTACAACAGTCAGGTTTGATTACCAAAAACTTATCGTTGGGTAAAAACCCTGTTGTAAAACAAGATCTGCTGCCTTTTATTGATTCAATAATAATTAATCTTGATGAAAAAAAAGGTGGCTATAAAGGTGCTCCTAAATTTCCTTTATTTAATATTTACCAGACTCTACTGTATTTTTATAACAAGTCTCAAAATGAAAAATATTTAGAACCCGTTTCAATAATTTTAAAACAATTATGTACCAAGGGTATTTATGATCAAGTTGAGGGTGGACTTTGTCGATATGCTACTGATGAAAATTGGACTATTCCACATTTTGAAAAAATGCTTTATGACAACGCTCAATTTGTCAGCTTATTATGTGATTATTTTACTGTTACAAAAGATAAATATTTTTTAAATAAAATTTCACAAACAATTAATTTCATAGAAGAACAATTTAAAAATAAAGAAGATGGGCTACTGGGTTCGGCGTATGATGCTGATTCAGACGGAGAGGAAGGCAAATATTATACTTTTAACTATGAGGAGATAAAAAATATAAAATCTATAAATGAATATTTTGATATTAAACCTGAGGGTAATTGGGAGGGAAAAATTATTCTTGAAGAAATCCGTTCACCAAATCAAATAATTTTAGATCAATTAGTTGAGATAAGATCGAAAAAAAATAAACCATTTTTTGATAAAAAAACTCAATTAGATTTAAACTCTTTATGGGTTAGTTCTTTAGTTAAAGCCAGTAAAATATTTGAGAATAAAAGTTATCTTAATTCCGCTATAGGTTATATGGATAAAATAGAAAAAAAATTTAGTTTGAATAATATTTTTCATTGTAATTTTAAGAACATTGCTTTTATAGAAGATTATGCAATGTTGATAGCATCTTTACTAGATTTATATGAAGCGACTTTAAATATTAAATATAAAATTTCAGCAACCCAACTTAAAGATCAAGCTATTCAATTATTTTATTTAAAGGATCAAAATGTATTTCAAAAAAACAAAAAAGATTCTAATGATATTTTTTTTAAACCAATCGATATAAGCGATCACACAATACCTAATGGAAATTCAATTATGTTGATGAATTTAGTGAGATTAAATGACCAAAAGTATACCCCTAGTCTAGCTAATAGTTTGAACGGATATTTAAATATCTACAGATCTTTTATGGTCTCTTCAATTCGTGCAATAGACTTTTATAATGAGAACAGTATTAAAATGAAATGTGGTCCAGATGGTTGTAAAATATAAAAAGAAAAATAATAAGATTATCAACTCCAATGCAATCTGGGTTTTTTGGTTGTTCTTGGTAATTCTGTGGAACTTTGGTTTTCCAAGAGCAACTCCAATCGAAGATGTTATCGTTGCGGTTGTTTTATCTTTAATCTCAATTCTTCTAAAAAAAAAATCTTAAGTCTGGTGCCCACAGGCTGAATCGAACAGCCGACCTTTTCCTTACCATGGAAATGCTCTACCTACTGAGCTATGTGGGCAAGTAACCTTATTTAAATTGCATTTTATTAAGAGACTTGCATAATTTCAATCTAGGAAGTAAAAATACTGTAAAAATGCAGGAGTCAATATGGGCATACACTACGATTATAAATCTACCCGTGGCGAAAAGGCGATGAAAAAAGAAGCCAAAAGGAAAGCTCGTATAGAACAAAGACGTGCAAAAAAAGCAGAGAAAAACCAAGAAAGTGAATCAAATCAGAATGTTAAAATGCACGATATTGACAAACCTATCACTTTGGAAGACTTAACAAATCCAGATAAAAATTAAAGTCATGGATTCTGTCCAGAAAAAAAATGATCGTCATAATAGGCGTCGAGATGCTCTAAGGAATAACTTGCTAAAGAGAAAAGAATTCCAAAAAAAGTTAGAAAAGAAGAAATTAAAAAACAATGCCAGTTCTATCAGATAAAACAATAAAAAGACTTGCTCTAGAAAAAGATATGATCAAGCCTTTTGTTCCCAAACAAGTCCGTAAAGGAAAAATTTCCTACGGTCTTTCCTCCTACGGTTATGATGCTAGGGTATCTAATGAATTTAAAATCTTTACCAATGTTAATTCAGGCATTGTTGATCCTAAAAAATTTAAAAATGATAGCTTTGTAACCAAAACAGGAAAAGAATGTATCATTCCTCCAAATTCTTTTGCACTCGCTAGAACGATGGAATACTTTAAAATTCCAGAACATGTTTTAGTTATTTGTTTGGGCAAATCGACTTATGCGCGTTGCGGTATAATTGTTAATGTGACACCTTTAGAGCCAGGATGGGAAGGTCATGTGACATTAGAATTTTCAAACACAACACCATTACCTGCAAAAATTTATGCTAATGAAGGCGTAGCACAGTTTATATTTATTTCTGGAGATAAAATACCTGAAGTCTCTTATGCCAAAAGAAAAGGCAAATACATGAAACAAAAAGGTGTTACTTTACCAAAAGTATAATTCATGCAGAGACTTATCATTACTGGAAAAAAAAATCTGAATGGAAAAATAATAATTTCAGGATCAAAAAATGCTAGCTTACCTATTTTGGCAGCCACAATACTCAGTGACAAAAAAATTGTTTTACGAAATGTACCATTAGTTAAAGATGTTTTTACAATGGTTGAACTATTAAATTTTATTGGTTCAAAAATAACAATAAATAAAATAAAAAAACAAATTATTATTTTTCCAAAGAAAAAATTAAAAAGTTTTACTGCTCCCTATAGACTATTAAAAACAATGCGAGCTGGAATATTAGTTTTAGGACCAATCTTATCTAGGTTTAAAAAAGCCAAAGTATCTCTACCAGGAGGATGTGCTATTGGTGCCAGACCTGTTGATTTACATATTTCTGTTCTTAGACAATTAGGAGCAAATATAAAAATTAAAAATGGTTATATTGTTGCCTCCGCATCGAAAGGGCTAAAAGGTGGGCAGATAAATATCCCTAAAGTATCTGTAGGTGCAACTGAAAGCGCTATTTTGTCATCAGTTTTTACATCCAAGGATACAATAATAAAAAATTGTGCGATTGAACCTGAAATCATCAATCTAATCAACTTTTTAAAATCTTTAGGTGTTCGTATAGATGTTAAAAAAAGAGCTATTAAAGTTTACAAAACTAAAGAGTCTTTAAAGGAAACTAATTTTGAAATTATGTTTGATAGAATCGAAGCAGGGACTTATATGATTGCTGGCGCTTTAACTGCAAAAAAACTAATAGTAGATAAAATTAATCCTAAAATTATTCAAAAAGAGATTAATATTTTAAAAAAAATGGGTGTAAAAATTAAAACTGAAAAATCAAAAATTATAATTTTTGCCTCCAACAATATTAAAAAGATTAATATAAAAACAAGCCCGTACCCAGGTTTTCCAACTGATCTGCAAGCTCAAATAATGGTTTTAATGCTAAAAGCAAAAGGTCAATCATCTATTCAAGAAAATATATTTGAAAATCGTTTTATGCACGTGCAAGAACTTAATCGAATGGGCGCCTCAATAAAGATTAAAAAAAACAAAGCTTATATCAATGGAGGATTTGAGCTTAGTGGCGCAGAAGTTATGGCTACTGATTTAAGAGCATCAGTTAGTTTAGTATTAGCCGGATTAATTGCTAAAAATCAAACTACAATAAATAGAGTTTATCACTTAGATCGTGGTTATGAGAATTTAGAAAAAAAACTTAATAACTGTCATGCTAAAATTGTAAGAAAAAATGCCTAATCAAACGAATTTAAAATTATTAGCCAATAATACTAATGATTTAAAAGTTATATCTGCTCATTTGCAAGACTCTATTTTAACAACTAAAAACATTGCTAATTTAAAAAAAAATCGATTATTTCTTTTAGAGTTTAATCGCTTTATGTGGGAAGATATCGAGAAGGGTATTCTCAGGAAAAATAAAAGGATAAGATCTATATTAAAAATTGATAATGTTATATCTGTCCAATCAAAAAATATAAACCAAGAAAATAAAGATAGGTTTTTAGAATTCCTAACAATTGAGGTTGATGAAAATGCCAGCAATAATTATAATCTAAATTTAATTTTTGCTGGAGATGCATTAATAAAAATTATAGTTGAAGTTATTGAAGTTTACCTTGATGATCAGGGTGAACCGTGGGAAAGCAAGACAGAACCTAAACATAAGATTGTATGAGTATGAAAATAATAAATTTTGGTAAGAAGAATTCTTTAAGATTATTAAACCAATCTTTAAATTCAAGAAGAGTTACAAAGAGGAAGACCAAGTTGATTGTAGAAAAAATTCTTTTGCAAATTAAAAGTGGTGGAGATCAATCGTTAATAAAGATTGAGCAAAGATTTACAAAAAAAAAAATAAGGAATAAAGACCTATTTTTTTCAAAAAATGAAATAAGAAAATATATTAAATTATTAGACACTAGAACCAGAAGAGATATTGACTTAGCTTTTGAAAGGGTTTTTAAATTTCATAAAAAACAAAAAATTTATAATTTTTTATTTAAAGATCAACTAGATAATAAGTTAGGCTACAGATCCATGCCTATTCAAAACCTGGGCATTTATGTTCCTGGGGGGAAAGCTAGTTATCCTAGTTCAGTCATAATGAATTGCGTACCTGCCTTAGTTGCTAAAGTTGAGAATATATATATGTGTTTTCCATGTCTGGGAAAAGAGGTGAACCCCGCTGTAATATATGCTGCAACAAAATGTAAAGTAAAAAAAATTTTTAAAATAGGCGGTGCACAAGCCATTGGAGCCATGGCTTATGGCACAAAGATTGTGCCTAAGGTTGATAAGATAGTTGGACCAGGAAATGAATTTGTAACTTATGCTAAAAAAGAGGTGTTCGGTGAAGTGGGTATAGATAATATTGCTGGACCATCAGAAGTTACAATTGTAGCAGATACTTCTGTGAATCCTAGTTGGATAGCCTCAGATTTAATTGCTCAAGCCGAGCATGATGAAAATTCACAATGTATATTGATTTCACCAAATGAAAATTTTATTAAACAGGTTAATAGAGAAATTAAACTACAATTATTTACATTACCCAAAAGAAATATTGCTCAGAAAAGTTTACATGAGAATGGATTAGCTATTTATTCCAAAAGTTTAAACCAAATAGCAGATATTATTAATTTAATTGCGCCAGAGCATTTAGAATTAGTGAGTAAAAATAATAATAAATTAGTTTCATTAGTTAAAAATGCTGGGTCAATTTTTTTAGATAAATATTCTCCCGAGGCTATGGGTGATTATTTAGCTGGACCTAACCATGTCCTGCCAACCTCAGGGTCTGCCAAGTATTCATCTGGTTTATCTGTACTAGATTTTATTAAAAGACAATCTATTATTAAAATAAGCAAAAGAGGTATTGAAAGATTAGGATCTTCAGTTATAAACTTAGCAAATTTTGAAAATTTGCAAGGACATGCAAATTCGATAAAAAAAAGATTAGAAAAAAGGAAATAATAGATTGGCTAAACAAGAAACATTAGAATTTAAAGGTAAAGTAACTGAACTTCTTCCTAATGCTATGTTCAGAGTTAAATTAGAAAATAATCATGAAATTCTTGCTCATACGGCTGGAAAATTAAGAAAGAATAGAATAAGAGTTTTAGCGGGCGATGAAGTTATGGTTGAAATGACACCATATGATCTTACTAAAGGCAGAATTACCTTTAGATTTTA
>JAYPCI010000028.1:0-4898 GCA_038124645.1 Candidatus Pelagibacteraceae bacterium
CCCATACCTGTGTCTGCAATTGATGCTAAAAAACCTCCATGTGCAATTTTTCCAGTATTAAGATGAATATCTCTAACCGTTACATTAAATTCATATAATTCATCAGATACCTTTTTTAATAAAAGGCCACCAAGATGTTTCATGTAACCAGTATTAGTTTCGTCCATATTTTTTTTTATCATAGATTGGTGCAAGTTGTGAGAAAATAACGGCTATCACAATTAGTATTATGCCAGATATTTTTATTAATCCTAGGAACTGGCTTAAGATTAACCAACCAAAGATTGAAGCAAATACGCCCTCTAGTGAAAAAATAATAGCGACAGGAGCAGGTGATAAATTTTGTTGGCTATAAATCTGCAATAAAAAAGCAACCCCACTTGATAAAATCCCCGCATACAGCATTTCTTTTCCATCTAATAAAAGATTGCCAAAACTTACTTGCTCTAAAAACAAAGCTGGAATGAATGCTATGACAGCACCAATCAAACATTGAAGAGCTGCGATTGTGATTGGATGATTAAATTTTCTTAAAAATCTTGAGATAAAAACAATGTGAAAAGCCCAAAAGAAAGCATTAAATACAGCAATGCTATCACCAATTCTTACCGTTACATTATTTAGGTCTGTTAATAAAAATCCACCAATAAAACAAATAATAACACAAGGCCAAACCGACCAATGAATATTTTTAGAAAAAAATAAATATGAAACAAAAGGCACAATTAATACGTAAAATATTGTAAAGACGGCAGTGTTAGCTACATCGGTATAAAGTAGAGCGTATTGTTGTAAGGCATTACCGGCAGCTAAAAGAAATCCAATAAAAAATAAATTTAAAGAAATATCTTTTAAGGTTAAATTTGAGTCTGTGATTTTTCTTTTTTCAAAAATTATCAAAAAAGGTAATAAAGTTAGAAAACCAAGAAAAAGTCTTCCAGCAGTGAAAGTTAAAGGGCCGTTGTAATCCATACCCATATCCTGCGCAATAAAAGCAGAACCCCAAATTAAAGAACAAGTAATAGCACAGATGAGAGAAAACAATTTTTTGTCCATGTTTTCTCCTATTAGAATTTTAACTAGACCGCAAGTTTGAAAGCAAAATCTTTCCCTAGGCACTCATTTAGGTGTACACAGAATTTAGCGCCCTCAGCACCATCAATTATTCTGTGATCATATGAAAGAGAAATAGGCAGAATAATTCTAGATTGAAGCCTCCCACCGACATTGATTAATCTATTGTATGCTTTTCCTACACCAAGAATTGATACTTCTGGTGGGTTAATGATTGGGGTAAAAAACGTTCCTCCAATACCGCCAAGACTTGAGATCGTCATGGAACCTCCAAAAAATTCTTTTTTATCTATCTTTAATTCTTTGCAAAGTTTACTCAGCCTTCTGACCTCAGCACCTATTTTTTTTACCTCAAGTTTATCTGCATCCCTTACTTTTGGCACCATGAGTCCATGTGGTGTATCAACTGCAACACCGATATGATAATACTTTTTATAAATTACCTTTCCATTGTCTGAGTCTAATGAACAATTAAAATTTGGAAAGGTTTTTAAGCCAGAAACCATTGCCCTAATAATAAAAGCTAATGGACTGACAGAGATCTTTTCACCTGTATATAAATCTCGTAAAGATTTTCTAAATGTTTCCATTTCAGTGATATCTATTTCCTCTTGTTGGGTAACGTGAGGAATTTCAGTCCACGATCTAACTAGATGTGGTCCGGACAATCTTTTTACTCGAGGAATATCTTTAATTTCTACTTCACCAAAATCCGCATGATCAAATTCATCTTTAGGTTTTTTTGGTTTTTTTATTTCCTCAACGACTTGGGAAGGGGCAACGTTACCAATTCTATTTCTAACAAAATTTTTAACATCAGTTTCAATTACCCGTCCAGATCGTTGGCTGCCCATAACTTCATTAATATTTATTCCTAATTCTCTAGCAAATTTTCTTGTTTTGGGGCTTGCAGGCTTAATTTCAGAAGTTGACTCTATAAATTGAGCTGGTTGCGCCTGAGTAGTTGATGGGATCGGTGTATCAACTTGTTTTGCTACCGAGCTCGTAGTTTCATTTTTATTTTCAATCTTTGTTTCAGTTTTGGCAACAGATGAGGATTCACCACCATCTAATTCCATAATCAAATCACCCTCAGAAACCTTGTCACCAATTTTTACTTTTATATCTTTGATGGTGCCACTATGAGAAGAAGGGACCTCAACACTAGACTTATCACTCTCAAGTGTAATGATAGAATCATTTTTATTAACTTTGTCACCAGGTTTAACTAAGACTTCTATGATTTCAACATTTTTAAAATCACCTATGTTTGGAACTAAAACTTTTTGCATTTTTTATAATTTAGTTGGGAAAAGTTTTTCTTGATCAATTTTATATTTCTTCATTGCTAACTTAGCATCCATCGTACCAATTAACTGTTCACTAGCTAGAGCACTTAAAGTGTAAGCAACGATGTGTTCTTTATCTACTTCAAAAAATTTTCTTAATTCTTTTCTTGTATCACTTCGTCCATAACCATCCGTGCCTAAAGCATAAAACGATTTTTTGGTGTAAGGTCTGATTTGATCAACAAAAGTTCGCATATAGTCAGAGGCAGCGATTATTGGTCCATCTCTTTTTTCTAAACAAGTCTCGACATAACTTTTCTTTTTCTTGGCTGTTGGGTTTAAGAGATTGTGTCTTTCAGTTTCCATTCCATCTCTTCTTAGTTCATTGAAACTAGTAACACTCCAAACATCACTATCAATACCGTATTCCTTGGAGAGAATTTCACTGGCTTTTATGACTTCTCTTAAAATTGTACCTGAACCGAGTAATTGAACCTTAATTTTACCCTTATTGTTATTCTCTTTAAAGAGGTACATGCCTTTAATAATTCCTTCGTCTACTCCCTTTGGTTTTTCTGGATGAGGATAATTTTCATTCATTACTGTTAGGTAGTAATAAACATTTTCTTTTTTCTCATGCATTCTCTTAAGTCCATCTCTGAAAATAACCGCAACCTCATAAGCAAAAGTTGGATCATAAGCTATACAATTAGGCACCGTTGAAGCTAAAAGATGGCTATGACCGTCTTGGTGTTGTAAACCTTCGCCTGCAAGGGTAGTACGACCTGCAGTCGCTCCAATTAAAAAACCTCTTGTTTGAGCATCACCTGCAGCCCAAGCAAAATCAGCCGTTCGTTGAAAACCAAACATAGAATAGAATAAATAAATAGGTATCATTTCTATATCGTGATTAGTGTAAGCAGTACCAGCGGCAATCCAAGACGACATTGCGCCAGCTTCTGTAATTCCTTCTTCCAACACCTGTCCACTCTTATCTTCTCGGTAAGAACTTAGTTGTTCAGAGTCCACTGGCTCATATTTCTGTCCTTCATGAGCGTAAATACCAATTTTTTTAAAAAAACCCTCCATACCAAAAGTTCTTGCTTCATCAGGTATAATTGGAACTAAACGAGAAGCCACGGTTTTATCTCTTAACAATGCTGTTAACATTCTAACTAAAGCCATTGTCGTAGACATTTCCTTATCACCAGTCGATTTCATGAAAGGTTCAAAAATATCAGCTGGTGGTATTTTTATTGGTTTAGCAAAAGAACTTCGCTCTGGAATGAATCCCCCAAGTTTAAGTCTTCTATCTTTTAAGTATTTAATTTCCTCAGAATTTGGATCTGGTTTAAAATATTCAATATTTTTTACTTGTTGATCAGTCAGCGGTACATCAAACCTATCTCGATAATACAGTAAATCTTCCTCATCTAATTTTTTCTGTTGGTGAGTAGTATTGATACTTTCTCCAGATTTACCCATGCCATACCCCTTAATTGTTTTGGTAATGATCACGGTTGGTGTGCCAACATTTTCCATTGCCGCATGGTACGCTGCATAAACTTTATGAGGGTCGTGCCCACCTCTATTCAATTTCCAGATATCGGCATCGGTCATGCTTGCTACCATTTCTTTTAACTGAGGATATTTGCCAAAGAAATTATCTCTAACATATTTTCCGCCTTTTGCCTTGAATGCCTGGTATTCGCCGTCTACACATTCCATCATTCTTTTAGCTAGCAAACCAGTTTTATCTTTTGCGAGTAGTGGATCCCAATAAGATCCCCAAATGACTTTTAAAACATTCCAACCCGCTCCTCTGAATATACCTTCAAGTTCTTGTATAATTTTACCATTTCCTCTAACTGGACCATCTAATCGTTGCAAGTTACAATTAATAACAAAAATTAAATTATCTAATTTTTCTCTCGCTGCTAAACCTATTGCCCCTAAAGTTTCTGGCTCATCAGTTTCTCCATCACCGATAAACACCCAAATTTTTCTATTTTCATCTTTTATTAACCCTCTATTGATTAAATATTTTGTAAATCTTGCTTGGTAGATTGCCATCAATGGTCCAAGCCCCATGGATACAGTTGGGAATTGCCAGAAGTTTGGCATCAACCATGGATGCGGGTAAGAGGCAAGTCCCCCAAGTGTAACTTCTTGCCTAAAGTTATCCATCTGTTTTTCAGTTATTCGACCTTCTAAAAAAGCTCTTGCGTAAATTCCTGGTGAACAATGTCCTTGAAAATAAACCAAGTCTCCACCAAATTTATTATTTTTTCCTCTCCAGAAATGGTTCATACCTACATCATATAAAGTTGCTGCAGAAGCAAAAGTTCCAATATGTCCTCCAAGTTCAGAACTTTTTTTATTTGCTTTTACAACCATTGCAGCAGCGTTCCATCTAACGTAAGCGCGAATTTTTCTCTCAATATTTTGATCACCTGGAGATTTAACTTCTTGTTCGGGTGGAATAGTATTTATATAAGGAGTAGTTCTGGTGTCAGGCAAAACTAAACCAGCTTT
>JAYPCI010000029.1:0-4598 GCA_038124645.1 Candidatus Pelagibacteraceae bacterium
CCACAAGCTAAAATAGCATTAAATAAATTTCACTGGATTGATACTGCTAGAGAAGACAATTGGTTTCCGAATAAAGGATCAATCAATAAAGTTTTAAAAAAAATTAAAAATAAAAATAAACTTATGATACTTAATTCGCCAAATAATCCCTCTGGCAATCTTTGTAAAAATTTTAGAGAAATTGCAGAAGTAGCAAAAAAAAACAAAATGATAATTTTATCTGACGAAATATATACCGAATTATCCTTCGACAATAATTATGAGTCCATCAGTCAATTTTATCCTGAAGGCACCATTATTAGTAGCGGTTTAAGTAAATGGTGTGGTGCTGGTGGTTGGAGATTAGGATTTCTTGCATTTCCAAAAAAATTAAAAGAATTAAAAGATAAAATTGTAGTATTAGGTAGTGAAACTTACTCAGCAGTTAATACTCCAACCCAACTAGCAGCAATTGATGCTTATTCTAATGATTATGCTGAATATAAAATAAAAACCAAAAAGATTTTAAAAGCAGTTGGGGAATATGTGTACAATAAATTAAAATCGAATAGAGTTAATATCAATAAACCTGAAGGCGGATTTTACCTTATGCCAGAATTCTTAAGTAAAAAATTTAAATCAAGTATCAAGATGTGTAATAAAATTTTAGATGAAACCGGAGTAGCTTTATTACCAGGTACTGAATTTGGATTTAAAGAGAGTAAATTGATTTTTAGACTAAGTTTCACAGATTTTGATGGAGATAAATTTCTTAGTCAAGCTAGTAATGATAATAATATCAATGAAATAGATATTGAACAATATGCACCAAATGTAGTATCGGGTGCTAAATTACTCGCGGATTGGTTTAAAAAAAATTAAAAAAAATCTTTGACCGTTCTACATATTCATGATTAGTTTAGATCATTAAAAACACAAAGGGGGAAATAATGAGAAAACTTATAACTACAATCTCTACCTCAGCGATGTTGTTGGTTTTAACTTCACCGATCGTGTCTATTGCTAAGTCTGCAGAATTCTTTTCAATTGGTACAGGTGGACCTACTGGAGTTTACTTTCAAGTAGGTAACGCAATTTGTAAAATGGTTGCTAAATTACAATCAGCAGATCACGGTAGAAAAGGAACTGATAATGCATACAGATGTTCTGCTCCATCTACAGGTGGATCAACATATAACATTGGTCAAATCATGCAGGGTGAACTTCAATTCGGAGTTGCTCAGTCTGACTGGCAGTATCATGCTTATAACGGTTCAAAACCAGATAAAGTTAAACCATTTGATGGCTTAAGAGCTGTATTTTCAGCGCACCCTGAGCCATTTCAAATTATAGCTAGAAAAGGTTCTAAGATTAAAGATTGGAACTCTTTAAAAGGCAAAAAAGTTAACATCGGTAACCCAGGTTCAGGTCAAAGAGGAACTTTTGAAGTTCTGATGGAATCTCACGGTGTTGATACAGGTTACTTCGGTGGAACATCCGAGTTAACATCTTCTGAACAATCTGGTGCATTATGTGATAAAAAAATCGATGCTTTTGGATACACTGTTGGTGTACCTAACGCAGGTGTTGCTCAATCTACAGATGGTTGTGGTGCTTACATAATTGACTTGGAAACAGATCAAGTTAAAAAATTAGTAGCAGACAATCCATTCTATGCATTTGCAACAATTCCAAAAGGAACTTACAAAACATCTAAAAAAGATGTGACTACTTTTGGTGTTATGGCATCAGTTGTTACAAGCGCATCTGTTTCTGATGATTTAGTTTATAACGTAGTAAAAGCTGTTTTTGAAAACTTAGATGATTTCAAAAAACAACATCCTGCGTTTGCAAACTTAGATCCTAAAAACATGATTAAAGACGGTCTTTCAGCTCCACTGCACCCAGGTGCTGTGAAGTATTATAAAGAAAAAGGCTGGATGTAATCTAGTTAAAATATTATATTAAAAAGGCCCGGACAGTTTCTGGGCCTTTTTTTTATTCAGCATGCAGTCAGAGCAAAACTTAAAGCCCGATTTTTTTGAACGATATGATGAAGATGGTGGATCAAAAAGAAATCTGCTTGGGTGGAATTTAAAATTAGTAAGCGCCATTGCTATTCTTTGGTCCTTATTCCAGTTATGGTACGCCTCACCACTTCCCTTTATTTTTAATTTTGGAATTTTTATTGATGTACCCGCAAGAGCTATCCACTTAGCGTTTGGAATGGTTTTATGTTTTCTGGCTTATCCAGCACTAAAATCAAATCGTAATGAGAATATAAAACTGATTGATTTTATATTTGGTGGTATAGCGTTAATCGCTACTTTTTATTTAGTGCTTGATTACGAAGGTTTAGTTTATCGACAAGGTATTTTGGCTGAAGCTAATTTATTTGGAATAAAATTGCCTTACGAATTAATTTTAGGTGCCATTGCAATTTTACTTTTACTAGAGGCGACAAGAAGAGCAATTGGATTACCATTAGTTGTAATTGCCGGTATTTTTATTTTATTTTCTATTTTTGGTCAGCAAATGCCTGATTTGATAGCGCACCAAGGACTTTCGCTTAAAAGGTTAGTTGGCTATCATTGGTTTGGCGGCGAAGCAATTTTTGGAATTCCTATTAGTGTTTCAGTTAGTTTTATTTTTTTATTTGTATTATTCGGTGCGACTTTAGATGCAGCAGGGGGTGGAAAATATTTTCTAAATTTAGCTTTTGCTTTAGTTGGAAAAATGCGAGGTGGACCGGCTAAAGCTGCTATTCTAGCCTCAGGACTGACAGGATTAATCTCTGGATCCTCTGTAGCTAATACAGTGACAACAGGAACTTTTACAATTCCAATTATGAAACGAACAGGTTTAACAGCTACTAAGGCTGGGGCAATTGAAGTTGCTGCGTCAGTTAATGGTCAGATTATGCCGCCAATTATGGGAGCAGCAGCTTTTGTTATGGCAGAGCTTTTAGGAATATCTTATTACAAAGTTATCACGCATGCTTTTTTACCGGCTGTAATTTCTTACATAGCTTTATTTTATATTTCTCACCTCGAGTCTTTAAAGCTGAATATTAAAGGTTTAGATGAGAAAGATATTCCACCGTTGGGTAAAACATTTTTAGGTGGTATTCATTTTTTAATTCCAATTTTCATATTAGTCTATTTGCTTTTAGTTGAAAAATGGACGGCAGCCTCAGCCGTGTTCTATTCTGTACTTTCTTTATTTTTAATAATTTTTGTTAAAGAAACTATGGCTTCAATTAAAAATAATACAGGTGTTAAATTAGGATTAATTGAAGGTTTTAATAAAGTTATTACGGGTCTTGAACGGGGCGGAATAAACATGATTAGTGTCGCGATCGCAATTGCTACCGCAGGAATCATTGTTGGTGCTGTTGCCTCAACAGGTTTAAGCAATAATTTAATAGTAATTGTTGAAGCAATTGCTGGTGGTAATGTGATCACACTTTTAGCTCTAACCGCTGTGCTTTGTATAATTTTAGGCATGGGTTTACCCACCACAGCAAATTATTTAGTAGTAGCTGCCTTAATGGCTCAAGTTGTTGTCGAAGTTGGTAATGCCTCTGGCTATGTGTTCCCGTTAATTGCTATTCACTTATATGTTTTTTATTACGGTTTAATGGCAGACGTGACCCCGCCTGTAGGATTAGCTTCCTATGCTGCCGCAGCAATCTCAAAAGCTGATCCAATAAGAACGGGTGTTCAAGCTTTTTGGTACAGTTTACGAACTGGAATTTTACCCATCGTATTTATTTTTAATACAGAGTTATTAATGATCGGTGTTGATGATATTTGGCATTTCCTTACAGTTGTGATTACGTCTTTAATCGCAATTTTAGTTTTTACAGCAGCTACGCAAGGTTGGTTTATAAATAAAATGAGATGGTATGAAATTATTATCTTTTTGATTATTTCAATGTCTTTATTTAGACCGGGTTATGTGCTTGATAAATTTTACCCAGAATTTGACCAAAAACAATTAGTCTCGTCAGAGATTAAAAATATGCAATTCGAGCCAAATAAGGAAGTACATATAAAGGTAACGCGACAAACAGAATATGGAGACCGTTATAAACTATTTGTTATTCAAAAAAATAGTTTTGATCAAAACTTTAACTTACAAGATTATGGTTTAGAGCTAGTTGAAAAAAATCAGCAATTAGTCGTAGACAACTTATCTTGGAATGGTTTGGCTAAACAATCAGGTATGGAGACTGATGATATTATAAGTGAATTTAAAATTGAGAATTTAGATCGTCCTGATAAGGCAATTGTTTATCCGTTTTCATTATTTTTGTTGATAATTTTTGGTTATTTAAATTATCGAAGACAATTATCCTAAAATTTTCCAAGTTCCCGAAGCTAAAATAACAATACCTGAGTTATTTTTAATTTCGCAGTTTATAAAAATTAAAGTTTTAGTTTTTTTTAAAATTTTTACTGTGCCCGTTAGATTCTCTCCGATTTTGGCAGCAGAGATAAATTTAATATCTAAATTAATTGTCACGCATCTTTTATTATCCGCCACCCTATGTGCA
This sequence comes from Candidatus Pelagibacteraceae bacterium, assembly GCA_038124645.1. Taxonomy (GTDB): domain Bacteria; phylum Pseudomonadota; class Alphaproteobacteria; order Pelagibacterales; family Pelagibacteraceae; genus JAYPCI01. The sequence goes on from JAYPCI010000029.1 coordinate 4,538, forward strand.
GCAGTACCCATACCTGTGTCTGCAATTGATGCTAAAAAACCTCCATGTGCAATTTTTCCAG
>JAYPCI010000030.1:0-4345 GCA_038124645.1 Candidatus Pelagibacteraceae bacterium
TTTTTCTATTTGCTACTCCTTGCGTATCTAAATTACCTCTTAAAATATGATAACGCACACCTGGTAAATCTTTTACCCTACCACCTCTGATCATAACCACTGAGTGTTCTTGTAAATTGTGACCCTCGCCTGGTATATATGCGGTAACTTCAAAACCATTTGATAGTCTAACTCTGGCGACTTTTCTTAATGCAGAGTTTGGTTTTTTAGGTGTAGTGGTATAAACTTTTAAACACACACCTCTTTTCAAAGGTTGTTTTTCAAGAGCAGGAACTTTGTTCCTTGCTAAAGGTTTAATTCTCGGTTTTCTCAACAACTGGTTAATTGTAGGCATAATTTATTTTGAAGTTAAATGGAGGTACTGGGTTTTTTCGTTAGTGTTTAAGGTCAGTACAACCTTACGTCTAACATTCAAAATTGTGCGTAAATTAACAAACAATCTTTAAAAGTCAACGAAAATTAAAGATTTTTAGGCTTTATTCTGCTGGTTCTTTTACTTCTTTTTCTTCAGATTCTTGGAGACTTTTAATTCTTGCAACGTCCTCTGCTTTTGCCTTGTTGTCTAACACCATTTTTGTAAGACCGGTGCCAGCGGGTATTAATCTTCCAACAATAACGTTTTCCTTTAAGCCTTCTAAGGTATCTATTTTACCTTTGATAGAAGCATCTGTCAGAACTCTTGTGGTTTCTTGGAATGATGCTGCAGAAATAAATGAATTGGTTTGCAGAGATGCTTTAGTGATCCCTAACAACACTCTTTCAAATTTGATTAAATTCTTGCCCTCAGACTTTAATTTTTCATTAATTTTTTCAATATCTAAAACATCAATTATTTCTCCAAGGAGATAACCTGAATCACCTGGATCCTTAATTTCAACTTTCTTTAACATTTGTCTTAAAATTGTTTCAATGTGTTTGTCATTAATAACGACCCCTTGTAGTCTATAAACTTCTTGAACTTCGTTAACAAAATACTCGGTTAGAGCTTCGACTCCAAGAATTCTTAAAATATCATGGGGAGCTGGACTGCCATCTAATAAATATTCACCTTTTTTAATTTTTTCACCTTGATTAAAATTAATATGTTTACCTTTTGGTATTAAATAATTTGAAGTTTCGCCACTTTTAGAAACGATAGAAACTTTTTGCTTGCCTCGAAGTTCTTTACCAAATTCTATTACACCATCATTTTCAGCAATGATGGCACTATCTTTAGGTCTTCTTGCTTCAAATAATTCTGCTACTCTAGGTAAACCTCCTGTAATGTCCTTAGTTTTAGAAGTTTCTTTAGGTAATCTGGCCAAAACATCTCCGGCAGATACTTTTTGTCCATCTTTTACTGATAAAATTGAATCTGGAACTAAATAGTATCTTGCTTCGTTACCATCAGCTTTTTTAATTACATCACCATTTTCATCTCTTAGAGTAATTCTTGGTTTAAGTTCTGAATTTTTTGATAATGATTTCCAATCAGTAACAGATTTCGAAGATATACCAGTAGCATCATCTAATGTTTCCGTAATTGATACCCCTTCAACTAAGTCAACATAATTTGCGATACCGCTAGTTTCTGCAATAACTGGTAAAGTATAAGGATCCCATTCTGCTAATTTATTTCCTTTTTTGATTTGATCGCCATCTTTAAAATTTAACTTAGAACCATAATTAACTTTATATAATGCTAATTGTCTATTTTGATCATCTTCAATAGAAATTTGAGTATTTCTACCCATTACAATTATATTATTTCTTGAGTCAGTGATTAAATTTTTATTAATAATTTTCATCGTTCCATTTGTTTTAGAAATTATTTGTGACTCTTCTTTAATCTGCGCTGTACCCCCTACGTGGAACGTTCTCATCGTAAGCTGAGTACCGGGTTCACCGATTGACTGTGCTGCAATCATTCCAATCGCCTCACCAACGCTCACTAGTTTTCCTCGCGCTAAGTCTCTTCCATAAGATTTGGCACAAACTCCACGAGATGAACCACAGGTAATGACTGAATAAACTTTTATCGTTTTAACACCTGCTGCATCTAATAACTCACAATCTTGCTCATCAATTAATTTTTCTTTTTCAATAATTACGTCACCATTAATTGGATTCTTAATATCTTCTGCAGCAACTCTACCTAAAACTCTTTCTGATAAACTTACCAAAATATTTCCACCTTCAATAATTTCACTTAAGGTTATTGATGATCTTTTTTTACAATCACATAATTCCTTGGTAATTTGTAAATCTTGAGCGACATCACATAAACGTCTAGTCAAATAACCAGAGTTTGCAGTTTTTAACGCTGTATCTGCTAATCCTTTACGTGCTCCGTGAGTAGAATTAAAATATTCTAAAACTGTTAAACCTTCTTTGAAATTTGAGATAATTGGTGACTCGATGATTTCTCCAGATGGTTTTGCTATTAAACCTCGCATACCAGCTAATTGTTTCATCTGTGCTTGAGATCCTCTAGCACCAGAGTCCGCCATCATAAATACCGAATTAGTTTCAATTCTACCATCATCATAAATTTTTTCAGCAGATGAGATTTCTTTCATCATCTCCGCAGCAATAGTGTCTGTGCATTTAGACCAAATATCTACAACTTTATTGTATTTTTCACCTCTAGTAATTAATCCATCAGAGTATTGTTTCTCATATTCTTCAATTTTCTTTTTGGTTTCGTTTATTAATTTTTCTTTAGTTTTTGGTATTATAAGATCATCTTTACCGAACGATATTCCAGCTTTAAAAGCATGTTTAAATCCTAATGATTTAATTCGATCACAGAAAATTACAGTCTCTTTTTGACCACAAAATCTAAAAATTATATCTATTACCTCTGAAATATTTTTTTTAGTTAGAGATCTATCAATCAGTGAAAATTTTATTTTTGGATGTTTAGGTAATAAATTAGCTAAAATGAATCTTCCTGCTGTTGATGTGTATTTTTGTACTACTTTTTTTCCTTCTTCATTTACAGTTTCAAAAATAGAAATTATTCTAGTATGTAAACTAATTGATTTATTCTCGATTGCTTGTTCAATCTCATCAATATTAGAAAAAATACCTAAACTTTCTTTTTTTTCAGCTTCTTTAGATTGAGATAGATAATAAAGTCCTAAAACTATATCCTGACTTGGTACTATTATTGGCTTACCATTTGAGGGGCTTAAAATATTGTTTGTGGACATCATTAAAACTCTAGCTTCAATTTGAGCTTCCAAACTTAAAGGTATATGAACAGCCATTTGGTCACCGTCAAAGTCGGCATTAAACGCTGCACAAACCAAAGGGTGAAGTTCAATAGCATTACCTTCGATAAGTTTTGCTTCAAAAGCTTGAACTCCCAATCGATGTAGGGTCGGTGCCCGGTTTAATAAAACTGGATGTTCTCTAATAATATGTTCTAAAGCATCCCAAACTTCAGATCGCTCTTTTTCAACTAATTTTTTGGCTTGTTTAATTGTTGTCGCTAATCCTAATTTATCTAACCTAGCATATAAGAATGGTTTGAAGAGTTCTAAAGCCATTTTTTTAGGTAAACCACATTGATGTAATTTTAATTCTGGACCAACAACAATTACTGACCGACCAGAGTAATCAACACGTTTTCCTAAAAGATTCTGTCTAAATCTACCTTGTTTACCTTTTAACATTTCAGCAAGGGATTTAAGTGGCCGTTTACCAGTACCAGTTATAACTCTACCTCTTCTTCCGTTATCAAATAATGCATCAACTGACTCCTGTAGCATTCTTTTTTCGTTTCTAATAATAATGTCCGGCGCTTTTAAATCTAAAAGTCTTCGTAATCTATTATTTCTATTAATTACTCTTCTATACAAATCATTAAGATCAGATGTAGCAAATCTTCCACCATCAAGTGGAACGAGTGGTCTAAGTTCCGGTGGAATAACAGGAACAGTAGTTAAGATCATCCACTCTGGCTTATTACCTGATTCTATAAATGACTCTATTAATTTTAGTCTTTTTATTGTTCTTTCTTCAGTAACTTTAGATTTTAAAGTTTTAAGATCTTCTCTTAATTTATTTTTTTCTTTTTCTAGATCAACGTCTAGCAATAAATCTCTAATGGCTTCAGCACCTATTCCTGCTGAAAAATTCTCTTCACCAAATTCTTCTTGTGCTTTTATTAATTCTTCTTCAGACAAAAGTTGTTTTTTAATAAGTTTTGTTGTTCCGGGTTGAGTGACGATAAAACTTTCAAAATAAAGAACTTTTTCGACATCTTTTAACTTCATGTCTATCGTTAGTGCAATCCTGCTAGGCAATGATTTTAAAAACCAAATATGAGCAACTGGGCACGCTAAATCGATATGTCCCA
>JAYPCI010000031.1:0-2837 GCA_038124645.1 Candidatus Pelagibacteraceae bacterium
GTTTTGAGCCTCGAGGCAATACATCAATTGGAGGAGCTCCAGCACCAAAATCACAGGGTGGTAATTTCAGTTCTATCGATCAAGGAACAAGTTCACCAAAACCAAGAAGTATTAAAGAACTTTTTAGCAGTAAAGATTTTAAAAATCAGTTTGGTTCAAAACAAGAAATGAGACAGTTTAAACGAGACTTTAGACAGCAGTTAAGAGAAAATCCCGGAAGTAGAAAAGCAATCAATAATGCGATTAAAGATGGGTTTGATCCTATGGATCCAAAATCTTTTGAGAACGCTACTCCAGAGCAACGAAAAGCGTTTGAAGAGTTTAAAGAAAGAGCAACACCAGAAGAACAAGAAGCATTTAGAAAATTTAAAGATGGTGATGAGGATCCTAGAAAATTATTAGATAAATCAAAAGACCGACCTGATGATAGAGGCCAGGGTAAAGACGACAATAATAAACCAGATATTTCAGAAGATGATGAGGAGCAGAAAAAAAGCGGTGATAAAGCAAAAGCTAACTAAAATATTTTTTACAATTATCATAAGCTTTTCATTAAACTCAGCTTATGCTGCTGATCCTGTTATTCCAAAGGTGGATGATATGAATAAGCAGACACCTCAGATTAACAGAAATTTACAAAAAAAAGATATGCCATCAGACAAACTGTTTGAACCAAAAACAGAACAACCAGTTAAAAAAGAAGATGAGCTCATCAAAGTTTTTGTAAAAGAGTTTAGTTTTAACGGAAATAAAAAATATCCAACAACTGAATTTCAAAAATTAGTTAAAGACAAAGTGAATAAAGAACTTGCCTATGCAGATCTTAGAAATATTTTACAAGATGTTTCTTTTTACTACCGATCGAAAGGTTTTTTAGCGACAGCTTTTTTACCTGAACAAGATATTACTGATGGAACAATATTAATATACATTGTTGAAGGAAAAATTGGCAAAATTCAAATTCAAGCCGATGTAAAAAAAGAACTTAATATTTCAAAAGAAAGAATTTCAAAATTTATTCATAATAAAATTGACCCAAATGAAATTTTAAATATTGTTCAACTTGATAGGAATATAAGAAATTTAAATAATACACCTGGAATCAATGCTATTGCTCAATTGGTAGAAGGTGATCAACTTGGAGAGACCAATATTGTAATTTCAGCATCAAATACCAAAACATTATCAACTACAAGTCTAGTTGATAATAATGGATCACGATCATCGGGTTATGAGCGTGTTACCAATATTTTAAATTTTGATAGTGTTTTTAATAAAGGTGAAAGATTTAGCGTAACTGATGTAATCACAGAAGGATCACATTACTATGCAGGTTCAGTCACAATACCTCTTGGTTATGATGGTTTGCAAACAACATTTAGAATGTCTAAAATGGAGTATGACCTTGGAGCTCCTTTTGCTTCCACTGATCCAACGGGTTATTCAACAGAATTTTTTTTAGGATTTAACAAAGAGCTAATGATTAAGCCTGATAAAAGTTTGACTTCATCTTTATCTTTTTCAAGAAATGATTATGTCAATGATCTAAATACTGGATCAAATAGTAATAAAGATATTACAAAATCCTCATTGAATTTAACTTTTAATAATCAAGACAAATTCTTCTCTGGTGGAGTAAATACTGTAGCATTTACAGGTACTTTTGGCTCTTTAGATTTAACAGATAATACAAGCAACTTTGATACCGACCAATTAACTGCAAAAGCAAATGGAGATTATTGGAAATTAGCAATTAATGCTAATCGCTTTCAAAGAGTTACCGATACCGTTTCTGCAGTGATTAAATTTAATGGTCAATATACGGATAAAAATCTAGATGGTGCAGAACAACTTAGTTTAGGTGGTCCCAATGCTGTGAGAGCCTATCCATCAAATGAAGCGGCAGGAGATCAAGGTTTTGTATCGAGTTTAGAATTTAATAAAACACTTCCAAAAAATAGAAGATTAACTTTTTTTTATGATTATGGAAAAATTCAACTTCATAAACAACTTTGGTCAAATTGGAATTCCACCAATACATCTTTAAAAAATCATTATGATTTACATGGTGCCGGAATATCTTTTTCAATTCCTATTTATAAAAATTTTGCATTAACTGCGACATATGCTGAAAAACTAGGAAATAATCCTGGAAAAGATTCTAATGGTAATGATGTAGATGGGTTGACCTGGGATAATAGGAGTTTAATAAGCTTAGTTGGACAGTTTTAATGTTAAGAATTCTTTTTGCTATATCATTTTTATTTTCTACATATTCTTATGCGGGGCATAAAAAAGGAGATCCACCACCAAAAGTAACAACTCAACAATATACTAGCTGGACTTACCAATGCGTAGAAGATCACGGAAAAAAAAATTGTGAGGTTTCACAATCTTTGCAACTTCAGAATTCAAATATTCGTTTTGGAATAAATTATGCAAGATTTAAAAATCAAGATAATGAAATAAAAGAAATCATAAGCGTTATTGGTCCTTTAGGTGTAAACCTGAGTAGAAGACTAGCCATAAAATTTGATGATAAAGAACAGTTTAATTTATCTTGGACAAAATGTGAGGTGATAGGGTGTATGGTTATTTTAACTAACAATACAAAAGACAAAGCTTCACTCGATAATTATAATAAAATCAAAAAAAGTTTTTCTTCAGGAAAAAAAGTAGCTATAGGAGTTGCCGGTTTTGGACCTCAACCTCTAGCTATCGAAATAAATTTAAATGGTTTTTCAAGCGCATCTAAAAAGCTTGAAAATGAAAAACTATAATTTTAATTAGCCGAAATTAGTTTTTGATCTTTAGCAAGTTCAAGCATTTCTTTTTGA
>JAYPCI010000032.1:0-2245 GCA_038124645.1 Candidatus Pelagibacteraceae bacterium
ACAACACCTTGGTTTTTTAAAACCACTAACGTGTTGGCAGTACCAAGATCGATTGCCATATCTTGTGACCACATTGAACCAATATTTTTAAAAAATTTCATATCTCTCCTTTTTTATATTGCTGTACTAAATTCTTCAGAAACTGTCTTTTTTCTTTTTAATATCATTTTATTCAAAGCATTCAAGTAAGCTTCGGCTGATGCGACTAATGTATCAGTATTTGCCGCTTGACCAACTGTTGTTTTACCTTTTTCCTCAATACGGACACTTACGGTCGCCTGCGCATCAGTTCCTTCGGTTACGGCATGCACTTGGTATAGCTGTAACTTGATTTCATGAGGGTAAATCTTGGTAATACATTTAAAAATGGAGTCAACTGGACCATCACCACTTTCTTCAGCAGTTTTTTCCTCACCAAAGACATTAAGTGTCATGACTGCCTTTTGAGGTTCATCAGTCCCAGCAACTACTTTTAGTGACTTTAAAGAAATACCATTAATCTCATTTGTGTCTTTGATTAAACTGTCATCAACTAAAGCAATGATATCTTCATCATAAACATGTTTCTTTTTATCAGCCAATCTTTTAAATTTATTAAAAGCCGTCTCTAAGACATCTTCAGTAACATTGGCATAACCTAGATCAGAAAGTTTATCTTTAAATGCATGTCGACCAGAGTGTTTACCCATAACTAAAGAAGTTTTTTTAACGCCGACACTTTCAGGTGTCATAATCTCATACGTATATCTATTTTTAAGCATACCATCTTGGTGAATGCCCGACTCATGCGCAAAAGCATTTTTTCCAACAATCGCTTTATTGAATTGGATGGGAAAACCCGTTGCATTAGAGACGATCTTAGAAGCTTTACTTATTAGTTTGGTATTAATCCCTGTCGTAAATGGCATCAAATCACTTCTTGTTTTCATCGCCATCACAATCTCTTCCAGTGCAGCGTTTCCAGCTCTTTCACCGATACCATTAACGGTACATTCAACTTGCCTTGCTCCAGCTAAAACTCCAGCTAAAGAATTGGCAACCGCTAAACCTAAATCATTATGACAATGAACTGACAAAATAGCTTTATCAATATTTGGAACTTTATTAACTAATGTTTCGATAATTTTTTTATATTCAGAAGGCACGGTGTAGCCTACTGTATCAGGAATATTAATTGTTTTGGCTCCACATTTAATTGCTAACTCTACGGACTTACACATAAAATCCATTTCAGTTCTTGTGCCATCTTCACAAGACCACTCCACATCATCGGTAAACTTTCTCGCATACGTCACGTGCTCTTTTACCGACTCTAAAACTTGTTCAGGTGTTTTGTTTAATTTGTGTTTCATGTGTAAAGGACTTGTAGAAATAAAAGTATGTATTCTAAAATGCTTAGAATGTTTTAAAGCCTCTTTACAAGCATCGATATCTTTTTTGGTATGACGAGCTAAACCCGCAGGTGTTGATTTTTTTAAAATTTTTCCTATTTCAGTAACTGCTTCAAAATCTCCAGGGGAAGCGATCGGAAAACCAGCTTCAACAATATCAACTCCAAGCTCCTCGAACATTCTTGAAATTTGGATTTTTTCTTCCAAGCTCATCGAAGCGCCCGGTGACTGTTCACCATCTCGAAGCGTTGTATCAAAAATTATAATTCTATTTTTATCTGCCATATTAATTGATTGAAAAATTACCTATTTTAAAATCAGTTGATACTACAATTAATAGTAGAATTTGCAAATGTTTTTGAGATTTAACGTTCTAAAAACCTAGTTTTTAGATTTATCGACCAATTTACCTTTGCCAATCCATGGCATTAGATCTCGAAGTTTTTTACCTACTTTTTCGATGGAATGATTGGCTAAATCTTCTCTCATTTTTAAGAAGTTCTTTTGACCATTTTTACATTCATCCATCCACTGCTTAGTAAACTTGCCCGATTGAATATCTTTTAATACTTCTTTCATTCTCTCTTTTGTTTTGGCGTCGACTATTCTTTTACCAGATACATATTCACCGTACTCGGCAGTATTAGAAATTGAATAATTCATATTGGCGATGCCACCTTCGTAAATTAAATCAACAATTAATTTAACTTCATGCAAACATTCAAAGTAAGCCATTTCTGGTGGGTAACCAGCTTCGACTAAAGTCTCGTAGCCATTTTTAATTAACTCAACTAAACCACCACATAAAACAGTTTGCTCACCAAATAAATCTGTTTCACATTCATCTTTAAAAG
>JAYPCI010000033.1:0-1812 GCA_038124645.1 Candidatus Pelagibacteraceae bacterium
AGTTGGTCATTACCACCCACATGAGTTTCACCAATAAAAATTTGAGGGACAGTTCGGGCACCACCAGATTTTTTTAACATTTCATCCATTTTGGAAGGATCCTCAGCAATATTATATTCGGTAAAATTTACATTCTTACTTTTTAATAATGCTTTTGCCGCATTACAGAAAGGACACATGGGGCCTGTATACATGATAACTTTATTCATAATTATTTATATCATTTAAGTTAATCTTTTTCTTAATTTTTTTTCGGTCCAGTTTAAATTTTTTTCTATTCTTGATGCTTTTAGTATGAACTCTTTTTCTCCATAGTCTAAAGGATGCTGGTTTAAGGTTTTTCCGCATTATCTTAATCACCTCAGACTCAGTTTTGCCAGTTTTTTCTTTAATTGCTTCAAAGGTAATCCGATCCGCCCATGCTGCCCAGATAATCCAATTATTATCTTTTATATTAGGTTCTGGATTTTTTACTCTCGTTTGTGGAATTAAACTTTTTTTCCTCATTTATTTCTATATATTCACTTTCATCATGTTTCCAAGTGATTACCTTATTTTTCTACAGATTATTATCTTTATGTTTATTACCCCTGGTACACCTAGAATCGTGATCATTTCTCATACGTTAAATTATGGTTTAAGAAAATCTGTCTGGGTAGCCTTAGGTGATATTTCAGCTAACTTTATTCAAGCCGTCTTAGTGGTGTTTGTGATTGGTTCGTTATTAAAAGATAATTATGAGATATTAAGTTATCTTAAATGGGCTAGTATTCTTTATTTAATTTATTTAGCGTATGATACTTATAATAGCAAAGTGAAGTCCGTTGAGGTTGGTAATCAAACAGTTAAATCAACCTTCTCCTTTTATCGAGACGGATTTTTAGTTGCCGGTTTAAGTCCAAAAGCTATTGTATTTTTTGTAACGATTTTCACTTCTTTTATTAATTTTGAAACAAATTATATTGCCCAATTTATTATTTTAATTTCGACCTATGTGATTTTAGATTTTAGTTCTTTAATTATGTATGGGTTGCTTGCAAAAAAAGCAGCAGGTTGGTTAAAGGCAAATCCAAAAACGATAAATACAATCTCAGCGTGTGTTTTACTTTTATTAGCAATTTATTTAGCTTTAAGATTAAATTTCTAAAAAAAAAATTTTTAATCGGTTGTTTTAAATTTTTTATTCATGTTTAATAAGTCCATTAATTAATTAATTAATAAACAGGGAGAAAAGGAAAAATATGAAAACTATTAGAAATCTTCTAATAACTGTATTTTCTGTATTTGCTCTTCTAATTGGTACTACAACAAGTTCATTCTCAAAAGTTGAAGGTGATACGATCGTTTTAGGTGCTGCTGTTTCTTTAACAGGAAAGTATGCAACGAACGGTGAACACACTCAAAGAGGTTATGACCTTGCGGTTAAAGTGATCAATGACAGAGGTGGAGTAAAAATAGGAAATAAAAGTTATAAATTAGCAGTGAAGTATTATGACGACGAGTCTGATGCTAAACTAGCAGCTACACTTGCTCAAAGATTGATCGAACAAGATGGCGTTCAGTATATGTTAGGACCTTACGGTTCTGGTATTACGATCGCAATCGCTCCAGTTACTGAGAAATTTAAAATTCCAATGATTGAAGCAAACGGTGCATCAAGAGCATTATTTACAAAAGGATATAAATATCTATTTGCAGTATTAAACTCTGCGGACCAATATTTAAATTCTGCTGTAGATTTAATGGCTGAACAAGCTAAAGCTGCAGGCAAAAAACCTTCAGATGTAAAAGTTGCAATGGCATTTGAGCAAG